>NZ_JBIIAW010000075.1:0-14987 GCF_044239695.1 Pseudolysinimonas sp. | reverse complement strand
CGGCGACGAGGATTCCAGGTCGCGGCTCGCCGGCAGCCCGAACGCGGGCCAGGCGCGCAACTGCTCGACGACGGCATCCCACGGGGCGTATCGCCCCGACTCGGCGCCCACCAGCCCGGCGTCGACGGCGACGGCGAGGCGTTCGCGCACCTCGGCGACCGGGATCTCGAGCCGGGCGGCGAGCTGCTCGGCGGTCGGTGCGCCCGGACCTTCGGCGAGTTCCCCCGCGACCGCGAGCAGGGCGAGGATGCCGCGGTCGAGCCGTTCGAGGGCGCCCTGCACCGACGTGCGGTCGAGGAGGGCTTCGGCGAGGTCGAAGAAGTCGCGGATGCCGGCATCCCGCACCTGGCGCTGGGTCACCAGCCGGGCGAGCGCGTCGTCGTCGAGAGCGCGCAGCCGGGCCGCGAGCGCCAGAGCGGATCCGCTGGCGACCATCCGGTCGCTAGCCGCCGTTCTGCGCCAGCCGACGGCGGCGCACGACGCTGACGACGAGGAAGGCGACGATGAGCAGGAACGCGATCGTCAGACCGACGAACGGCAGCACGGTGACGGTGAGCCAGATGCCTTCGCGGGTGTTCACGCCCGACAGGTTTCCGACGATCGTGGCGATGATGGCGAGGATCGAGAGGCCCGCGGCGGACGCGATCATGTTCCGCAGGATGCGTTCGATACGATTGAGGGGTACCGGGGTGTCATTCGCCACGGCTCAAGGATAGAGGTCAGTCGCCATGCCCACCGGTCGGGTCAAGTTCTACGACGAGGACAAGGGATTCGGGTTCATCGCCTCCGACGATGGCACCGAAGTGTTCCTGCACGCCTCCGCACTGCCCACGGGCGCCGTCGTCAAGGCCGGCTCCCGTCTCGAGTTCGGCATCGCCGACGGCAAGAAGGGGGCTCAGGCCCTCTCGGTCCGCGTGCTCGAGACGCCCGTCACGCTCGGCCAGCGCAACCGCCGCAGCGCCGACGACATGGCGATCGTGGTCGAAGATCTCGTGAAGCTCCTCGACTCCATCGGCACCGGGCTGCGCCACGGGCGCTACCCCGACAAGACGCACGGCGCGAAGATCGCCGCCGTGCTGCGCAAGGTCGCCGACGACTTGGATGCCTGACGTGCTCGATCAGGAGACGGTCGCCCGCGCGGCGCTCGCCGAGATCAGCCCGCCCGGCACCGTCGGTGCCCTGCTCGAGAGCACCGCGACCGAGGACGGCGTCGCCCAGCTGAGTTTCGCCTCCACCCTGTCGGGGTACCCGGGGTGGCACTGGTCGGTCAGCGTCGCCGAGATCCCCGGCGAGGAGCCCACCGTCATGGAGGCCGAGCTCATGCCCGGCGACGGCGCCTTGCTCGCGCCCGACTGGGTGCCGTGGGCGGAGCGGCTCGAAGACTACCGCGCGGCCCAACTCGCGCTCGCGGCCGACGCGGATGACGCCGACCTCACCGATGAAGCGGATGACGACGAGACGGACGAGGACGACGACGAGTACGGTCTCGGCGATGACGACGACCTCGGCGTCGACCCCCACGAGGGGATCGACTTCGACCTCGACGACGAGCTAGTCGGAGTGGCGGCGAGCGGTGTAGACGAGCAGGACGAGTCCGAGGACGAGCCCGCCGACGACGGTCCAGAGCAGCCAGACGAGTCCTGACTCCTGCAGCTGGGCCAGCAGCACGAGCATCACGCCGAGCGCGATGATCCAGAGCACGAGCCCGACGAGCACGACCTTGCGGTCGTCCGTCTTGACCGGGGCCGGGTCGGGCCGCCGCTCGGAGTCCTTCAGGAAGAGGCGCACGGTCACACCGTAACGGCGGCGTGCTCGAGCACCCAGTCGATCGACGCGATCAGGGCGCGCACGTCATCCGGCTCGATCGCGGTGAACGTCGCGATGCGCAGCTGGTTGCGGCCGAGCTTGCGGTACGGCTCGGTGTCGACGATGCCGTTCGCCCGCAGCGTCCTCGCGACGGCGGCGGCGTCGACCGAGTCGTCGAAGTCGATCGTCGCGACCACCTGCGAACGGTCGGCCGGGTTCGCCACGAACGGCGTCGCGAACGGTGCCGCATCCGCCCAGGCGTAGAGCAGACCCGACGACTCCTTCGTGCGCGCGTCGGCCCAGGCGAGGCCGCCGTTGCCGTTCATCCACGCGAGCTGGCTCTCCAGCAGCAGCAGCGTCGCGAGGGCGGGGGTGTTGAGGGTCTGGTCGAGACGACTGTTGTCGACGGCGTTCTTCAGGCTGAGGATCTCGGGGATGTAGCGGTCGCTCGCCGCGATGCGTTCGATGCGCTCGATCGCGGCGGGGGAGACCAGGGCGAACCACAGGCCGCCGTCGCTGGCGAAGTTCTTCTGCGGGGCGAAGTAGTAGACATCCGTCTCGGCCGCGTCGATCAGCACGCCGCCCGCGGCGCTCGTCGCGTCGATGACGGTGAGGGCGCCGGGGTCGCCGTGCACCCGCGTCACGGGCGCCATGACGCCGGTCGAGGTCTCGTTGTGGGTCCAGGCGTAGAGGTCGATGCCGTCGAGCACCTCGACATCCGCGCGCTGTCCGCCGGGCACCTGGATGACGTGGGGCGCCTCGAGGAACGGCGCGGCCGCGGCGGCGGCGAACTTCGCCCCGAACTCGCCGAAGGCCAGGTTCTCGCTGCGCTTCTCGATCAGCGAGAAGGCGGCCATGTCCCAGAAGGCGGTCGACCCGCCGTTGCCGAGCAGCACCTCGTAGCCGTCGGGGATCGCGAACAGATCGGCGAGGCCGGAGCGCACGCGACCCACCAGATCCTTCACCGGAGCCTGGCGGTGCGACGTGCCGAGGAGGTGGGCGTGCGCCTGCAGGTGAGCCATCTGCTCGGGGCGCACCTTCGAGGGTCCGCAGCCGAACCGGCCGTCCAGGGGAAGGAGGTTCCGGGGGATCTCGACGTTCGGCACGTCCAGATTCTACGGGCCACCGAAAGGTAGGCTGGAGACTTCTGGGAGGGCCACCACCATGACCGATCTCGTCGACACGACCGAGATGTACCTGCGCACGATCTACGACCTCGAAGAAGAGGGCATCATCCCGCTGCGCGCGCGCATCTCCGAGCGCCTCGGGCATTCCGGGCCTACCGTGTCGCAGACCATCGGACGCATGGAGCGCGACGGTCTCGTGCGCGTCGAGGGCGACCGCCACCTGGAGTTCACCCCCGAGGGTCGCACGCGCGCGCTGCACGTCATGCGCAAGCACCGCCTCGCAGAGCGCCTGCTGCACGACGTGATCGGCCTCGACTGGAGCCTCGTCCACGACGAGGCCTGCCGGTGGGAGCACGTGATGAGCGAGCAGGTCGAGCGCCGGCTGCTCGAGGTGCTCGGCCACCCGACCGAGTCGCCGTACGGCAACCCGATTCCGGCACTCGAAGAGATCGGGGGATCGGCGGCCCGTCCCTTCCTCGAGGGTGTCGTGAACATCGTCGAGCGGGTGCGCGGAGTCGACGGCTCGATCGCGGTGACCATCAAGCGTCTGGGCGAGCCGGTGCAGTTCGAGCCCGAGCTGCTCGAGCAATTGCGGGCCGCCGGGGTTCTGCCCGGTGCCGAGGCGACGATCGCAGCCGCGGGCGGCTACGTGCTCGTGCGGGTCGAGGGGTTCGGCGAGGGGCTGGAACTGCCCGCCGAGGTCGCCACGCACGTCTACGTCGCGAACTGACGCCGACACGCGGTGATCCCCGTTCGGGGGGAGAACGCTCGGTGAGCGGGATGTCGAGTTGTCTTCCGGGTTCGGATGCGTATAGTCATCGAGTCCTCTCGACCAACCCCTAGCCGGTCGGAGGCCGCGTTGCAGGGCGCCTCGTCCCCCATCCTCTGCCGCGCGACGTGAATACGACAGGGATGGGGCCGCGGAGAGTGCGGTGCGGCGCGGGAGTCTCTCATTGTTCTCTAGCCCCACGGGGCCGGACGTCGATCTCGACCCGGCCAACTCGATCCCCCCGTCCGAAACCCCCCGGGCGTTCGCGCGCCCGCGACCACGTCTGCTCCCCCTCTTCGTGATGGGGGTGGCGGTGCCGGCGATCTTCTGCACCGTCGCGCTTCCGGCCTATGCGTACCGCTCGGCGGATGCCGCGCACGCGTCCACCGGCGAACTCGAGACCTACAAGGCCGCGGAAGCGCAGAGCCTCGAGGTCGCCCCGGCGGTCGAACCCGCCGCCGTGACCGGTCTCGACGGCTACACCACCACCTCCGCGGCGGAGCTCGCCCGCGTCGCCCAAGCCGCCCGCATGGCGTCCTACGGCGGTCCGACGGTGCGCGACCTGTTGGCCAACCCGCCGTATCCGAACTACGACCCGTCGACGATCGTCTCGATCGCGATGCAGTACCTCGGGTCGCCCTACGTCTACGGGGGCGCGAGCCCGGCGGGCTTCGACTGCTCGGGCTTCACGCAGTTCGTCTTCGCCCACGTCGGCATCGCGCTGCCCCACTCCTCGAGCGCCCAGGGCCGCTACACGGCCATCGCGCCTGAGGCGGCGATGGCCGGCGATCTGGTCGTCACCGACGGCGGCGGTCACGTCGGCATCTACCTCGGCGACGGCACGATGATCCACGCCGGTACTCCGGCGACCGGCGTGAAGATCAGCCGGCCGTGGGGCAACTACTGGTTCGTGCGCGTCGGCATCTGATCCCCGCACCCGGGAATCTTCATCGAGCCGTAACCGGCTGGTGCAGATTCCCGGGTTAGCCTGGAGCCCTCGGTCACTCGAGGATCCAGGAGAGTCGTATGCGGTACGCGAGCAGCATCCCCACCAAGGATGCGCGCGCGCTGTTCCGCATACGGCGCAGCATCCGGCCGGTCGTGCACTGTCACGTTCCGGTTCAGTAAGGCGCTGTCGTTCGCGACGGCGCCTTTTTGTTTGCTCCTCCTGATCCGCGTCTGAGCGGGGAGTCGAATGCCTGCAAGCCGTGCAGGCGCCTTCGAGAGGAGATCCTGTCGTGCGAACTTTGGTCCTCAACGCCGGTTACGAGCCGCTCGCCGTCGTGTCGTTCAAGCGAGCGCTCGTGCTCGTGCTCTGCGGCAAGGCCGCGATCATCGCGAGCGACGCCGAGCATCCGGTGATCGGCACCTCGGGGGAGTGGGATCGGCCTTCCGTCATCATCCTGCGTCGCTATGTGAAGGTGCCGTCGGGGCGCAACGTGCCGGTGTCGCGCCGCGGAGTGCTGCGCCGCGACGGGCAGCGCTGCGCGTACTGCGCGTCGGGCGCGACGACGATCGACCACGTGATGCCGCGCTCGCGCGGGGGTGCCGACTCCTGGGAGAACCTCGTCGCGTGCTGCCTGAAGTGCAACAACGTGAAGGGCGACCGCACGCCGCAGGAGATGGGCTGGTCGCTGCGCGTCATCCCGCGTGCCCCGCACGGCACCTCGTGGCTCGTGCGCGGGGTCGAGCGCACCGAGCCGCAGTGGGACGAGTTCCTCGCGCCGGCGGCGTAGCTGCGCGCGATCGTCGACCCGCCGTTATCTCACTGTGACTTCTCAGCCACCTTCGCGTATGGTCGAAAGGTCGCTGACCCGGAGGCAATTGCAACGTGACGGATAGCGAGTACCCCGACTCTTTCGCGGGACTCTTCGGCGAGCTGGATGCGGATTCTCGTTCCTCGCTCGCTCAGCCGTCACCCCTCCCCGAAAACGCGTCGCCCTCGCGCGAGGTCGTCGCCAGCGAGACGCCCGGTTTCACGTCGCGCCGCGCGATGCGCGAAGCCGGCGGCTACCGGCCGGATGAGTCGTCGGCCCGCCCTGCTGCCCGCGCCGCCACCCGCGTTCGTGCGAAGGTCACGCGTCCCCGCGGTCGGGATGCCATCCGCGCCGACGTCGCCCGCGCGCCGAAGACGAGTCTGCGCCGCAAGCTGAGCAGCGCCGGTGTCATGACCGTCGTCGTCGGACTCTTCGCCTCGCTGACCCTCCCCGCCTTCGCCGACCAGAACGGGCTCGTCGAGAACGCCGAACCGCTCGACGGGCAGACGCTCGAGATCACGGCGGCCACCACCGACGCGTCGACGCTCATCCGCGACGGCTACGCCACGACGAGCGCCGCCGACCTCCGCCGGCTCTACGCTGACGCGATCCGGCAGCAGAACCTCGCCGCCTACCTCGCCTCCGGAGCGCGCGAGATGGGTGACGACTACCCGTGGCCCGACCAGCTCACGCGTCCGCAGGGCGGCGGCCTGTCGCCGCTCAACTACTACTACCGCGAGTGCGTCGACTTCGTCGCCTGGCGTATGAACCGCGACGCCGGCACCACCTCGGCTCCGTATGCGTGGGTCTGGTCGAACCTCGCCCAGGGCAGCGCGTTCGCCTGGAAGCGCGAGTGGGAGCGCCACGGCTGGACGACGAGCAGCGTCCCGGTCGCCGGCGCCGTCGCGTGGTTCCCGGGCGGCAACCACGTCGCCTACGTCTCGGGCATCATGCCCGACGGCAGCGTCGCGCTCGAGGAATACAACTACGCCACCGACCACGGCTACGGTCAGCGGATCATCCCCGCGAGCGGCGCGTACTACCTCTACCCGCCGGGCAGCTGACCTTCGGCGCCGTCAGGCGCGCAGGATCTTCTCCATCGCCTTGCCCTGAGCGAGTTCATCCACGACCTTGTCGAGGTAGCGGATCTTCTGCATCAGCGGATCCTCGATCTGCTCGACCCGCATTCCGCAGATCATCCCGGTGATCTTCTCGGCACTCGGGTTGAGCTGCACCTCGTCGAACAGTTGCTCGAAGGTGGTCTCGTTCTCGAGGTGCTTCGCCAGGGTCTCGTCGTCGATCTGGAGCAGCCAGCGGATGACGGTGTCGAGCTGCGCCTGGTCGCGGCCCTTGCGCTCGACCTTCGTGAGGTAGAGCGGGTACACCTTCGCGAAGGGCATGGTGAAGATCCTGCTCATGGATGCCAGCCTAGAATCGAGCGGTCAGCCTCTGTAGCTCAATGGAAGAGCAGTTCCGTCCTAAGGAAAGGGTTGGGGGTTCGAGTCCCTCCAGGGGCACCGACTACTCTCCGGAGGCGTATCGCCACTGGGAGCACTCATTGAGACTCCAAAGTCTCAGTGATCGACAGTGCCAGAAGATCCCGCGTCGCTTGCCACCTGACCGTCGCCGGCCGCCGGCTGATCCCGCGCTGCCCACGGCGATCGGACGCTCCGGCGGCGGTCAGCCCTGTCGACCCTTGTAGCGCGGGTTGAGCTTGTTGATGACGTAGACCTTGCCCCGGCGGCGCACCACCTGTGCCCCCGGCTGGTTCTTCAACGACTTGATCGACGCTCGTACTTTCACGGCTATCCTTTCATGAGAATGGTTATCAACAGAGTAGCGGAGCCTCCCCGATGATTCCGACCGACGTCATCGCCGTCGTGGGGCCGTGCGCACCCGAGCGACGCCGCTACGCCGAGCGGCTCGCGACCCTCACGGGTCGAGCGTTCTTCCCGGCGAGCGCGATGGAGGGCGCCGCGGATGCGCTCGAGGAGGGCAGGATCCTGGCGGGTTGGGCGGGCAAGCCCGGCGCGGTGCTCGAGCTTCCGACCGACGTCTCGGCTCCGGAGATCGTCGGCACCTGGGCGGACGACGCCGACGAGGCGCGTCTCGTGGGCATCGTGTGCGTGATCGATGCCGCGCACCTCCTCGACGACCTCGGTCGCGACGACTTCGTGCAGATCGGCGGCGCGCGGGGCGGCCTACCCGCCGAGTTCGCCGCACGGGCGCAGCTCACGGTCACCCAGATCGAGTACGCGTCGACCGTGTTGCTGGTCAACTGGGCGGGGCTGAGCACCCCGGAGCTGTCCACCACGATGGCGCTCGTGAATCACCTGAGCCCCCACGCCCGTCTTCGGCTCCATCGAGACCTCGTCGAGAACGTGGAGCCCCGTCCTTACCTCTCCCATCAGGATCGCGCGGGATGGGTGTGCGTGCTGAACGAAGAGTTCGACCCGTACATGACCGATGCGCGGGTGAGTGCGTTCCGCTACGAGAACCTCCGGCCCTTCCACCCGGAGCGGCTCTCTCGATTGCTGACCGGTCGGGTGGCGGACGGGGTCTTCGGCACCCTCGTGCGATCGGCGGGGTTCTGCCGTCTGGCGACTCGTCCGACGATCACCGGCCACTGGGAGCAGGTCGGCCGGACGATCTCCTTGGCGCCCGCGGCGGTCGACGGGGATCTCTCCGACGGCGACGACCTCCTCTCGATCGGGCAGGAACTCGCGATCATCGGGCTCGACCTCGACCGAGAGCGGCTCGTCGCCGCGCTGGATCAGGCGACGCTCACCGACGAGGAGCTCGCGGCGGGACCTCGCGCCTGGGCCGGCTACGACGACAGATTCCCCGCGTGGATTTCTGCGAACGACCGCAGCACGTGATCGGTGCGGAGGCCGCCTGTCCGCACGCGGGGAAGTGTGACAATATCTGCGTATGCACGTAGATAAGCAAGCACGTGACCTCGAGCTCGACTCGAACTCCGCCGAACTCGCGGTCGAGGTCTTCACGATGCTGGCCGACGCGACCCGTATCCGGCTGATCCTCGCGTTGCGCGCCGGCGAGTTGTCGGTCACCCGGCTGGCCGACATCGTCGAGAAGCAGCCCGCGGCGGTCTCGCAGCACCTGGCGAAGCTGCGGTTGGCCCGGATGGTGACCACGCGGCGCCAGGGCACGACGGTGTTCTACGCCCTCGCCGACGAGCACGCTCTGCAGCTCGTGACGGCGGCTCTGCTCCAGGCCGAGCACACGGTCGACGCCAGCCCCCGCCACCACGCCACCGCGCCGGACCCGACGTCGTGAACGGCCAGCGGATGCCGCCGGCGCACGAACACGAGCATGACGGCCACGGCCACGGCCGCGAGCACGAGCATGAGCACGAAGCCCACAGGCACCCGACGGGCCCCAGAGGGTTCCTCCATCGCCTCTTCGCGCCCCATAGCCACGATGCCGCCGACCAGATCGATGACGCGCTCGAGTCGAACCGCCGCGGCATCCGGGCGTTGAAGATCAGCCTCATCGTGCTCGGAGCCACCGCTCTTCTGCAGATCGGTGTCGTGGTCGTCAGCGGCTCGGTCGCCCTGCTCGCCGACACCATCCACAACTTCTCCGACGCGCTCACCGCGGTGCCGCTCTGGGTCGCCTTCGCGCTCGGGCGCCGCGCCGTGACCCGTCGCTACACTCACGGGTTCGGCCGTGCGGAAGATCTCGCCGGCCTCTTCATCGTCGCGATGATCGCCCTGTCGGCCATCGTCGCCGGTGCGGAATCCATCCGCCGGTTCTTCGATCCGCAACCGGTGCAGAATCTGTGGTGGGTGCTCTCGGCCGGTCTCATCGGCTTCGCCGGCAACGAGTTCGTGGCCCTCTACCGGATCCGGGTCGGACGCCGGATCGGCTCGGCGGCCCTGGTCGCAGACGGCGTCCACGCGCGCGCGGACGGGTTCACCTCGCTCGCCGTGGTGGGCGGTGCGGTCGGGGTCATGTTCGGCTTTCCGCTCGCCGATCCTCTCGTCGGCCTGCTGATCTCGCTGGCGATCTTCATCCTGTTGGTGGGCACGGTACGCAGCATCGGACGCCGGCTCATGGATGGGGTCGAACCGGAGAAGGTCGACAGGCTCGAAAGCGCCCTCGGCGGGTCTCGCGGCGTTCTCGGCGTCTCCGAGATCCGACTGCGCTGGGTCGGGCACCGGCTGCACGGCTCCGCGCGTCTCAGCGTGGCGAGCGGCTCTCTCAGCGCCGCCGAAGAGGTCGTCCATGACGCGGAGCACGCCGCGCGACGAGCACTGCCGCATCTCGATCGGCTCGAACTGCGACCTCACACCCCGGTGCGATCGTCGCCCGCCGCGCTCGCGTCGAGCAAGCCGCGGTAGGCCGCCGAACGCGCGCGCAGTTCGTCGTGCGGTCCGTCGTCGAGGATCCGGCCCTCGACGAGAAGGGCGACGCGGTCGCTCGCGCGCATGACCGGTTCGCGGTGGGTGACGATCACGACCGTGCGATCGACGGCGACGTCCCGGAGGGTGGCGAGGAAGGCCGCCTCCGTCGCCGCGTCGAGGCCGGCGGTCGGCTCGTCGAGCAGGAGCACTGCGGCGCCGCGCAGAAGGCCGCGGGCGAGGCCCAGGCGCTGGCGTTCCCCTCCCGACCAGCCGCCCCCGGCCTCCTGCAACGCGACGTCGAGTTCCTCCGGATCGGAACGGACGCGATCGCTGAGTTGCACGGCGTCGAGCGCCGCCCACACGGCCACGTCGTCGGCGTCGGGGGCGAGGAGGTTGTCGCGCACGGTGGTTCGGAAGATGTGCGCGTGCTGGCCGACCAGAGCTACCCGAGCGACAGGGACGGCCTTCCCCGTCGGGGACGCGCCGATCTCGATCGACCCGGCGGTCGTCGGGATCAGCCGCGCGAGGGCGAGGAGGAGCGTCGTCTTGCCCGCGCCGCTCGGCCCCGCGATGGCGAGGATCTCGCCCGGCGCGACCGCGAGATCGATGCCCGCGAGCACCGAGCGATCGTCACCGGGGTAGACCACGTGGAGGCCGGAGACATGGATGCCGCCGGTATCGGATCCGGCGCGCACCGGTGTCGCATCGTCGCCCGGTCGGGTTCCCGGGGCGTCGAGCAGTTCGTCGACACGTGCGGCGGCGGCGCGCACTTCGCCGAGTCGTCCGATCGCCGTCGAGGCGACGAGCGCCGCCGACGTCGAACTCGCGGCGAAGACGACGACGACCGGAGTGAGCGCTGCGTCGAGCCGCCCGCCGGAGACGCCCGCGACGGCAAGGCCGAGGGCCGCGAGGAGGAGCGCGGCTCCGACGATCTCCGTCGCCGCTTGCTCGAGTCCGAGTCGCGCGGCGATGCCTCGGCGCACCCGCTGGATGCGAGCGGTGCGCGCGGCGACATCACGCGCGAGCGCGTCGAGCCCGCCGAGCAGCAGCGTCTCCCGGGCGAAGCGCCGCGCCGAGAGCGTGACCGCGCCGAGTTCCGCGATCTCGGATCGCGCGGCGTCGCCCTGCCTGCGGGCGAGCCGCATGGTCGAGAGCGGGACGACGAGCAGCAGCAGATGGCCGAGGGGAACGAGGAGTCCGAGCGGCCCCACCCAGGCGACGGCGACGGCCGAGAACCCGACGCTCGCGATCATCCCGGCCAGCACCTGCGCGGCGGTGTGCGCATAGAACCATTCGAGCGCCTCCGCGTCGCCGATCGCCCGGGCCACGGTCTCGCCGGTGGTGCGTCGCGCGAGGCCGAGGGGCGCGAGCCGAGCGATCGCCCGGTGCGCGTCGAGGCGTAGCGCGTCGATCACCCGGTAGGCGAGGACGTGGGCGACCCATTGCTCCACCCAGGTGAGACCCGCGGAGGCGACGACGCCGATGAGGAGCGCGACCGCCCACCCGGTGAACGGCCGATCGCCGATCAGCGAGCTCACCGCTCCCGACGACGCCGAGGCGACGATCACGCCGGCGACGAGCACGCCTGTCGAGGCGCCGACCACGACGAGGAACGACGCGAGGTGCGCTCGCAGGCGAGAGGCGAGGCGCAGGATCGCGATCACGCGCTCACCTGTGCGGCCCGTACCTCGTCGGGCAGGTCGCCGGCGGCGGCCCGCCCGTCGTCGACGACGATCACGCGGTCGGCCAGCCGGGCGACGGCGTGCCGGTGCGTGACCGCGATCAGGATGCCGGGGGATGCCGCGCGCAGCCGGGTGAGGAGCCCGGCTTCACTCGCCGGGTCGAGCGCCGAGGTCGCCTCGTCGAGGATGAGCACCGGCCGGTTCTGGGCGAGTCCCCGGGCGATGGCGACCCGCTGCCGTTGCCCGCCGGAGAGCAGCGCGCCCCCCTCGCCGACTGCCGTTGCTGGACCGAGGCTCGCGTCGTCGGTTCCGATGCCCGCGATCAGCAGAGCCGAGGTCACGTCGGTGGCGCCCGGGCGCGCGCCGCGCGACACCTCGTCCGCGATCGTGCCGCCGAAGAGAGCCGGGTCCTGCGGCACCAGAGCGACCCAGCGCAGCAGCTGCTCCGGACCGGCGGCGACTCCGTTGAGGGCGATCGACCCGGCCGCCGGCACGACGAGTCCCGCGAGAGCTCCGGCGAGGGTCGACTTTCCGGCGCCGGTCCGACCGACGATGGCCGTCAATCCGGGCGCGAGGCGGAGATCGTCGACGACGAGCGCGGGCGAGGCGGCATCCGGATGGCTGATCACGAGATCGCGCACGGCGATGGCATCCACCGTTTGTCCGCCGTCGTCGGAGCCGGGAGACGAGGGCGCCGTCTCATCCCCGAGCAGCGCGAGGATCGCCGCGCCCGAGAAGGTGCCCAGATAGCCGGCGTGCCAGAGCGCGGCGAGGTCGCGCAGCGGCCGCACCAGCTCGATCGCGAGCAGCACGAGGGTGAACGCGGCGATCGCCGACGGCGGCTCGGCGCGCACGGCCAGAAGGATCACCACGAGGGCGGGTGCGCCGACGAGCGCCAGGGCGGCGAGTCCCGAGTCGAGGAGCGAGAGGCGCAGCTGCGCGATCGTCCGGCCGAGAAGCGAACGCGAGGCGGCGGCGAGCTGCTGCTCGCGACGGTGCTCGGCACCGAACGCGACGAGCGTCGTCATCCCCTGCATCGAGTCGACGAACTCCGCCTGGAGCTCCTGGTAGGCGGCCCAGTGGTCGCCGCCGCGGCGGGCGAGCAGGCGTGACCAGAGCACTGGCACGAGGGGCACGGACGCGGCGACGAGACCGGCCGCGATCCCCGCGACCGGGTCGAGGGCGATCATGACGGTCCCGACGACGGCGACGGTGATGATCGTGACGACGAGCTGCGGGAGGTAGGCGGAGAGATAGGAATCGAGGTTCTCGATGCCATCGACGACGACCGCGTGGTCGCTGCCACTGCGCCCGCGGGGGTCACGCGCCGATCGTCGGATGAGCGTGCCGAGGGCGCGGACGCGCAGGTCCCGCTTGACCGCGGTCATCGCGCGGTGAGCGACCGCGTGCCCGGCAAGCACCACGACGGGTCGCGTGACGAGCGCGATCAGCAGGAGGGCGACCGGCGCGACGAGGCCGGCGGGGTCGCCCTCGTTCACGAGGATCGAGAAGACGCTCGCCATGGCGATCGCCTGCGCGATCCAGGTGGCGCCGACGACCAGTCGCAGTGCCACGAGGGCGGCGAAGAGCGGTCGGTGGCCGCGCCAGAGGGCGACGAGGCGCGGGTGGGAGGTGGTCATGAGGGCTTGAAGAGAATGATTATCATTACGCTGTGACTGTAGAAGCCGACCCCCGCGTCGTCAACACGACGCCCGGTCGGCGACCGGCGGTTCGCCCCGGCCTGACCCTCGCGCTGCTCGCCCTCGCGCTGCCCGTGGTCGCGGTCATCTCGGTAGGGGTCGGCCAATACCCCACCCCTCCGCTCGAGGTCGCGCGGGTCATTCTCGAGCAACTCGGCGGGGCACCCCGCGGAGAGGCGCTCGACACCGTCGTCTGGCAGCTGCGCATCCCTCGCGTCGTGCTGGGAGTCTTGGTCGGCGCGGCTCTGGCGACCGCCGGCGCGGCGCTGCAGGCGGTCGTGCGCAACGACCTCGCCGATCCGTACCTCCTCGGCGTGTCCTCGGGGGCCACCCTCGGCGCCGCCGCCGTCATCGCGGGTGGTGCGGGAACGCTCGTCGCCGTGCTGGGCGCCACCGGCGGCGCGTTCCTCGGCGCCCTGCTGGCGCTCGGGCTGGTGCTCGCGCTCCTGGGCGGAGGCCGTCAGCTCAGCGGTTCGCGCCTCGTGCTCGCCGGACTCATCGTCGGCTACTTCCTCGCCGCCGCCACGAACCTCCTCGTCGCGCTCTCCGACAACCGCGACGCCGTGCGCTCGGTGCTGTTCTGGTCGCTCGGGTCCCTGTCGCTCGCGTCGTGGAGCGATCTCGCCGTCGTGGCGGTGCTCACCACGGCAGCGATCGTGATCTTCACGATCTGGGGCCGTCGCCTCGATGCCATCGGGCTCGGTGACGACGTCGCTCGCAGCCTCGGCGTCGACCCGTTCCGGCTGCGGATGGCCGTCGCGATCGTCGCCGCGCTCTCGATCGCCGCCGCCGTCGCGGTGAGCGGCGCGGTCGGATTCGTCGGCCTCATCGTTCCGCACCTGGCGCGTCGTCTGGTCGGAGCCGGGCACCGCCGCCTCATCCCGGCGAGCGCCCTGATCGGCAGCCTCGTACTCGTCGTCGCCGACGCCCTCGCCCGCACCGCTCTCTCACCCCGGGAGATCCCCCTCGGTGTGCTGACCGCACTCGTCGGCACTCCGTTGCTGATGCTGCTGATGTTCCGCCGGAGGCGGCGGGAACTGCCCTGAACCACCCACCCGAACACCACCATCACCAAGGAGCACCATGACATCCGTCCCCGTCATCACCCGCGTCGCGCTCGCCGCCGGCGCCTTCGCGCTCACCGCCGGGCTCGCCGGCTGCGCCACGCCCGACACGGCGCCGGCCGGCGCCGCCGACGGATACCCCGTCGAGGTGCTCGATTGCGGTGCGCCGCTGACCATCGAGCGGGCCCCGGAAGCCGTCTTCACGGTCGGCACCGCCGCTGTCGAACTCCTCGACGCGGCGGGGGTCTCCGATCGCATCGTCGCGCGTTCGGGCGAATTCGATGCACCACTCAGCGCCGACCTCGCCACCCCGCCGTCGGACGACCTCATCGTGGATGCCTTCGACCCCACGACCGAGCAGATCCTGGGCTCGGGTGCGGACACCGTCATCGGCTACGGGCTCTTCACCGCCGACGCCGACCAGGTCACCGCCGCCGGCATCCAGCTCATCTCCGTCGCCGGAGAGTGCGGACACGACGCCTCCACCGACGCCGCGCCCGTCGTCGACTTCTCGACGATCGTCGACGACATCCGGCGGTTCGGTCAGATCTTCGACACCGCCGACGTCGCCGACGCGGCCGCGGCCGACCTCGAGGAGCGGCTCGCCGCCGTCGAGCGTCCGGCCTCGGGAGACGACGCCGCGTGGATCTACTACTTCTCGGGGGAGTCGGGCATCTCGGCATACGGCGGTCAGGGCATCCCGAACGTCACCCTC
>NZ_JBIIAW010000011.1:0-47876 GCF_044239695.1 Pseudolysinimonas sp. | reverse complement strand
TGCGCGCGCTCGGCGGCAATCCCGCCGCGGCTCGGGCGAACGGCATCCGTGCCGCCTTCATGAACTCGACCCTCTACATCGTCAGCGCGGCCGTCGCGGGGTTGTGCGGTGTGCTGCTCGCCTCACGCGTCGCGACTGCGGATCCTGGCGCGGGCGGAACCGGCTTCACCTTCCAGGTGATCGCGGCGGTCATCATCGGCGGAACCAGTCTCTTCGGCGGCATCGGAACCATCGCGGGCACGGCGCTGGGAGCGCTTCTCTTCGCGGTCATCAACAACTTCTTGGCCCTCACCAACACGAATCCGCAGTGGGGCACGATCGTCACCGGAGCGGTGCTCGCGATCGCGGTGGCGTTCGACCAGCTCCGCCG
Organism: Pseudolysinimonas sp.; assembly: GCF_044239695.1. Classification (GTDB taxonomy): domain Bacteria; phylum Actinomycetota; class Actinomycetes; order Actinomycetales; family Microbacteriaceae; genus Pseudolysinimonas_A. Next base: position 47,506 of record NZ_JBIIAW010000011.1, on the reverse strand, counting down.
CTCTCGGCGGTTCCGTGTGGCGGGGGGCTGAGCCGGGCACGGGATAATCGGGCGGTGCCCGCCATCTCCTCCGACACCCTCGTCAGCTATCCCGCGGGGTCGACCTCGTCCCGCGGCACCGTGTTGGCGACGGTCGCCCTCGAACAGGGTCTCGGCGTCGTGCTCGACCGCACCGCGTTCCACCCGGTCGACGCCGGCTGGCCCGACCAGCCCGCCGATCGCGGCACCCTCGCCGGGCACCCCGTGCTCGATGCCGTCGTCGGGGCCACGGACGGCGGTGAGATCTTCGTCGGCCGCGACATCCCGGTGCGCAAGGGCACCGAGGGCTGGTCGTTCGTGGTGGTCCATGTTCTCGCCGCCGATGCGCCGGTGAACGTCGGCGATGACGTGGACGTGACCGTCGACGAGGGTTACCGAAACGGGCTCTCCGCCGGGCACACCGCGTGCCACCTCGCGTCGCTCGCCCTCGACGCGGCTCTGGCGGATGCCTGGACGAAGGAGATCGGCGGCGACGCGCTCGGCAACCCCGACTTCGAATCGAACGCCTGCCAGTCGTCCCGTATCCACGAGCACGGCAGCGTCGACGTCTACCGGGTCGGCAAGTCGCTGCGCAAGAAGGGCTTCGACGTCGCCGCGCTCGACGACCTCGACGGGGTGGCGGCGCGCGCGAACGCGCATCTCGCCGAGTGGGTCGCGTCGGATGCCGGCATCCGCATCGATCGCGACGGGGAAGGTCTCGGCGATCGCCGGAACTGGGTGTGCGAGCTGCCCGGCGGCGACGCGGTCATCCCGTGCGGCGGCACGCACCTGACCTCGCTCGGCGACCTCGGACCCGTGACCGTCGCGTTCGAGCGCGCCGAGGTCGAGGGCGGCGTCGAGATCACCATGCACACGACAGCGGCGTGACGCAGACTGACGTCATGAGCACGAACGTGTACCAGCCCGGCGTCTGCAACATCGGACCCGCGGAGATCCGGCAGCGGCGGATGTCGGGCTACCTCGGCCTCGCGATCGCGGTCGTGTTCCTCGTGCTCGCGTTCGCCTTCGGGTGGCCGGCCTGGGTGCGGCTGTTCGTCGCGCTCCCGGTCGCGATCGCGGCGACCGGGTTCCTGCAGGCCGCGTTCCACTTCTGCGTGCGCTTCGGCGCTCAGGGCCTGTTCAACTTCGGCGAACTCGGCACCCAGGAGGCCGTGCACGAAGCCGAGTACCGGCGCAAGGATCAGCGCAAGGTGCTGCTCATCGTCGGGCTGACCGCGGTCATCTCGGCGGTCGTCGCGATCGCCGCCTTCCTCGTCCCGCTGCCTTAGGCCAGATACACCTTCCGCAGGGTCTCGTGCACGGTCCAGGTCGTGCGCATCCCGTCGGTGAGACGCACGACCGACCCGGGGCCGAGGTCGATTTCCGGGCCATCCTCGAACGACACCGTCGCCCGCCCGGCGAGCACGACGAACACCTCGTCGACCTCGGTGTCGGTGGCGGAGCCCGGGGTCATCTCCCAGACGCCGATCTCGTGCCCATCGCGCTCGTCGAGCACGAGCATCCCGGTCGTCGGTTCTCCCGCCCGCACCTGGTCGGCGGGGAGCGGCTCGTGCTCGAGCGCCACCGCGGCTGCCCGCACGAGCACGCCGGGCTCGAGGGCGGTCACGAGTCGAATCCCAGGCCGAGGGCATCCAGGGTCTTCAGCAGCACGTCGCGCTTCCCGTCGCGGTGGTCGGCGCGGTCGAGCGACCGGCGCGTCAGGTTGATGCCGATCGAGGCCGCCGGCTCGGGTGGGAACGGCAGCGGGCGCTCCCGCACCATCCGCAGCTCGGTGAGTTCGGTCGACGCGCCGTCGAGCTTGTCGAGCATGACGTCGGCGGCGAACCGGGTGGCGGCGACGCCGAGTCCGGTGAACCCGGCGGCGTAGGCGACGCGGCCGCGGCGGGCCGTGCCGAAGAACGCGCAGAACCGGGTGCTCGTGTCGATGACGCCGGCCCAACGGTGGCTGAAGCGGATGCCCTCGAGTTGCGGAAACGTCGTGAGGAAGTGACTCGCGAGGCGGTGGAAGCTCGCGGGACGCTCCTCGTACTCGGGCCGGATGCGGCCTCCCGAGTAGTACACCGCGTCGTAGCCGCCGTAGAGGATCCGGTTGTCCGCGGTCAGCCGGGAGTAGTGGAACTGGTTCGCGAGGTCGGCGAGGCCCTGTCGGTTGCGCCAGCCGATCGACGCGAGCTGCCCCTCGGTGAGCGGCTCGGTCATCAGCACGTAGTCGTAGACCGGGACGGTCATCAAGCGATTGCGCCTCAACAGCGACGGGAACGCGTTGGTCGCGAGCGCCACCCTCGCGGCCCGCACCGTGCCGCGCTCGGTGCGCACGGTCACGGCATCCGCCGAGGAGTCGAGCCGGCGCACGGGGGAGTGCTCGAAGATCTCGACTCCGAGCTCGGCGGCCACGCGGGCCGGCTCGAGGGCGAGCTTGCCCGGGTGAACCAGGGCGGTCGACCTGCGGTCCCAGCGCCCGGCGAGGAAGGTGGGCGAGGCGATCTCCCCGCGGACCGCGGCCTCGTCGAGGAACACGTCGTCGGGGGTGTCGGGGCCCTCGAGCCAGGGGATCTGGTGGGGTTCGACGGCGACGCTCAGGGTGCCCGTGCGCTCGAAGTCGGCGGCGATCCCGTAGCGGCCGACGGCCTCCTCGATCGCGTCGAGGTTGGCGGCGCCGAGGCGGTCGAGCTGCGCGAGTTCCTCGGGCCAGCGTCGCTCGCCGTTCGCCTCCCCGTGGGTCAGGCTCGCCTCGACGAACCCCCCGTTGCGGCCCGACGCCGCGCCGCCGATCCCGCCCGCCTCGAGCAGCACCACGCGGGCATCCGGATCGCGTTCCTTCGCTCGGACGGCGGTCCACAGCCCGGTGTAGCCGCCGCCCACGATCGCCAGGTCGGCGTCGACCGTCGCGTCTAGTGACGGATGCGCGGGACGGGTCACATCGTCGAGCCAGAAGACCGACGGACGGCTGCCGGCGAGCGCGGCGTCGACGAGGGATGCCGCGGGTGCCTGCCGTTCGAAGACCGTGGACCCCATCAGCGCCGAGCCAATCCGTCGACGAGTGCCGAGATCTCGGCGTGCGCGGCTTCGAGCCGAGACAGGGGGCAGCGGAAGGCGAGTCCGCTCACGCTGATCGCGCCGCTCGGGGTGCGGGAACCATCGAGGTGCACCGGCACGGCGAGGCAGTTGACGCCGAGCTCGTTCTCCTGGTCATCGACGCCGTAGCCGCGCTCGCGGGTGCGCCGCAGCTCCTCGACGAAGGCGTCGAGCGACGTGATCGAGTGCGGGGTGCGGGCCTCGATCGCCGTGCCGTCGAGCCAGGCCTCCACGTCGGCGCGCGTCGTCAGACTCCCGGCGAGCAGCACCTTGCCGACAGCCGTGGTGGCGGCGGGATTGCGTCCGCCGACCATCGAGGTGAGCCGCACGGCGCCTTCGGCCGGATCGGTCTTGGCCCGGTAGACCACGTCGCGGCCATCGAGCACCGCGTAGTGCGTGGTCTCTCCGAATCGAGCCGCCAGCTCGCGCAGCAGGGGTTCGATCCGTTCGAGCTCGGGCCGGGCGGCGTGGTGCCGGAAGGCGAGCCGCACGAACTCGTCGCCGAGAACGTATCGGCCCCGGCCGGACTGGTCGGCGAGCCCCGACCGCACGAGAGCGCCGAGGGCTCGGTGGATGGTCGACTTCGTGCCGCCCATCACCGCGGCGAGCTCCTCGAGGGTCGCGCCATGGGGATGCCCGGCGAGTTCGACCAGCAGCGCGAGCACGCGGTCGGCGCCGACCAGTCTCTCGTCGCTCTTCTCGTCGTCCACGAGGGTCACCGCCGCGGATCCACGTGCACTTTGGGCCCGGGCCCGGCATCGGCTCCGCGGGTCCCGTCGAGCCGCGACGGCACCTCGTCGAGCGAGATGACTTCGCTGACGATCGGGTCGGGCACGACGACGCCGCTCGCGAACCCCTCGATCGCGCCCGCGAGGCCGGGCGATGCGGAGAGGATGCCAACCGCGGTGACGTCCTTCAACGCGAGAGCGCGGGTGTCGACCTCGCTCGGGGTCGACGAGAGTCCGATGAAGATCACGCGGCCCGCCGGCTTCACGAGCCGCACGGCGAGCGCGGGGGACGACTCGACGCTCGTGCCATCGATGACGGCGTCGAAGCGGTCGCCCTCGCCGGCGGTCACCTCGTCGACGGTGGCGACGTGTCGCACGCCGAGCTCGCGGGCGAGATCGAGGGACCCCGGCCGCACCCCGGCGAGGTGCACCTCGGCGCCCTCGGCGAGGGCGAATTGCGCGGCGAGCAGACCGATCGTGCCCGACCCGAGGATGAGTACGGTCTTCCCGGGTTCGAGCGCCGCGGCCCGCACCGCCCGCAGCGAGTTGCCGCCGGGTTCGACGAGTGCGGCCGCCGTCACCGACACGTTTTCGGGGATCGGGTAGGCGAACCGGGTCGGCACGAGCACCTGCTCGGCGAGGGCGCCCGGCCAGCCGTCGCGGATGCCCACCTCGAACCGGTCGGGGCAGACGTGGTGCACACCGCGGCGGCAGTAGTCGCATTTCCCGCAGCCGAGCATCGTGTCGCCGGTGACGCGCTTGCCGATCCAGTCGGCGTCGTCGAGGGATCCCGTCGCGGTGACCCGCCCGGTCCACTCGTGGCCGAGCCGGATCGGGAAGTGCGTGTAGCCGTCCTCGATGTACGACATCTCCCCCGTGTAGAGCTCGATGTCGGTGCCGCAGATGCCGACGCGTTCGACCTCGACGAGCAGTTCGCCGGGTCCGGCCACCGGCGCCTCGACCTCGTGCACCGAGGCCTTGCCGGGCGCGGTGACGACGAGCGCGCGCATCCGTCACACCGCCGGGTTCGCGATGACCCGCTGCGTCTGGGTCCCCAACCGCGTACCGCCGAGCGTCAGCGTCTCGCCGCCGTGCAGGTAGCGATTCGGCGACATCCCGAGCCCCACCCCCGGCGGCGTGCCGGTGTTGATGAGGTCGCCGGGCTCCAACGTCATGAACTGGCTCACGTAGTGCACGACGAACGTCGGGCTGAAGACCATCGTCGAGGTCGACCCGTTCTGCACGCGCTGCCCGTCGATCTCGAGCCAGAGGTCGAGGTCGAGCACGTCGCCGATCTCGTCGGGAGTGACCAGGTAGGGCCCGGCCGGGTTGAAGGTGGGGGCGGACTTGCCTTTCACCCACTGTCCGCCGCGCTCGATCTGCCAGGCGCGTTCGCTCACGTCGTTGACCAGCACGTAGCCGGCGATCGCCGCGGCGGCCTCGGTCTCGTCGGCGAGGTAGGACGCCCGCGATCCGATGACGATGCCGAGTTCCACCTCCCAGTCGGTCTTCTGCGAGCCGCGCGGGATGACGAGGTCGTCGTCGGGTCCGACGAGCGTATTGGGGGCCTTGTTGAAGATGATCGGCTCGTGGGGAACGGGTTGCCCGGTCTCGGCGGCGTGGTCGCGGTAGTTGAGTCCGACGCAGAGGATCTGGTGCGGTCGCGCGATCGGCGCGCCGAACCGCCGACCCGCCAGCGGCTCGGCGCGGTCGGCGCGCTCCGCGACGAGGGCGGGCAGGGTCGCGAGCGCGCCGGATCCGAAGAACGCTTCGTCGAAGTCATCCACGACATCGCTGAGGTCGACGAACCGGTCGTCGTCGAGGACGACGCCGGGTGTCTCGGATCCGGCGGCGCCGAGGCGGGCGAGTCTCATGAGGTCTCCTTGGTCGGACGGGTGGAGCCGCTCCAGCGGTGCGGCGGGACGCCGGCGACGCCGACGTCAGCGAGGAACAGCGCGCCGTCGGCCGGCAGCCTCTCCTCGGGGGACAGGTGCTCGATCGCGGAGGTGATGACGAGCCGGTCGCCGACGAATCCGACGCAGGTCGGTTGCTGGGCATCGACGAGCACGCGGCCGATCTCCCGGCCGTCGGGCGCGTACCGTACGACGCAGGACCCGGAGAACTGGGCGACCCACAGCATCCCGTCGGCGTCGACCCGCAGGCCGTCGGGGAACGCGGGGAAGTCGGTGACGACGGGCACCCACGGCTCGTCGCGGTCGAATCCGCCGGGACCGTACGAGTGACTCGAGAGCGTCTTCGTCGGAGTGTCGACGTGGTAGATCGTGGCGCCGTCCGGCGACCAGCCGACCCCGTTGGAGAGCTGGATGCCCTCGCGCAGCGTCTCGACGGAGCCGTCGGCCGAGATGCGCATCAGCGTCTCGGTGCCGACGGGTCCGCTGAGCGAGAGGGTGCCGACGACGAAGCGGCCCTGCGGATCGACGCCGCCGTCGTTGAAGCGCATCGGCCGTTCGTCGGTGAGCAGGTCGGGCCCGAAGGAGAGGTCGCCGTCGGGGGAGATGGTGGCGAGCCGCCGCGCGGCTGCGACGAGGAGTCCGCCGTCGTCGGCGAGGGCGACCGCACCGACGGTCTCGCGGACGCGCACCTCGGACGTGTCGACGAGCCGGTCGCCGTCGAGCCGCGCGGAGAGCACGCGACCCTCACGGATGTCGACGAAGCGCACGAGTCCGGCTCGGTCGTCGAACAGAACGCCCTCGGCGAGGTCGTACCGCTCGGTCGTCGCCTCGATGCCGCGCAGCTCCTGTGCCATAATTCAGCATAGTAACCGCATATTCGAACTAACGGAAAAGCATTCGCCAACGAGGGCCAGGAGTCGACGTGGATGACCTGAGAAGCGCGGACTGGTACGTCGGTGACGACCGGAACGCCTACATCCACCGGGCCTGGATGCGACGGGGCAACCCGGTCGACGCGCTCGACGGCACGAAGCCGCAGATCGCGATCGCGAACACCGCGTCCGACCTCACCCCGTGCAACAAGCACCTGAACGAGGTCGCCGAGAGCGTCAAGAACGGCATCTGGGAGGCGGGCGGCGTGCCGTACAACCTCCCCGTCGTCTCGCTCGGCGAGACCCAGGTGAAGCCCACCGCGATGCTCTGGCGCAACCTGGCGGCGATGGCGATGGAGGAGATGTTCCGCGCCAACCCGATCGACGGCCTCGTGCTGCTCGGCGGCTGCGACAAGACCATCCCGGCGCTGTTGATGGCAGCGGCGTCGGTCGACATCCCGGCGATCGTCGTGCCCGGAGGCCCGATGCTCACCGGCCACTTCCGCGGCGAGGCGCTCGGCTGCGGCACCGACGTCTGGCGGCTGAGCGAAGAGGCCCGCGCGGGTCGCATCACCAATGGCGAGTTCGTCGAATCCGAGCGCTCGATGATCCGCGGCAAGGGCCACTGCAACACGATGGGCACCGCGTCGACGATGGCGGTCGTCGCCGAAGCGCTCGGGATGACGATCCCCGGCTTCGCGGGAACGCCCGCCGCCGACGCGCGGCTGCTCTCGCTTTCGCACGAGACCGGGCGGTTGATCGTCGACCTCGTGGCGGCCGACCGCACACCGAGCGACGTCATGACGAAGCAGTCGTTCCTCAACGCCATCATCGCCGTCGCCGCGGTCGGCGGGTCGACGAACTCGGTCGTGCATCTGCTCGCGATCGCCGGGCGGCTCGGGATCGACCTCACGTTGGAGGACTTCGACGCGGCGGGCGCGGGAGTGCCAGTGCTCGCGAACCTCCAGCCGAGCGGCATGTTCCTGATGGACGACCTGTTCCGCGCCGGCGGCCTGCTCGCGCTGCTGAGTCAGGTGAAGGACCTGTTCCACCCCGAGCCGATCACCGTGACCGGTCGCCCGCTCGTCGACTACCTCGGCACCGAGCGCGAAGTCTTCGACGACACCGTCATCCTGCCGCGCGACGCCCCCCTGATGGCCGACGCGGGCATCGCCGTGCTGCGCGGCAACCTCGCTCCGAACGGCGCGCTCATCAAGCCGTCGGCGGCGACGCCGGAGCTGCTGCAGCACGTCGGCCCGGCGCTCGTGTTCGACTCGATCGAGGACCTGCGCGCCCGCATCGACGACCCCGATCTCGACGTCACCGCCGACACCGTGCTCGTGCTGCGCGGCTGCGGCCCCAAGGGCTACCCGGGCATGCCCGAGGTCGGCAACATGCCCCTCCCACGGAAACTGCTCGAAGCGGGCGTGCGCGACATGGTGCGCATCAGCGACGCCCGGATGAGCGGCACCGCCTACGGCACCGTCATCCTGCACGCCGCGCCCGAGGCCGCCGCCGGCGGGCCGCTCGCGTTCGTGCGCACCGGCGACGTCATCCATGTCGACGTCGCGGGCCGCCGCCTGCACGTCGACGTGAGCGACGAGGAGTTCCAGTCGCGCAGCCAGACCCCCGCGAGCGAAGCCGCCTACGCCGCCCCGACCCGGGGCTGGGAGAAGCTGTACGTCGACCACGTCATGCAGGCCGACACCGGGGCCGACCTCGACTTCCTCGTCGGCGGCAGCGGGTCGAAGGTGTCGCGTGAGTCGCACTGACCACTCGTCGCGGGCCGGCGTCGGCGACCAGGCCGAGCTCGGCCGGGCCATCCGGGCTGCCCTGCCCCGCGACGGGGCGTCGAGCGTGAGCGCGTTCGACCGGGTCGTCGCGGCGGTCGACGCCTCGCACTACCTGCTGACGCCGCGCGCGGTGGTCACCCCCGCCGACGCGGCGGAGGTCGCCGCGCTGTTCGCCTACGCGACCGCCGCGGGTGAAGCCGTCACGTTCCGCTCGGGCGGCACGTCGCTGTCGGGGCAGGCGTCGACCTCCCACATCCTGGTCGACACCCGGGCGAACTTCCGAGGCATCGAGGTGCTCGACGACGGAGCCCGGGTGCGGGTGGGACCCGGCGCGACCGTGCGGCAGGTCAACGCGCGGCTCGTGCGGCACGGGCGGAAACTCGGTCCGGATCCGGCGAGTGAGATCGCCTGCACGATCGGCGGCGTCGTCGCCAACAACTCGAGCGGCATGGCCTGCGGGGTCACCCAGAACACCTACCAGACCCTCGAGTCGGCGATCATCGTGCTGCCGACCGGCACCGTGGTCGACTCGGCGGCGCCCGACGCCGACGCGCGGCTGCAGGTGGCGGAGCCGGCGCTGCACGCGACCCTGCTCCTGCTGCGTGCCCAGGTGCTCGCGGACGAGGCGGCCGCCGCCGAGGTCGCCCGTCAGTTCGCGATCAAGAACACGATGGGCTACTCGCTCAACGCCCTCCTCGACCACGAGACGCCCGTGCAGATGCTCGTGCACCTCCTCGTCGGCAGCGAGGGCACGCTCGGCTTCGTCGCCGAGGCGACCTTCCGCACCGTCCCCCTGCACCGGCACGCCGCGACGACGCTCCTCGTCTTCGCCACCCTCGCCGACGCGACGGCGGCCCTCGTGGGGATCGTCGCGACGGGGGCGGCGACGGTGGAGTTGATGGATGCCGCTTCCCTGCGGGCCGCGCGGCTCGACCCGCAGTCGGCGGGCGTGCTGCCGGCGGTCGAGATCGACGAGCAGTGCGCGCTGCTCGTCGAGTACCAGGCCACGACCGCCGACGCGCTCGCCGCCCTGGTCGCACCCGCCACCGAGCTGTTCGCGACCCTGCCGCTGGCCGCCGCAGCCGTCCTGTCGGGCGACCCCGGCATCCGCGCGTCGCTGTGGCACGTGCGCAAGGGCCTCTACGCGACGATCGCCGGCGCCCGCCCGTCCGGAACGACGGCGTTGCTCGAGGACATCGCGGTGCCGCTGCCCCGGCTCGCCGAGACCTGCGCGGCGCTGACCCGGTTGTTCGAGATCCACGGGTACGGCGATGCCGTCATCTTCGGGCACGCGAAGGACGGCAACATCCACTTCCTGCTCGTCGAAGACTTCGAGGTACCGACGAACGTCGCCCGGTATCGGGCCTTCACCGAGGACATGGTGGAACTCGTGCTCGGCGCCGGCGGCACGCTCAAGGCCGAGCACGGCACCGGCCGGATCATGGCGCCGTTCGTCGCTCGGCAGTACGGGCCGTTCCTCTACGGGCTCATGCGCGACATCAAGCGCGCCTTCGACCCGGCGGGCATCCTCAACCCCGACACGATCCTCACCGACGACGCCGACCTGCACCTGCGTCATCTGAAGTCGACCCCGACCGTCGAGGCGGAGGTCGACCGCTGCGTCGAGTGCGGCTACTGCGAACCGGTCTGCCCGTCGAAAGATCTGACGACGACGCCCCGGCAGCGGATCGTGGTGCGGCGCGCGCTCGCCGACGCCGACGCCCGCGGCGACACCGTCCTCGCGAAGGAGCTCCGGCGCGAACAGGAGTACGCGGTCGTCGACACCTGCGCGGTCGACGGGATGTGCCAGACCGCGTGCCCGGTGCTGATCAACACCGGCGACCTCGTGCGGCGGCTGCGCTCGGAGGCGGTCGGCGCCGTCGAGAGCGCGGCGTGGGGAGTGGCCGGCACGGCGTGGAAGCCCGTCACGAGGGTCGCGTCCGCTGTGCTCTCGGTCGCATCCGTGCTGCCGGCGCCGGTCGTCCAGCTGCCCAACCGCGCGGCCCGGGCGGTGCTCGGCACCGACACCGTCCCACTGTGGAGCCCCGACCTGCCTCGTGGCGGCGCTCCGCGGCGGCCGTCGGGCTCGGCCACCGCGCAGGCCGTGTACTTCCCGGCGTGCGTCGGCACGATGTTCGGTCCGGCCGAGGGCGGGGAGGGCGTCGCATCAGCACTCGTGTCCCTCGCCGCGAAGGCCGGGATCGAACTGCGACAACCCGACGAGATCGGGGGGCTCTGCTGCGGCACCCCGTGGAAGTCGAAGGGGATGTCGGGCGGCTACGCCGCCATGGTCGAGCGCACGATCGGGTCGCTCTGGCGCGCGAGCGACGCCGGGCGCCTGCCGATCGTGAGCGACAACTCGTCGTGCTCGGAAGGCCTCGTGCTCGCGCTCGAGACGGCGATCGAGCACCATCCGGACTACTCGTCGCTGCGCATCCTCGACGCCGTCGACTTCGCCGCGGAGCATCTGCTGCCCCGGGTGGAGGTCGGCGAGCGGCTCGCGAGCATCGTCGTGCACCCGACGTGCTCGAGCACTCGCGCCGGCTCGAACGCCCACCTCGCGCAGCTCGCCGCCGCCGTCGCGACCGAGGTCGTCATCCCCGACGACTGGGGCTGCTGCGCCTTCGCCGGGGACCGCGGGATGCTGCACCCCGAGCTGACCGCGAGCGCGACCGCCCGCGAATCGCACGAGGTCGAGACCCGTGAGTTCGACGCCTACGTGTCATGCAACCGCACGTGCGAGATCGGCATGACCCGGGCCACCGGGCATCCGTATCAGCACGTTCTCGAAGTCCTGGATCGATCGGCAAGGAGTCCCCAATGAAGCGAGCAGACCGTTGAGACGAGCACTGATCACCGGCGGGCAGAGCGGCCTCGGCGCCGCCTGCGCCACCCGCCTGCGGGCCGACGGTGTCGAGGTGCTCACGATCGACCTCGCGCCCGAGGCCGATCTGTCTCTGGACATCACGGATGCCGACGCGGTCGCCGCCGCGATCGAAGGGGTCGGGCCGGTCGACATCCTCATCAACAGCGCGGGCATCGTCGGACCCAACGTGCCGTTCTGGGAGGCGCCGCCCGACAAGTGGCGGCAGACCTTCGACGTCAACGTGCACGGCCTGTTCAACGTGACCCGCGCCGTCATCCCCGGGATGATCGCGTCGGGGTGGGGGCGCATCGTCAACATGGCGAGCATGGCCGGCAAGGACGGCAACCCGAACCTCGCCGCCTACTCCGCCTCGAAGGCCGCGGTGATCGGGTTGACCAAGTCGCTCGGCAAAGAGCTCGCCAAGACCGGTGTCATCGTCAACGCGATCGCCCCCGCCGTCATCGACACCCCGATGAACGCGAAGACCGACCCGGCCGTGCTCGCGCACATCACGTCGCTCATCCCGATGGGACGCGTGGGCCGGGCCGAGGAGGTCGCCGCGCTCGTGGCGTGGCTGGCGTCCGACGAGTGCAGCTTCTCGACGGGTGCGGTCTACGACATCAGCGGCGGCCGGGCCACCTACTAGGAAGGACACGTCCGATGAGCGAATTCGACGGAGCCGTCGCGATCGTCACCGGCGGCGCGAGCGGCCTCGGCGCCGCGACGGCTGCCCTCCTCGCCTCCCGTGGAGCCCGGGTCGCGGTGCTCGACCGGAACGTCGACGGGGTGCCGGCCGAGTACTTCAGCGCGCGGTGCGACGTCACCTCCGCCGAGCAGGTGGATGCGGCGGTCGCCGCCGTCGCCGAACACTTCGGGGGGATCGACATCGTGATCAACAACGCCGGCATCGGCGCCGCGGGCGACGTGTCGGCGAACGACGACGACGAGTGGCACCGGGTGTTCGACGTCAACGTCGTCGGCATCGCCCGGGTCACCCGAGCGGCCCTGCCCCACCTGCGGCAGTCGAAGGTCGCGGCCGTCGTCAACACGAGTTCGGTCGTCGCGCCCGTCGGGGTGCCGAACCGTGCGCTCTACTCGGCGTCGAAGGGCGCCGTGTCGTCGCTCACCAAGGCGATGGCCGCCGACCACGTGCGCGAGGGCATCCGGGTCAACGCGGTCGAGCCGGGCACCGCCGACACCCCGTGGGTCGAGCGGTTGCTCGGCACCGCCGACGATCCGGTCGCGGCGGAGGCATCGCTCAAGGCCCGCCAGCCGATGAAGCGGCTCGTGCGCCCCGACGAGGTCGCGCACGCGATCGCCTATCTCGCGTCGCCGCTCTCGTCGTCGACGACCGGGACGCTGCTGTCGGTCGACGGCGGGATGGCGGGGCTCCAGCTGCCGCACTGAGCCGATCGGCGTCAGCGGGTCTGGATCGCCACCCAGCACACGGGCGGCAGGGTCGCGGTCAGCATCCCGTCGGTCAGCGTCGCGGGTAGCTGCTGCAGGCCGACGCGCTCGCGGTCGTCGAGGGTGTTGCGCGCCATCGGGTCGGCGTCCCAGATCCCCACCGACTCCACGACGGTGCCGCGACCGCGCAGCTCGGCGGCGACGTCGATCGCGGTGTCGGGCGACCGGTTGACGAGGAAGACCGTCGTCGTCTCGTCGTCGACCACCGCGACGGCGTCGACCAGCGGCACCGAGCCGTGCGCCGTCGTGTCGTAGTGCGGCGCGTCCACCATGACCGGCACGGCCCGCGCGTCCGGACCGGTCAGTCGCGCGGTGACCGCGAACGGGAAGAAGCTGGTCTGCCGCCAGGCCGGGCCGCCGGGTTCGGTCATGATCGGCGCGATCACGTTGACCAACTGGGCGAGGCTCGCCGCGCGCACCCGGTCGGCGTGGCGCAGGAGCGACATCAGCAGCCCGCCGACCACGACGGCGTCGGCGACCGTGTACGAGTCCTCGAGCAGGCGCGGAGCGATGGGCCAGTCGTCGATGTCGTGGCGTTTGTCCTGCTGCTCGTAGCGTTCGACGTCCCAGACGTTCCACTCGTCGAACGAGATCCCGATCTTCTTGTCGCTGCGCTTGAGGGCGGCCACGTGGTCGATCGTCGCGGCGACCTCGTCGATGAAGCGGTCCATGTCGACCGGGGAGGCGAGGAACTCCGGGAGGTCGTGGCTCTTGTCGGAGTAGTAGGCGTGGCAGGAGATGTGGTCGATCGCATCCCAGGTGTGCTCGAGCACGGTGCGCTCCCACGCGCCGAAGGTCGGCATCGCACGGAACGAGCTGCCGCAGACGACGAGCTCGAGCCGCTCATCGATCTGGCGCATCGCGCGGGCGGTGCGGCCCGCCAGCACGCCGTAGTCCTCGGCGCTGCGATGCCCGGTCTGCCAGGTGCCGTCCATCTCGTTGCCGAGGCACCACATCCGCACGGCGTGGGGTTCCGGGGTGCCGTTCGCGACGCGGGCATCCGACAGGGTGCTGCCGCCGGGCACGTTCGCGTACTCGAGCAGGTCGAGCGCCTCCTCGATGCCGCGGGTGCCGAGGTTGACGGCGAGCATCAGCTCGACGTTCGCGCGGGTGCACCAGCGGGCGAACTCGTCGAGGCCGATCGTGTTCGGTTCGAGCGAGTGCCACGACGGGTCGAGCCGCCGCGGGCGGGACTCCACCGGGCCGACGCCGTCCTCCCAGCGGTACGACGAGACGAAGTTGCCGCCGGGGTAGCGCACCGTCGTGACTCCGAGCTCGCGCACGAGGTCGAGCACGTCCTGCCGGAATCCGAGGTCGTCGGCGGCCGGGTGGCCGGGTTCGTGGATCCCGGTGTAGATGCCGCGCCCGAGGTGTTCGACGAACGACCCGAACAGGCGACGGTCGATCGGGGCTGAACCGGCCGAGGGGTCGACGACGAATCGGGCTTCGGACACGCGCACTCCTGAGATCTCCGGCGACCGACGGCGATGTGATCGCTCACACCAGGGTACCGATCGACGGGCGGGCCTCCCGAAGCGGCTACTCCCGCAGCGGCTTCGGCCGGGCCCAGCGGGCGGGCAGGTCCGGCCCGTCCCACACCTGGATGACCCCCCAGACCGCCGCCGTGATAGGCACCGCGAGCACGGCTCCGACCACGCCGCCGATGCCGGCACCGACCGTCAACGCGACGAGGATGACGAACGCGTGCAACTTCATCGACCGGCCCATCAGCACCGGCTGCAGGAAGTTGCCCTCCAACTGGTTCACGAGCACCACCACCCCGACGACGATGAGCGCGCTCACCCAGCCGTTGGCGACGAGTGCGACGAGCGCGGCGAAGGTTCCGGCGAGCGTCGCCCCCACGATCGGGATGAAGGCCAGCAGGAAGACGAGCACCGCGAGCGGCACGGCGAGCGGCACCTGGAGGATGAGCAGCCCGATGAGGATGCCGACCGCGTCGACGAGCGCGACCGCGGCCGTGCCGCGCACATACGAGCCGAACACCGACACGGTCTTGTCGCCGATGCGCTGGGCCCGCGCGTAGTCCTCACCGCGGAAGGGACGCAGCAGGAACTCCCACATCCGCGGCCCGTCCTTGAGGAAGAAGAACAGGATCGTGATGAACAGGACGAGGCCGACGACGAAGCTCGCCACCGCGCCGATGCCGGCGATCGCGCCGGACCCGAACTGCGCGCTCGTGAGGAAGTCGGTCGCCTGCGCGATGAGGTCGTCGAGTTCCTCCGACGTCGGGAAGAACGGCAGTTGTTGCGCCCAGTCGGCGAAGGTCGTGAATCCGTCCCGGGCCTGCTCGTACAGCTCCTCCCACTGGTTGCGCACCGCCGTGAAGATCAGCCACCCGATGCCCCCGAGCACGGCCGTGATCGCCAGCAGCGACACGAGGGTCGCGACGACCGAGGGGATGCCGCGCCGCCGCATCCAGGTCATGACCGGCGCCAGCGCGCTCGCGATGATGAGCGCGAGCACGAGGGGGATCGTCACGAGCGTCAGTTCGCGGATCACGACGATGATGCCGGCGAGCACGATGACGACGACGATGATCTGCACGGCCCGGGTGGCGAGGCGTCCGAAGGCATCGGCCCACAGGCTCGCGATCGTGCGCGACGGGCGCGGCGGGTCGGCCTCGACGACGCGGACGGGCTTCGGCTCTCGGCTGCGGAAGATTCTCACGGTTCGACGGTATCCACCTCTTCCCGCCGGTGCGCGGTCTTCCGTCGACGTTCGCATGCGGCTAGGCGATCCGGTCCCGTCGAGCAAGCCCTACCCGATGCGGTGGTCACGGGTGAGAGTGGGCAGATGAACGATCGCGAGACGGGTCCGCAGAACGACGAGACGGCGACCGCGCCCGAGTCGCCTCCTGAGACGACCGACGAGAACGGCACCCCCGTCGACAACCCGTCCGGGTGACTCCGGAGGGTGAGCGCCTAGCCTGAGGCCATGGATCACGTGCAGCTCCGTCGTTTCGTCGCCGCTGCGCGGCACCTGCATTTCGCCCACGCGGCGCGTGAGCTGGGGATTCCGCGCCCCACCCTGATCGTCGCGATCAAGGAGATGGAGGCGCAGCTCGGGCACGAACTGTTCGACAGTTCGGCGCCGACCACGCGGCTCACGCCCGCCGGCGAGGAGTTGCTTGTCGATGCGGAACGGCAGCTCGAGCGTTCGCGGGAGGCCGCGGCAGCGTCGGCGCCCAAGCCTGGCGGCAAGGCGAGGGCAACGAAAGGGGTCGGGCGCGCGCCCGCCGTCAAGGGTGCGCGCACGCCGGGACGGCCGCGCCAAGGACGTTAATTTGCACTATTCGGACTGAAGTGCAATGCTGCACTTTATGTCGCAGAGTGCAACATTGCCGTCGGTCGGTGCCGGGCGCCGTTCGGAGCGCAAGGTTGCGACGGCATCGCGACTCACCGCGCTCGCCCGTCGGCTGACGGCAGAGCGCGGGCTGAACGGCTTCACGATCGAGGAACTGTGCGACGAGGTCGGCGTCTCACGTCGCACGTTCTTCAACTACTTCCCGTCGAAGGAAGAAGCCGTCATCGGCGTCGACGAGTCCGAGCAGGCCGAGCGCTTCGCGAAGACCTTCCTCGATCTCGGCTCGCGCGGATGGGATTCCGTTGTCGACGACCTCGTCGGCATCGCGGTCGCGCACGTCTGCGAGGCAGAGATCGGACCGGCCGACCACGCCGCCTTCATCACCGCTGTCTCGCGGGAGCCCAAACTGCTCGCCCGATTCATGAGCATCACGCGCGCCCGCGACCAGCAGATCACCGAGCTCGTCGCCGAGCGCGAAGGAGTGCCGATCGACGACGCCCGCGCCCGCGCGTCGGTGCAGGTCGTCGCCACCGTCATGCGCTCGGCGAGCGAGCGCATCGTGGGCCCGAACGCCGACACCGACTTCGCCCACGCGATCACCGAATCGTTCGCCGCCCTGCGCGCGGTTCTCATCCCCACCACCACGAAAGAGCCGACATGACCGCCGCCGCCTCCTCGAAGCCCGAGGCCCCCCTGCTGCTCACGAAGCGGCGCATCTGGATCATCTTCGCGGCGCTCATCGCCGGGATGCTGCTCTCCAGCCTCGACCAGACCATCGTGTCGACCGCGATGCCGACGATCGTCGGTCAGCTCGGCGGCGTCGAGCACCAGGTGTGGCTCACGACCGCCTACCTGCTCGCGACCACGATCGTGATGCCCGTGTACGGCAAGTTCGGCGACGTGCTGGGACGCCGCAACCTCTTCCTGATCGCGATCGCGCTGTTCACCGTCGCGAGCATCGGGTGCGCGGTCGCCGGCGACTTCACGCAGCTCATCGTCTGGCGCGCGGTGCAGGGCCTGGGCGGCGGCGGGCTGATGATCCTGTCGCAGGCGATCATCGCCGACATCGTGCCCGCCTCGGAACGCGGCAAGTACCTCGGGCCGCTCGGCGCCGTCTTCGGCCTCTCCGCCGTCGGCGGACCCCTGCTCGGCGGCTTCTTCGTCGATCACCTCACCTGGCAGTGGGCGTTCTACATCAACATCCCGGTCGGGATCGCGGCCTTCGCGATCGCCTGGTTCACGCTCAAGCTGCCGAGCAATAAGGCCACCCAGCCGATCGACATCCTCGGGGTGCTGCTGCTCTCGGCCTTCACGACCTGCCTCATCTTCTTCACCGACTTCGGCGGCGACTCCGCGTACGGCTGGGCGGCGCTCGAGACCTGGGCGTTCGGTGCCGGGATGCTGGCGGCCGCCGCGCTCTTCGTCTTCGTCGAGTCCAAGGCGAAAGACCCGATCATCCCGCTGGCGCTGTTCAAGAACCCGGTGTTCGTCAACGCGACGGCGATCGGTCTCACGCTCGGGCTCGGGATGTTCGCCGCCATCGGGTTCGTGCCGACGTTCCTCCAGATGTCGTCGGGCACCTCGGCGGCCGCCTCCGGATTGCTCATGCTGCCGATGATGGTCGGCCTGATCGGCACCTCGATCGCGTCGGGCATCCTGATCACGCGCACGGGTCGATACCGCCTGTTCCCGATCATCGGCACGCTCGTCACCGCGGCGGCGATGGTCGCGATGACGACCCTCACTTCAGGCACCCCGATCTGGCTGATCTGCGTGTTCCTCTTCGTCTTCGGCGCCGGGCTCGGCCTGATCATGCAGGTCGTCGTGCTCGTGGTGCAGAACGCCGTGCCCGCCGCCCAGGTCGGCACCGCGACCAGCACGAACAACTACTTCCGCGAGGTGGGAGCCTCCCTCGGCGTCGCGGTGTTCGGCACGATCTTCACGACGCGACTGACCGAGAACCTCCGCGACGTCTTCACGGAGGCGGGCTTGAGTTCGGGGGATGCCGGCGAGGCGACCGCGACGCTCGACCCGCAGACCCTCGGGCAGCTCCCGGATGCCGTGCGCGACGGTGTCGTGGCGGCCTACGCCGACGCGCTCGCCCCGGTGTTCTGGTACCTGCTGCCGTTCATCGCGATCTCGTTCGTGCTCTCGCTGTTCCTCAAGCAGATCCCGCTGTCCGATGTCGCGGGTCTCGTGGCCCGCGGCGAGGCGATCGGCGGAGCCGAGGCGGAAGAGCTCGAGGCCGCGCAGCGCGCGACACCGAGCATCGAATCCGACGTGGACGAGACGCCCGCGCGCACCTAGCTCGAGCGCGGCTCGCGGTGCTCGGCGCTGATCATCCACGACAGCTGCTCGAGCCGGTCGATGATCGCGTGCAGCAGGTCGGCGCTCGTCGGATCCTCGTCGTCGACGTCGTCGTGCACGCGGCGGAGCGTCCCCACGGTCGAGTCGATGCGGTCGGTGATGAGGTCGACGACCTCGGTCGTGCGACGCTCACCGGCGGGGAACTGCTCGAGGGTCGACGTGCCGCTGATCACGCCGCTGCGTCCGTCGGCGGTCGCGTGAAGCGCCCGCATGCGTTCGGCGACCGCGTCGCTGAACTCGCGGGCGGCATCCACGAGTTCGTCGAGCTGCAGGTGCAGGTCGCGGAAGTTCGGTCCGACCACGTTCCAGTGGGCCTGCTTGCCCTGCGAGGCGAGCTCGATCAGGTCGGTCAGTACCGCTTGGAGGGAGTCGCGCAGCTTCGCTGACGCCATGAAGCCCTTCTCGCCGTGCTCACGCTTGGTGCGCGCGACCTGCGGGGTGGTCTGGATGTCGGGGGTGGCCGTGGCCATGAGTGCTCCTTCGTCGTCGAGGCCCGAGGGCCCGTTGCTAGCTCACGCCTTCGCAGACGTCAGGTCACGGGGTTGACAGCGGCGATACGGGGGAGGTCCTCGCGCAGGTAGCGCGCGTAGCCCCCCGGGGTGCGGCCGACGTGACGCCCCGAGGTCTCGACCGACCCGCGCTCGGTGGCCGCGACGACGGCACCGCTTCGCCGGAGGCGGCTCACCAGGTCGGTGTCCTCGTGCTCGGGCAGGGAGAGGAAGCCCCCGACGCGACGGTAGGCAGCCGCGGTCATCCCGAGGTTGGCGCCGTGGATGTTGCCGAGCGCCTGGCCGTCGTCGTGCGTGCGGTGCCACCACTCGACTTCCTCGGCGGTAAGGTCGGCGAAACGCGGATGCACGGCGCCGATGACGACCTCCGCGCCGCCCCGCGCCAGGTCGAGCTGAGTGGTGATCCAGTTCGCGGGCACCACGGAGTCGGCGTCGGTGTGCGCGAGCCACGAGGCACCGCGTCTCAGTGCGAGGCGTGAGCCGGCCGCGCGGGCGCCTCCGACGTTCGACCCCGGCGTCTCGAGCACCGTCACGCCGGGATGTCGACGCGCCCGAGCAGCGGTGTCGTCGAGGCATCCGTCGGCGACGACCACGACCGTCACCGGCACCTCGGCCCAGCCCGCAGCGAGGGTGATCGCCGTCAGGCAGGCGTCGATGTGCTCCGATTCGTCGCGGGCCGGCACGACGACGCCGACGCGGATGCCCCCCACCGACGTCACGCGAGCCCTTCGCGCTGGGCGACGGAACGGGCGTCGGACGACCAGACCTCCAGCAGGAAGTCCGCCTCCTCGTGCCGCACGAGACGGGTGAGGCCCCACGCGTCGAGGCGCGCGTGCACGTCGTCGCCGCTCAGCGGGTAGTCCTCGACCGGGTGCCGCCAGTGACAGGCGACGAGGTCGCCGGAGGGAGCGAGCGCGTCGACCGTACGCGCGAGCACGTCGTCGAGGGCGTCGCCGAAGTAGTAGCCCACCTCGGACAACACGATGAGATCGAACGGTCCTTCCGGCAGGGATGCCGTCGCGTCGAGCTGTGCGATGCGTGCGCGGTCGCCGACCCGTTCGCGGGCGCGCTCGACGGCGCGCGCCGACACGTCCACGGCGACGAGCTCCGCGCAGCGCTCCGCCAGCTGCTCGGTCAGCACGCCGATCGAGCAGCCGATCTCGAGCGCGCATTCGTAGTGCTCGCTCGGCAGGGCGCCGAGGGTCGCCGCGCGCTTGCGCTGCTCGTACCAGCGGTCGACGTACCCCCACGGATCCTCGCGGCGCTCATAGATGCGCTCGAAGTAGTCGCGGCGCAGGCCCGAGCGGGCCGGCTCGCTGACGACGAACACCTCGCGGTCGCGCACGAAGTGCTCGACCACTCCCGCGTGGAGCATCGGCTCGGGTCCCTCGACCTGGCTCGGGTACCGGGAGATGGCGCGACGCTTGCGGTCGGCGTCGACCCGCACGCCGCGCAGCCGATCCACGGGAAGCGGCATCTCGGCGGGATCGCCCCAGTGCCAGGCCCAGATCGGATACTCCGCGACCGTGCGGCCGCCCGCATGCTCCAGCACCAGGTCGCCGGCGACCCGGTGGTCGCGGTGCCCGTCGCCGGTCCACGGGGCGGCGAGCAGCGTCGCGGCGTCGGCATTCCCGAGGATCTGCGCGAGAGCAGCGCCGACCGCGTCGCGATGCTCGAGCACGCCGCCGTCGGGGAACCCGAGCTCCGTCACCTCGATCCCGTCACCCAGCTCGTCGAGCGCCTCACGCAGTTCGGCCGAACGACGCTCCGCGGTGTCGTCCCCGCCGTCCGCGCCACCGTCGGTCACCACGACGACGTGCACCGGGATGCCGGCGTCGGTCGCGAGCGCGATCAGTCCGCCCGCGCCGAGCGTCTCGTCGTCGGGGTGGGCGCCGACGACGAGCAGCCCGGTGAACCCCGAGAGGTCGAACGGCGGCGCATTGCGGATGCCGGAGGCGTCCCAGTCGGCGGCGGGCGTGCCGGGGTCGCGCGAGTCGAAGTTCACCACGGCGTCGACTCCTCGGCGAGGGCCGAGCCGAGCGACTCGAGATCGCGCTCGGCGTGGTGCTGGCGGATATAGAGGGTGAGGTCGGCGACGCGCTTGGCGTGCTCGGCGTCGAGGGCGAGCGGGGCCGGACCGAGGGCGTGACCGGCGCGGGCGATGACGTCTTCGGCGACCGCCGCGACGGTCGCGCGCACCCGCTTGGCGAGGATGCGCTCGCCGCCGCGACGCGCATCGACGAGACTCGCCGCCTCGGCCAGGGCCCGGCGCGCGTCCGCGAGGCCGCGGTCGATCGCTCCGAGGTGCATGAGCAGGAACGGGTTCGGACGCGCCCGGGCGGCGGCATGCACGGCGCGGGCGATCCCGACCGCGCCGCCGAACCAGCAGGCCGCGACTCCGATGCCGCCCCACTCGAAGCCCGGTCGGGTGAGGTACCAGCCGGGCTCGCCGACCGGGGTCGCCGCGACATCGGCGAAGCGCACCGGCCCGCTGGGCAGCTCGCTCAACCCGCGCGCGTGCCAGGCCCCCGGGATGACCTCGACGCCGGGATCGCGGAGCGACACCGCGTAGAGGCCGCGCGTGCCGTCGGCAGATGCGGCGGTGACGAGGGCGCCGTCGAGGCGGTCGGCGAGCGAGCACCAGGGCTTCGTGCCCGTGAGCGTGACACCGGCAGCCTCCGCGGTGGCGATCAGGGGGGCGTCCCCGCCCTCCGCCGCGAACACGCCCCACGCGCCGACCGGCCGGGATTCCCCGGCCTGCCGCAGGATCGCGACGGCGTCGAGGTGGGGCTCGACGACGCGCGCCGCGCCCAGATCAGTGGCCGCGACCGTGGCGAGTGCCTCCCAGAGATCGGTGGTCGCGCCGTCGCCGGGGCCTTCCGAGCGCCCGCCGAGGTCACGCGCGAGCTCGAGTCCGGCGTCGATCGAGCGGGGGAGCTCGGCCGGCAGCGCGTGCACGAGGGATCCGGCGGGCACGGCGGAGGACAGACGGACGAGCACACTTCCACCCTGCGCGGTCGCCGTCGCGAGCGCAGGGGGTTGTCTCCCGCGCGCTTTCGTGGCAGCGCTCAGTCGGCGGCCGTGGCCCGCGACTCGGCGAGACTCAGGAGGTCGTCGGAGAGCGCCGCGAGTCCCGCGGCCCGCGCCTTCGGGTCCCGCGCCGCGCGGGGGCTCGGATCGTGCCGCGCGGTCGTGATCTCGTCGAGCGCCGCGGCGCGTGCCTCGGCGACGAGGGTGAGCAGGGCATCCTCGTCGGTCACGATCTCGCGCAGTTTCGCGGCGATCTTGCGGAGCACGCGGATGCGGCGCTTCAGCACCGGCGCATCGCGCGACCGGAAGTCGGCCGGATGCAGTGCGCGTCCCTGCTTCTTCTTCGCGCGCAGCCGTTCCGCCTCGAGCCGAGCGATGTCGGCATCGTTCTCGGCGGCGATCACCTCGAACTCCTTGGCCACGGCGTCGAGCCACCAGGACTGCTCGTAGTCCGCGTTGTCGCGCAGTGCCCGCACGATGAGCAGGTTCTTCACGGCGCTGCGCACCGCGGCGGTGGCGAGGAGGAGGGCATCCGACACGACATCGGACTTGCGCGAGCGCGCGGAGAAGTTGCCCTCGCCCGCTCTGATCGCCACGGACCCGAGCTTACGGATCGAGGTGTCGATCCCGCGCGGGACGCCTTACGAGGTTGCAGCGACCTCCGACGCGTGGCGAACCGCATCCGGAAGGTCCGGTTCGCTGATCCGAGCCGCCACCTTCTTCTCGCGCTCGCGTCGGTGCCGCTCGCCGAGGGTGATCTCCGGGTCGGGGACGAACTTCTCGGTCATGACGAGCCCGAACCTCATGAAGGAGTGCGCCAGCCACCTCGTGAGCGGTCCCGGTGTGGGCAGGCCGAAGTTCCGGATGATGTGCGGCGGGTAGATCCCGAGGACGAGCGCTCGGGCCACGGGGTGAAGAACCCGGGGAAAGTGTCGTTCGGCGAACGGGGTCAGCATCCGCTCGATGACCTGTTCGCTGTAGCGGTTCGCGGGCAGCTCGCGGTTCTCGTACCAGTCCATGTACGCGTTCACGCCCTCGAAGGTGTCCGGGAAGCCGGACACGGTCTCACCCGTACCCGCATTGCGGAAGAGCCTCGCCATGCGTGACCAGAACTCCACCGAGGCGATCTGCGCCGACTCCGGAAATCCGGGGAGCCCGATCCGGAGTCGGAGGCGGTGCATGAACGCCGCTTCGTAGCACATCGTGTAGACGTAGTCCTCCATGTGGGAGAACTGCTCGGGGTACGTCTTGGCCCAGTGCGCGTGAAGGCGGTTCAACGACTCCACCGATCTTTGCGTCGCCGGGCTGGACGGGCCGTTCTCCCACCAGATCAGCATGTGCCGACTGGTGTCGTCCATTCGCTTGTTCGGGTTGGTGTAGATCTTCCCGGTGCCCTCGCGCAGAACCGTCTCCGAGCCATGCTGTGGGGCGATGAAGTTCGGGAACGTCATGGCGTAGACGTAGTCGAGCAGGAAATCGCTCATGTGGTAACTCGTATTGAGCGCGATGATGCGCTCGTAGTCGCGATGCGGATCGAGAGTCGCGAGTTCGTCGCGAATCCACTTGCGGGGTCGGGTGCGCATCAGAGTCCTCCTCGGGCGACAGTGGCCGGGTCGAGGTAAGCCTGGACGAGCGGGGCACTCGATGCATCGTTCGGCGATACGAAAAAGTCGGGCGACCCTTGGTACCGCGATCCAAGTGCGGTTCTTCCACGGAAACCTCGAACCACGCGACGGACCCAGGTCCGTAAAGTCGGAGCAAGGGACGAAGGAGTTCTCCTATGACCGTGAAGCGGCCTGAGGCGAGCGCCGCGGCGCCGTTCGCCTGGTTGATTGACGCGGCTGTGTCCAGCTACGGCGACACGACGGTCGCCCATTTGCTCGATCCGGACGAGGAGGCCCGGGCGCGTCGCGTTCTTCCGGCATCGTTCTTCGGCTGGATGGCGACTGAAGCGGATGCGACGGTCGCGGTGGTGAGCCAGCTCAACGAGGGGGACTCCCGCGTCTCCTACGCGGAAGTGGCTCGGGCAGCCAGCCGGATTCTCACCGAGTTCGCGTTCCGTCTCATCCACGACGACCCCGAGCGTCGTCTTCTCGAGCTCACGAACCGTTTCGCCGGGGAGGCGGCACGTCTCGGCATCGATGCTGCGGTCGTCGTCCAGTCGATGCGGGTCATGGAGCGTCGGTGGGTGGATCACCTCCTGTCGTCGGCTGGAGAACGAGCGGCGGCCGTCGCGCCGCAGGTTCTCGCGGCGAGCGCCGCCGTGTACGACTCGGTCGTCGACGGGTTCGTCGCGGAGTACGTGGTCGAGCACTCGCGCATCGCCGGCGAAGCGGTGGCGAACAAGCGCGCTTTGGTGGAGGCTCTCCTCCGGCCAGGAGTGCGCGGCTCAGTCGGGTTCGAGGAGCTCGGGATCGATCTGGATGCCCACCACCTCGCACTCGTGCTCTGGTTCCCGGCGGCGGGTGTCGCATCGCAGCTCGAAGCACTCGCTCGCCAGATCGGCGTCCGAACTCTCGCCAACTCCGTTCTGACGGTGCCAGGGGGAGACCACGATCTGTGGGTGTGGCTGACGTTCGCAACAGAACCGAGCGATGTCGTCTTCGAGCGGATCCGTGGCGTTCCGAGGGACCCCGCGAAAGTCGGTCTCGCCGTGGGGCCCGTCGCGGCGGGCGTCACAGGCTTCCGCCGAAGCCATCTCCTCGCGAGTGAGTACGGCTCGGCCGCGAAACGCCTCCCCGTCGGCGCCGCGCCCGAGATCGCCGACTCGGGTACCGTGGCCTTCCTCAGTTTGCTCCTGCGCGATCGCGAGCGCGCGGAGTGGTTCGTCGCGACGGAGCTGGGTGAGATCGGTGTCGGGGTCTCGCCCTCCGACGTCGAAAGCCGTGACACGCTGCGGATCTACCTCGAGACCGGCCAGTCCCTCGCCGAGACGGCGGCACGACTCCGTATTCACCGGAACACCGTCGTCTACCGGCTCCGCCGGATCGAGCAGGCGATCGGGCGGCCGGTGGCGTCCCGCCGGCATGAGCTGTACGCCGCGGCGTTGATCGCCCATCTGCTCGCGCAGCCCGGGACCTGACGGTCGGACTCGTTCGCCGTACCGCAGTACCAACGTCCGGCGGATTCTCTGAACCTGCGGACGATGACCGGCTTCCGCGTTTGTGGCCGGATGGACTCGGCACCTTGCCCTGAATGATCCCGAAGGAGAGATCATGAGCCTCACCACGGCCACCAACGTCGATCGCGCTGAGTTGTTCATCGGCGGCGTCTGGCAGAAGCCCGCATCCGATCGCCGCATCACCGTCCGATCCGCCACGACCGAAGAGGTCATCGGCTCGGTTCCCGAGGCCACCGAGGCCGACGTCGATCGCGCCGTCGCCGCCGCGCGTCGTGCGTTCGACGACCCTCGAGGATGGTCCACCTGGGACCCCGCCGACCGCGCGGCCGTCATCGAGCGGCTCGCCGACGAGGTCGATGCGCGTTCCGAGGAGACCGTTCGCGCGATCTCGCAGCAGAACGGCATGCCCATCACGATCGCCCGCGCTCTCGAGGCGGCCTATCCGTCCGCGACCCTCCGCTTCTACGCCGACTTGATCCGCACGCAGCCGGTCGAAGAGCAGCGACCGGGTCTCTTCCTGAAGAGCACCACGATCCGTCGCACGCCCATCGGAGTGGTCGCCGGGATCATCCCGTGGAACGTCCCGCAGTCGCTCACGATGACGAAGCTGGCGCCTGCGCTCGCCGCCGGCAACTCGATCGTTCTCAAGCCCTCACCGGAGACCGTCCTCGACGCGTTCATCCTCGCCGACGCGATCTCCGCCGCGGGTGTCCCGGAGGGCGTGGTCAGCATCCTCCCCGGAGGTCGCGACCTCGGCGCCTACATCGTGTCTCACCCCGGCATCGACAAGGTCGCCTTCACCGGCTCCACCGTCGGCGGTCGCGCGGTCGCCAAGGCCTGCGCCGAGCTTCTCCGCCCGGTGAGCCTCGAGCTCGGCGGCAAGTCGGCGGCGATCATCCTCGACGACGCCGACCTCGATCTGCAGAAGATCGGCCAGAGCTTCTTCACGGCGACGCTCGCCAACAACGGGCAGGTCTGCTTCCTCGGCACTCGGGTGCTCGCGCCGCGCAAGCGGTACGACGAGGTCGTCGACGTGCTCGCGGCGCTGATGCAGTACTCGCCGCTCGGAGACCCGCTCGAGGATGCGACGCTCTTCGGGCCGATGGCGAGCAAGGCGCAGCAGGAACGCGTTGCGAACTACATCGAGATCGGCAAGAGCGAAGGCGGTCGCGTTGTCGTCGGCGGCAGCGGTCGCCCCGACGGCTGGGACCGCGGCCATTTCGTGCGGCCGACGCTCTTCGCGGACGTCGACAACACCGCGCGGATCGCCCAGGAGGAGATCTTCGGGCCCGTTCTGACCGTCATCGGCTACGACGACGACGCGGACGCGATCCGGATCGCCAGCGATTCCGAGTACGGCCTGGGTGGTTCGGTCTGGTCGGCCGACCCCGACCGCGCCATGGGGGTCGCGCGCGCGGTCGAGACCGGAACGATCGGCATCAACGGCTATATCCCCGAGCTGAGCGCGCCGTTCGGCGGTGTCAAGCAGAGCGGATACGGCAAGGAGTTCGGGGCCGAAGGTCTGGCGGCTTACCAGCAGGTCAAGTCGATCTACCACTTCGCCTGAACAATCTTTCCGGACGGGAAGGCGACTTCCCGTCCGGAAAGCCCAGGACGAGACGACACCACACCGATGCTGTTCACGCGCAAACGTCAGAAGCCAGGACTCGAATGGGGTGTCCGCGACAGCCTGACCGCCTACGTCGATGGTCTTCCGGACGGTGTCATCGCGGTCGACGGCATCGCCGACATCGTTCCCAAGACCCACCCTCCCCGGTTCTGGTTCCCCCTGATCGAGATGTCCGGAGACGAGGTGCGCTTCGCCGGGACCGCTCAGATCACCGGACACGGCGGACTGCTCCGTGTCACCGTCCGCGATCCGCGGCTCCACTTCGATCAGTCGCGGGTGGTTCTCAGCGTCGCCTCGGACCTCCGAGATGAGCGGCTCTTCGTGGCCGTCGTCGAACGCGGCCAGCTCGACCCTCATGGCTGGCACGACGAGGCGGCGCACCTCACGGCCGACGGCGCGGCCTGGCTCGGACCGAACTACTCCGCCGGAGATGCGGTCTCCCCGATCACCTACCGGCCGACATCGCCGTCGGCCCTCACCCCGAAGGGCGTATGAAGATGGCGCGCGCCAAGCCCAGGAAGTGGATCAACACCCCGGCTGCCGGCCTCGCCCCCGCGGTGATGGATGCGATCGCGCGCGGTGGCACCGGGACCTGCACGACCGACGCAAGCGCCCGCATCCACGACTCTGTCGGTCCGGCGACATCCTTGTGCCCCCACCTCGCGTCCCTCGCCGCACACGGCGAGAAGGTCGCCTGAGCGCCGATGATCGCCTCGCATTCTGAGACGCGGCTGCGGGTTGCCGACCGGGCAACGGTGGCCGAGGGAGTCGTCGAGTTGACCCTGGAGCGGCCCGAGGGAGGTCGCCTGCCCGATTGGACACCTGGAGCCCACATCGATCTCGTCCTCGCCGATGGCACCACCCGCCAGTATTCTTTGTGCGGTCATCCGTCGGTCAGCCATGAGTATCGGGTCTCGGTTCTGCGTGACGACGAGGGGCGAGGTGGATCGTCCTACATCCATGACTATCTGCAGATCGGCGACCTCGTCGGGTTCGGTGGGCCGCGGAACAACTTCGCACTCGTTCCCTCGCCCCGATACCGATTCATTGCGGGAGGGATCGGAATCACGCCGATCCTCCCGATGGTGAGCGCGGCCGTCGAACTCGGAAGTGACATCTCGCTGCTGTACCTGGGGCGGCGGCGCGCGACGATGGCTCACCTCGACGCTCTGGCAGGTCTGGGGGGTCGGCTCGAGGCACACCCGGCCGATGAGTTCGGCCGACTGGACCTCGAGGCGTGGCTCGGCGACTTCGACCCGGACGTCAAGGTCTACGTCTGCGGGCCGGAACGTCTTCTCGACGAAGTCGAACGGCTGACGGCCGCGTGGAGGCCGGGATGGGTGCGCATGGAGCGCTTCGCGGCCAAGGATGCTGGTCAGCCGGCGCGAGCCACGGCCTACCAGGTAGAAGCAGCCGCTTCGGGGGTCACGGTGACCCTGCAGCCCGATCAGAACGTGGCCGACGCCCTGCGTGCGGCGGGCGTGGAACTCCTCACGTCGTGCAGCCAGGGAGTGTGCGGCACGTGCGAGACCGACGTCCTGTCGGGGGTGCCGGACCACCGCGATTCGATCCTGGACACAGAGGAGCGTTCGTCGAACGCCTGCATGTTCCCGTGCGTGTCGCGCTCCCGCTCCGACCTCCTCGTCCTCGATCTCTGAAACGGACCCCCGGTGACCCTGCCCATCGCACCCCCATCACTTCCTCTGAGCGACGAGGATCCGTTCTCGGCCGAACTGCTCGACGAGCCCGCGCCCTTTCACGAACGCCTCCGCGACGCAGGCGAAGTCGTCTTTCTCGAGCGCTACGGTGTCTACGCGATGGGTCGGTATGCGACGGTGCACGCTGCCCTCACCGACTGGCAACAGTTCATCTCGAGCGCCGGCGTCGGAGTGAGCAACTTCCGGAAGGAACAGCCCTGGCGTCCGCCGAGTTTGCTCCTCGAGGCCGACCCGCCAGCCCACAACGCACCTCGGGCGTCCCTCGCGAAGATTCTCAGTCCCCGCTCGTTGCGCGCCTATGTCCCGATCTGGGAGGCGGCGGCCGAGCGGCACGTCGAGGAGCTTCTCGCCGATGCCGTCGATGGTGTCCTCGAGATCGACGCAGTCCCCACGATCACGGAGGCCTTCCCGTTGCGCGTCTTCCCGGACGCTGTCGGCCTCGAACGCGATGGCCGCGAGCATCTGCTGCCCTATGGCGACTTCGTCTTCAACGCGTTCGGTCCGCACAACTTCCTCGTGGAGGCGGGCAGCGTCGGAGTCTCTGAGCACGCCGCGTGGATCGCTCGTCAATGCGAGCGCGATCGACTCGATCCGACCGGGATCGGCGCCTCCGTGTGGGCCGCCGCCGATCGCGGCGACATCACGGAGCAGCAGGCGCCGCTGATCATCCGGTCGATTCTGACGGCAGGCGTCGACACCACGATTCATGCCTTGAGCGCAGTTCTCCACGCCGTCGCCAATGCTCCGAACCAGTGGGCGGCGTTGCGGGCGGAACCCTCGCTCGCTCGTCGTGCGTTCGACGAGGCGATACGACTCGAGTCGCCGGTGCAGACGTTCTTCCGCACCGCGAACGGTGACGTTCGGATCGGCGGAACGGTGGTCCCCGACGGCCAGAAGATTCTCATGTTCCTCGGGTCGGCGAACCGGGACCCGCGCCACTGGGATCACCCGGACGACTTCGACCTCGGCCGCGACCCCTCCGGCCATGTCGGATTCGGGATGGGGATCCACCAGTGCGTCGGTCAGCATGTTGCGCGCCTGGAGGCGACTGCACTGCTGAAGGCCCTCGCTGCCCGTGTGCGGGCGATCGAGCCGGCGGGGCCTATCCGTCGGCACCTCAACAACACGTTGCACGCGACCGCGTCCCTGCCGCTGCGACTTGCTCTCGCGTGAACATCGGCCTGGCCTGGCCCATCGTCAGTCGGTTCCGTCGCTACGTCGAGGGATTGCCCGACGGCGGAGTCCAGGCTGTGGGGACTACCGTGCGCGCGGACGGGTTCGACTTCCCGTTCTCCCACCAGGATGAGACGACCATCGCCTACCGCGGCCGTGTCGACTTCACTGGCCACTCGGGGCTCCTTCACGTGTTCATCGAAGACCCGGAGATCACGCTCCACGACGGCGAAGCGCTTATCAGCATCGCCGACGATTTCGAGGAGCCCCGAGGGCGGATGAGCTTCGCGCGTGGCGCCTTCGTGCGGGAGGTCGTCGACGGGGTCGTCATCCTGGTGATCGCGGAGCCACGTCTGACCGATGAGTCATGCGATCTGTTCAACGGAGCGTACGCGTCGGGTGCCCTGATCGATCCGATCGTCGCGAGCTTCCCCGACGGCCGCCAGCCGGTCGCTGCCCGCTGACGTCAGCGCCGGCGCCGGCGAGGTATCCCCTCAGGCGTCGCGCGGGTACTGCTGGCGCGCAAGCTCGACGAGGCCCTGTGCTCGGGGTGAGAGCTTCGCGCCATGGGGCCACGCCAGGATGACCGGGCAGATGGGAAGCGGCGGGTCGACCTCGCGCTCGAGGATCGGGAGGCCCTCGTAACTCGCCTTGTTCGGCGGGCGCTGCACCAACACCGCGTACCCGATCCCACGCGCGACGATCGAACGCGTCAGTTCATAGGTGTGGGTGCGGTGACGGATATTCGGTTCGAGCCCGTGCTGTTCGAACGCGCTGATCGCGTAGGACGCGCTCGGTGCCTGGTCGAAAAGGACGAGGGGTTCGCGCGCAAGGTCGCTGAGCTTCACGGTGTCCTGGTCGGCGAGCGGGTGCCCTTCCCCGAACAGCGCGTAGCCGCGGGGCTCGTAGAGAACGATTGAGTCGAGGGGGACGGTGCGGTTCATGTCGTACATGACCGCCATGTCGAGCTCCCCCGCTGAGAGTGCCTGCTGAAGGCGGTCCTGCGGCGCCTCGACGAAGTCGACTTGCACCTTCGGGTGAAGTCGGGCGAAATCCTCGAGTAGTCGGGGGAGCACGGTCGGCGCGAGCGTCACGAAGCATCCGATGACGAGCGGCCCGACGAGGTCGCCACCGCGTCCGCGCGCCATGTAGGCGAGCTCGGACGCGTCGGCGAGCAGACGGCGCGCGCTCGCGAGGACCTGGGTTCCGGTCGGGGTGACGGTGACCCCTTGCGCTCGCCGTCTCACCAGCAACTCCGATCCGAGCACCCTCTCGAGTTCCGAGATCGATGCCGCGACCGCGGACGGTGACATGAACAGACTCTCGGCGGCTCCGCTGATCGTCCCGTGTTCGGCGACGGCGACGAAGTGCGTCAGCTGCCGAAGCGAGAAATCGCCCCCGGCGACCACGTCATCGAAGGTGTTCGCGGGTCCTGAGATCGTCATCGGTGCTCCTCGGGCGTCGTCGCTCGAACCACTGCGGAATCGTGGATATAGGTCGGATTGTTCTGTTTGACGGTGCTACCGGTCGAATTGAAGACTAAGCCATGGGCGGCCAACGTGGGCCGCGAAGGGAGCACCATGAACAGCCCGACCGACACCGCGATCGACTCCAACGTCGGCACCCTGGCTCCGCCCGACCCCTCGACGTCGGCGGCGGATATTCACGCCCGCGCCGAAGCGCTGATTCCGATCCTGCGCGAGAGGGCGGTCGAGGTCGACCGCGAACGGGCGATCTCCCGGGAAACGTACCGGCTCCTGCAGGAGGCGGGCCTGTTCCACGTCCTCAAGCCGAAGAAGTACGGCGGCCTCGAACTCACCGAGCACGACCACGCGAAGATCGCGATGACTCTCGCTCGCGGCTGCGCGTCGACCGCGTGGGTGTTCTCGATCCTCAGCTCGGACAACATGGCGATCCTCGCCTACCCCGAGGAGGTCCAGGACGAGATCTGGGGCGTCGACACCTATGCCACCCTCGCCGGAAACACGAATCTCAACCCGAAGGCGACGACCGTCAAGGTGCCGGGCGGCTACCGTCTCACCGGCAAGTGGGGCTTCTGCAGCGGCTCGGACTTCTCCGAATGGCTCATCTTCAATGCGCCCGTCGGCGACGACGGCGAGGGGCACATGTTCCTCGTCCCGCGCGAGGAAACCCGCACGATCGACGACTGGACGCCGACCGGACTCCGGGGCACCGGCAGCCGCACGATGTCCGTCGAGGACGTGTTCGTTCCGGACCACCGCATCCAGGCGACCGCCGACACCGTGTCGAAGATCGCCGAGCGGCGCGAGCTCCACCCGACGTTCCACGCGATGTGGGCGAATTGGCCGTCGCATTCGCGGTTCCCGTTCGCATCGGTCGGACTCGGTGCCGCGCTCGGGGCGGCGGAGCACTTCGCCGAGACGGCGGCGACCACCACGCGCGTCGCCAACGCGCTGGGCGGCACGATCAGCCTCACCGACCAGGACTACGTCGCGAGCGAGTTCACCGAAGCCGAAGGCGACCTGCAGATGGCGCGGCTGCTGATCGAGCGGCGCAGCTACGACGCGGGCCTGCGCTCGGCTCGTCACGAACTGCCGTCGGCGGACACGATCGCCCTGGAACAGCGTGACAACGCCCTCGTCGCGCGCGTCGCCCTGAGGTCGGTGTCGAAGATCTACTCGCTCGTCGGGGCCAAAGCCGGATTCCCCGAGCACCCGGTCTCTCGCGCGAAGCGCGACGTCGAGATGGTGTCCCACCACGTCACGGTCAACTGGCGGCAGGCGGCGGTCAAGTTCCTGGCGTCGGCGACCGGCAAATAGTCCCGAGCCGGGATCGCGACTTCTCGGTGGGCGATCCCACGGGCTCCGCTCCTGACCCACAGGTGCCGGGAGCGGAGCCCTTTCCCTTCTTCCAACTCGATCCATTCGAAAGAGAGACCGATATGAGCGTCTCGTCGCCCGCCCGCGCCGAGCAGTGGGTTCACCGCCACGCCGAACACCGCTTCGGGCAGCTGAGCTCCGAGGACTTCAAGGCGGCCTTCCGCTACTACCCGCTCGGGGTGTCGCTGATCACCGCCGACGCCGGCCGAGGACCCGTCGCGCTCACCGCGAGCTCGGTGTCGGCCGTCAACGACGACCCCGCGCTTCTGATGTTCTCGGCGTCGTCGAGGTCCTCGAGCTCGCCCACCCTTCGGGAAGCGGACACGATCGTCGTGCACCTTCTCGACGCCGACAGTCTCGACCTCGCGAAACTCGGATCGGCGCGCGGCGTCGACAGGTTCGCCGACCGGTCCCAGTGGGCGCGTCTCGTGACCGGCGAGCCGTACTTCCCGCGGGCGCGGTCGTGGATCCGCGCTCGCATCCTCAACCGCATGGATGCCGGCGGCTCGACGGTGATCGTCGCGCAGGGGATCCAGTCGAGCGTCAGCGCCGATGCTGCGGACGACCTGCCGTCCCGCGACGGCCTGGTCTATCTCAACCGCACGTGGCATCGCATCGGGGATCACTCCCGAGCGGAGTGACCATACCACCCGGCGGGGTCGTGGATTCCTCCGGGGGCAACAGAAACAATCACGCACACGGAAAGAGGCTCAATGATGAACTTCCGACACCACACCCGCACCGGAGGTGCCGTCGCTCTGCTCGCGGTGACCGCCCTGCTGATCTCGGGATGCTCCCGGGGCGACGCCGACGAAGGCGTCGAGAGCGCGACCAGCCCGGGCATCACCGACGACTCGGTGAGCATCGGGATCAGCGGTCCGCTCAGCGGGCCCGCGGCCGGGGTGGGCTCGTGCAGCATCGCCGGACTCTATGCCTACCTCGAGGCGAAGAACGCCGACGGAGGATTCGAGTTCGGTGATGGTCTGACCCGCACCGTCGAGCTCTCCTACCTCGACGACGCCTACGACCCGGCGAAGACGGTGAGCAACTTCAACCAGCTCGTCGGCGACGGCATCTTCGCCTACGTCGGCGCCCTCGGCACTCCGACCAACGCCGCGATCGTGCCCATCGCGAACAGCGAGGAGGTTCCGCAGGTTCTCCTGCAGACCGGAGCGAGCGCGTTCTCGTCCGACCAGGAGGCGAACCCCTGGACCTTCGGTCTGCTGCCGACCTACTACGACGAGGCCTTCACGTTCGGCGAGTTCCTGGTGGCGACCGGCGAGCAGATCACCGTTGCCATCCTGTCGCAGAACGACGACTACGGGCAGGACTACGCCGACGGCTTCACCGATGCGGTCGAGGGGAGCGACGTCACGATCCTCGACGCCACCACCTACGAACCGACCGACACCACGCTCGACAGCCAGGTCACGCAGCTCGCGGCGACGGATGCCGACATCCTGATCAGCGCGGTCTCCGTGACGCCTCTCCAGGTCGGCGTGCTGACCAAGGCCCAGTCGCTCGGCTGGCTCCCGCGGATCTTCCTGCCCTCGAACAGCGCTACCCCGGCGACCGTCGTCGAGCCCGGCAACGGCTCCGCCTATCCGGCGATCTACACGACCGCGATCTCGAAGGTGCCGGCGTCACCGGTCTTCGCGGAGGACGAGGACGTCATCGCCTACAACGCCGCATTCGACGAGTACGGGACGACGATCACGACGACCTTCACGCCGCAGTGCGCGTGGGGATGGGTCGCCGGGGCCGTGCTCGATCAGGCCTTCCAGGCGATGGAGGAGCCGAACCGTGATTCCTTCATGGCGGCGCTGAAGTCGATCGAGGATTACCAGGCCCCGCTTCTGCTCGACGGCGTCACGATCAACACGACCCGCGGTGACAAGCCGGCGATCGACGGCCTCGGCCTCGTGAAGTACAACGGCACGGGCTACGGTCCCACCGGCGAGTACTGAATGGCGACCGGCCCCGGTGATCCGTCGATCGCCGGGGCCGGCTCCCGTGTGTGCGCGGTCAGGCGGACGCGGTGCGGATGCGCACCTCGCGCTCCATCCGCTTCTCGTGCCGCGCGCGCCCCTTGATCGCCTCCGCCTCGCGGGTCTTCGGCGGTGCGTGCGTCACGAGGCCGTCGAGCAACCGGCGGGTCGCCTCCGCGATCTCGTCGATGGCACGATCGAACGCCGCGGTGTTCGCCCGCGACGGATGCGTCGACCCGCTGACCTTCCGCACGAACTGCAGCGCGGCTTCGCGCACCTCGTCGTCGGTCGTCGGTGGCTGGAAGTTGTGGAGCACGCGGATGTTGCGGCACATGCGGCGAGGATAGCTCGCCGCCTCCGAGCGCTCTAGAGACCCTGCGCCAGCCGGTAGTACGCCGCGTTCCAGCGCAGCTCGCGATCGAACTCGAGGGATGTCGTATTCTCGTCGATCACCAACAGCTCCACGCCCGACATCTTGGCGAAGTCGCGGAACACCTCGACCCCGACCTGCGTCGTCATGACGGTGTGGTGCGCGGCGCCGGCGTGCAGCCACGCCGTTGCCGAGGTGCGGAAGTCAGGGCGCGGCTTCCACACCGCGTGACCCACCGGCAGCTTCGGCATCGGCGCGGGCAGCGGCACGTTGTCGACGACGTTCGCGACGAGGCGGAAGCGCTCCCGCATGTCGCTGAGCGCGACGACGAGGGCTGGGCCCGGGTCGGCCGTGAAGACCAGCCGCACCGGGTCGTCCTTGCCGCCGATGCCGAGCGGGTGGATCTCGAGGCGCGGCTTCGCGGTGGTGAGCGACGGCGACACCTCGAGCATGTGGGCGCCGAGGATGACCTCGTTCCCGGGCTCCAGGTGGTAGGTGTAGTCCTCCATGAGGGAGGCGCCGCCCGGCAGGCCCGCGCCCATGACCGCGGCCGTGCGCACGAGCACGGCGGTCTTCCAGTCGCCTTCGGCGCCGAAGCCGTAGCCGTCGGCCATCAGGCGCTGCACGGCGAGCCCGGGCAACTGGCGCAGCTCGCCGAGGTCTTCGAAGGAGTCGGTGAAGGCCGTGAAGCCTCCGTCTTCGAGGAACCGGCGCAGCGCGGCCTCGATCCGTGCCGCGTCCCGCAGAGACGAGTGGCGCGCACCGTCGACGAGCAACGCGGGCACGACGTCGTAGGAGGAGAGGTACTCGGCGACGAGAGCATCCACCTCGCTGTCGGAGACGGCGGCCACGGCATCCACGAGCTCGTTCACCGGCCAGGTGTTGATCTGCACGCCGAGCCGGATCTCCGCCTCGGTCTTGTCGCCTTCGGTCACCGCGACGTAGCGCATGTTGTCGCCGAAACGGGCCACGCGCATGCCGCGGGTGGCGGCGCGGCCGGCGGCGGCCCGGCTCCACGTGCCCACGCGCGCGGTGACCGAAGGATCTGAGACATGCCCCACCACGGTCGTGCGCGGGATGCCGAGACGGGTCTCGATGTACCCGAACTCGCGGTCGCCGTGCGCGGCCTGGTTGAGGTTCATGAAGTCGAAGTCGATCTCGCCCCAGGGCAGGTCGACGTTCGCCTGCGTATGCAGGTGCAGCAGCGGCTTCGCGAGCGCGTCGAGCCCGGCGATCCACATCTTCGCGGGGCTGAAGGTGTGCATCCAGGCGATCACCCCGATGACGTCGTCGTCGGCGTTCGCGTCGAGCATCACCCGACGGATCGCGTCGCTGTCGGTGAGCACGGGCTTCCAGACGACGGTGACCGGGATGTCGGCCGACTCGGCGAGGCCCGTCGCGACGGCCTGCGACTGGGTCGCGACCTGGCGCAGGGTCTCCTCGCCATAGAGGCCCTGGCTGCCGGTGAGGAACCAGACGACCTTCGTGGAGAGGTCGGGGACGATGCTGCGGGACATGGCTTCTGCTTTCGGAAAGGACGGGGTCAGAGGGCGGCGACGGCGGCGAGCTCGACGGCGAGGCCGGCGCGGTAGCGATCGAGGTAGGCGGTGAAACCGGCGACGTCGTCGACGCCGGGCAGCACGGTGCGCGACCCGGTCGTGGTGAACACGCGGTCGCGGAGGTAAGCGGCGAGATCGGTTCCCGACCCGGAGGCGGTGAACGCGGCGAGCACCGCGACGCCCCAGGCTCCGCCCTCCGAGGCGCTCTCGGCGACCTCGACCGGCGCGTCGAGCGCCGCGGCGAGGAAGCGCTGCGCGACCCCCGCCGTGCGGAACATGCCGCCGTGCGCCGACATCCGATCGAGCGCGACGTTCTCGTCGGCGAGCACCCTCATACCGAGGGCGAGGGTGCCGAAGACGCCGTAGAGGTGGGCCCGCATCGCGTTCGCGAGCGTGAGCCGACTGTCGGGGGTGCGCACGAAGAGCGGACGCCCCTCGGGCAGCCCGGCGATCGGCTCGCCCGCGAGGTGGTTGTAGGCGAGCAGCCCGCCGGCATCCGGGGCGCCGTCGAGCGCTTCGCGGAACAGCACGTCGTAGGTCGCGTCGACATCGAGCGGCACGCCCGCGGCCTCGGCGAAGCGCTGGAACATGCCGACCCAGGCAGCGAGTTCGCTCGCGCCGTTGTTGCAGTGCACCATCGCGACCGGGTCGCCCGACGGCGTCGTCACGACGTCGAGTTCGTGGTGCACGTGCTGTAGGGGCCGCTCGAGCACGACCATCGCGAAGATGCTCG
This sequence comes from Pseudolysinimonas sp., assembly GCF_044239695.1. GTDB lineage: Bacteria > Actinomycetota > Actinomycetes > Actinomycetales > Microbacteriaceae > Pseudolysinimonas_A. The sequence goes on along the minus strand of NZ_JBIIAW010000011.1, from coordinate 10,370 downwards.
TGCCGGCGCTCACGTTGCCCGTCCGCGGGGCGACCGCGTTCGTGGCGACCATCCCGGTGCCCGCGTCACCCTCCGGCGGGCAGAACACCGCACCCGGCTTCAGCGTGCCGGAGGGGTCGAGCAGCGCGGCTCCCGCGACGGTCAGTTCGCCGGCCGGTTCTCCCGCGACGAGCACCTCCGGCAGCAGCGTCTTCAGCGGAGCGTGCAGCACAGCGAGACGGTCGTAGCGGGCGAGGAAGTCGGCGTCGTAGTCGGTGCCGTCGATCGGGAACATGCCCGAGGCATCCCCGATGCCGAGCACCCGGCGTCCGGTCAACCGCTCGTGCACGTACCCGGCGAGGGTGGTCACCGACGCGATCGACGAGACGTGCTGCTCGGCGTCGCGCGTCGCCTGGTGCAGGTGGGCGATCGACCAGCGCAACGGGATGTTGACGCCGAACAACCCGGTCAGCTCGGCCGCCGCCTCGCCGGTGCTGGTGTTGCGCCAGGTGCGGAACGGCACGAGCAGCTCACCGGCCGCGTCGAACGCGAGGTAGCCGTGCATCATCGCCGAGACGCCGATCGCCGCGAGCTCGGTCGGGGCCGCGCCGAGCTGCCGCACGAGATCGGCGTAGGCGGCCTGCAGCCCGGTCCAGACGTCGGCCAGGTCGTAGGTCCAGACCCCGCCGAGCAGCTGGTTCTCCCACTCGTACGACCCGGTCGCGAGCACCGCCGACGGGTCGTCGGCATCCACGAGGCAGGCCTTGATGCGGGTCGAGCCGAGTTCGATCCCGAGCGCCGCATTCATCGGCGGTCGTCCGTGGCCTGGCCGTACACGTGCTGGTAGCGCTGGTAGAGCGAGTCGATTCTGTCCTGCGGGATCGGGATGAGCGGGCCGGCTTCCCGTGCGAGGTGCACCGTGCGGGCGGCGTCCTCGCACATCACCGCGGCCTTCACGGCATCCCTCGCCGTCGTGCCGATCGTGAACGGGCCGTGGTTCTGCATCAGCACGGCCCGTGAGCGGTGGCCGCGCAGGGTCTCGACGATGCCGCGGCCGATCGAGTCGTCGCCGATGATCGCGAACGGTCCGATCGGGATGGGCCCGCCGAACTCGTCGGCCATCCCGGTGATGACGCAGGGGATCTCCTCCCCGCGCGCGGCCCAGGCGACCGCATAGGTGGAGTGCGTGTGCACGACGCCGCCCACCTCGGGCATCTGCCGGTAGACGTAGGCGTGCGCCGCGGTGTCGCTCGACGGGCTGCGCTCGCTGCCGAGCGAGCCGGGAACGACGCGGCCGTCGAGGTCGCAGAGGATCATGTTCTCGGGCGTCAGATCGTCGTAGGCGACGCCCGACGGCTTGATCACGAAGTAGTCGGTTCCGGGGACGCGGCCGGAGACGTTGCCGCCGGTCCAGACCACCAGCCCGTAGCGCACCAGCTCGCCGTGCAGGGCGGCGACCTCGGCGCGGACCGTCGCGATCGCGGCTTCGCTCTCAGCGGGCGGGGTCAACTGGCCCTCCGTCGGGTCAGCGCGCGCTGCAACAGCACGAAGGCGAGAAGAACGGCACCGGTGATGATCGTCAGGTACTCGGGGCTGATCCGACCGTCTTTGGTGATGATGAGTCGCAGCGCCGCGATCACGAACACGCCGCTGATCGAGCCGAGCACGTAGCCGTAGCCGCCGGTGAGCAGCGTTCCGCCGATGACCACGGCGGCGATGGCATCCAGCTCCCAGCCGATGCCGGTCACGTTCTGCGCCTTGCCGCTGACCTCGGCGGTGTAGACGATCGCGGCCAGACCCGCCAGGGCGCCCGAGATCACGTAGATCCCGACGCGCGACCGGGCGACGGAGAGGCCCATCAGCTGGGCCGACGACTCGTTGCCGCCGATCGCATAGACCGTGCGGCCGGTGCGGGTGCGGTGCATGAAGAAGACGCCGCCGATCACCACCAGCGCGGCGATGAGCAGCCCCGGCGTGACCGTGAAGTCGTTGACCTTGGGCCCGTCGATCAGCTTCCAGTCGGTGGCGAGCAGCAGGATCGGCGCCTCGTCACTCGTCACGACCGGGGTCGTCGACAGGATGGAGGCGAGCCCCCGGGCGAGGAACATCATCGCCAGCGTCGCGATGAACGGCTGCACGTTGAAGTACTGGATCATGACGCCCGAGATCAGCCCGAAGGCGGCGCCGAACACGATCATGAGCAGCATCGAGAGCCAACCGTCGACCCCGATGTTCATGAGCATCACGCCGGCGACCGACGTGAAGGCGACCACGGCGCCGACGGAGAGGTCGATGCCCCCGGAGATGATCACGATCGTCATCCCGACCGCGAGGATCACCGTCGGCGCGAAGCTCACCAGCAGGCTGGAGATCGTGCCCGCATGGAAGACGCGGCCGTAGGCGATCTCGGCGTAGCCGAGCATCCCGATGAGCAGCACCACGGAGGCGAGGGTGGGAACCAGCGACTGGTTGCGGCTCCATGCGCCGGCGAGGCGCTGGCTCAACGGCTCCCGCGACGTCTCGGCCGACGAGGTGGAGGTATTCGTCTTCGACGCGTTCACGCGACGGTCTCCTTCGAAGCATCGGGCGCCGGTTCGGTCGGCGCGGTCGCGGGGCCCCGTCGGAAACTCAGGCCCTTCGCCCTGCCGAAGGTGAAGGAGCGGATGCGCTCCGACTGGAGCAGCACGAGCGCGATGATCACGAGCGCCTTGAACGCCGGCGTCGCGGACGACGGAATCCCCAGGAAGAGCACCGTCTTGTTGAGGGTCGCGATGAGAAGAGCGCCGACGGTGGACCCGAGGATCGAGAACTTGCCGCCGGCGAGAGAGGTCCCGCCGATCACCACCGCGAGGATGGCGTCGAGTTCCATCAGGTTGCCGGTTCCGGAGACGCTGACCGTCATCACCTCGGAGACGCTGAACAGACCGCCGATGGCCGCCAGCGCCGCCGCCAGGATGTAGACACCGAACAGCAGGGGGCGGGGCCGGATGCCGGCGAGCCGGCTCGCCGTGGGGTTCACTCCGACCGACTCGATCATCAGGGCGAGCGCGGTGCGTCGCATCAGGAGGGCGATGACGACGACGATCGCGATCGCCAGCACGAAACTCGTCGGGAGCCCCAGGATCTGGCCGTTCGCCAGCTGCCGGAACGGCTCGTTCGACGCGTTGGTGTTCTGCCCGTCCGTGATCACGCGGGCGATTCCGCGCGCGGCCAGCATCATGATGAGGGTGCCGATGAACGGCTGGAGTCCGACGACGGCGACCAGGAATCCATTGACCGCTCCGAGCACGATCGCCAGCAGCACGGCGAGGCCGATCGCCGCGAACATCGCCCCGACGGAATCGGGCGCGTCGACGCCGGCGAGGGTCTGCATGGCTACGGCGCCGCCGACGGCCATCATCGAGCCGACCGACAGGTCGATCCCTTCGGTGGCGATGACGAAGGTCATCCCCAGCGCGATCATGATGATGGGCGCCGACACCCGGAGGATGTCGAGCACGTTGCCGGTGAGCAGCCCCGTCGTCGGGTTCACGCTGATCTCGAGGTAGGCGGGATTCTTGAGGGTGTTGATCAGCAGCAGCACCGCGATCCCGATGAGTGCCCAGAACCACGGGGTTCGGAGTGTGCGCGTGACGCGGCTCATGACGCGTTCCCTTCGTCTCGTGCGGCTCCGTCGCCGGCGACGTGCGCCAGGGCATCCGCGTGGGCTCCCGCCTCGGCTCCCGAGTCCGCGGCGATGACCGACACGATGCTCTCGGCGGTCACCTCCGGGCCGTTGACGACCTCGCCCACCTTCCGGTGGTCCTTGAGGATGACGATCCGCTCCGAGAGACGCACGACCTCTTCGAGTTCGGACGAGATGAACACGACACCCATCCCGCCGGCGGCGAGCTCCGCGACGGTCTCCTGGATGTCGGCCTTCGCGCCGACATCGATGCCGCGCGTCGGTTCGTCGAGCAGGAGCAGTTCGGGGTTGGTGGCGAGCCAGCGGCCCAGGAGGACCTTCTGCTGGTTGCCGCCCGACAGCAGTCGGATGGGGCGGTTCGGGTCGTTCGGGCGCACGTTGAAGCGCTCCATGTAGGTCGCGACGATCTGGTCGACCTGGCGGGCGGGCACCCGGCGGAACCACCCGCGACGGGCTTGGACGGCGAGGATGATGTTCTCGCGCACGCTGAGGTCGCCGACGATCCCGTCTTCACGCCGATTCTCGGTCGAGTAGGCGATGCGGTGCGCCAGTGCGGCGACGGGCGAGTTCAGCGACACCTTCTCGCCGTGCATCGTGACGACACCGGAGTCGGCCTTGTCGGCGCCGGCGATGAGCCGCGCGAGCTCCGTGCGGCCGGCGCCGAGGAGCCCGGCGAAGCCGACGACCTCGCCGCGATGGATCTCGACATCGGTGGGGTGGAGGGCACCCGCTCGCCCCAGGCCTTCGGCGGCGAGAAGAGGGGTCTCGGTGCGGTCGCGCACCTCGGTCTGACGGTTGGAGCCGAGAGCGCGAAGCGTCTCGAAGTCTTTGCCGATCATCAGCGAGATCAGCTGGGTGCGGTCGAGGTCGCGCTTGAGGTACTCGCCGACGAACCGGCCGTTGCGCAGCACCGTGATGCGGTCGCTGATCGCGTACACCTGATCGAGGAAGTGCGAGACGAAGAGGATGGCGACGCCCTGGTCGCGGAGTTTCCGGATGACGCCGAACAGCACCTCGACCTCGTTCGCGTCGAGGCTCGACGTCGGCTCGTCGAGGATGAGCACCTTCGACTGCGTGACCATGGCGCGGCTGATGGCCACCAGTTGCTGCACGGCGATCGAGAGGGAGGAGAGGGGCGCGCGCGGGTCGAGGTGACCGAGACCCAGGCCGACGAGCGACTCATGAGCGAGCGCATGGGTCTTGCGCCAATTGACGCCGAGGGGGCCGCGGGCCTCGTGGCCGAGCATCACGTTCTCACCGATCGTGAGGTTGGTGCACAGGTTCACCTCCTGGTACACGGTGGAGATGCCGGCGGCCTGCGCGGAGGCGGTGCCGGCGAAGCGCCGCGCCTGTCCGGCGACGATGATCTCGCCGGAGTCGATCTGGTACACGCCGGTCAGCGCTTTGATCAGCGTGGACTTGCCGGCGCCGTTCTCGCCCATGAGGCTGTGGACTTCGCCCGGGATGAGGCGGAAGCTCACCTCGTCGAGGGCTTTCACGCCGGGGAAGCTGATGGATGCCTCGCGAACTTCGACGATTGCGAGCGATTCCGTCATCGTTGATCGATCCCTTGCTGCCTAGATGACTCTGCTGGGTGGACATCCGAACGGGGGCCGCCGAAAGTGAGCGGCCCCCGCGCGGATGTCTCGTGGCGGTTCCGAGTCGGTTAGAAGCCCTTGCCGGCGTCCAGCGCGGCCTGGCCGGCCTCGGCCGAGTCGAAGTTCTCGCCCGGGACGATGATCGTCTTGTCGACGCTCTCGCCCGCGAGGGCCTTCTTCACGGCATCGACGGCGAGGTCGCCGAAGAACGGGTTGTACTGAGCGACGAAGCTCAGCTGACCGGCGGCGAGCGCCTCGAGGGCCGGCGTGGTGCCGTCGATCGTGGCGATCTTGACGTCGGTGCCCGGCGTCAGACCGGCAGCCGTCACGGCCGCAGCCGCGCCGATGCCCATCTCATCGTTCTGCGCGAAGATGAACTGCAGGCCCGGGTTCTCCTTCAGAACGGTCTCGATGACCGACTTGCCCTCGTCAGCGGTCCAGTTGGCGGTCTGGGCGCCGATCTTGTCCCAGCCGTCCTTGCCGGCGATGGCGGCGTCGAAGCCCTCGTTGCGCTCGTTCACGACGGAGAGGCCGGGGACGCCCTCGAGCACGTAGTAGCTCGCGCCGTCGGGGTACACGCTCGTCGCCCAGTTGCCGACCTCTTCGGCGACCTTGACGTTGTCGGGCGCGATGCGCGTCACGTAGAGGTCGTCGCTGGCGTCGACGCCGCGGTCGAGAAGGATGACCGGGATCTCGGCCTCCTGCGCGAGCTCGAGCGAGTCCTCCCAGCCGGACGCCTCGGTGGCCGTCAGCAGGATGACGTCGACCTCGTCGTTGACGAACGTCGCGAAGGCGTCGATCTGCGACTTCTGGTCGGTCGGGTTGGCCGCGGGGGCGTACTTGAGGTCGAAGCCGGCCTCCTCGCTGAAGGCGTCCTGGATCGCCTGCTCGTTGGCGTCGCGCCATCCGCCTTCAGGCCCGACGGCGACGAAGCCGACAGTGATCAGGTCGCCTTCACCGGATTCGGTGCCCGTGCTGCATCCGGCCAGTCCGAGCGCGATCGCTCCCGCTCCGATGAAACCGAGAATGCGCAGCGTCCGCTTGTTGTGTGTCATGTGATCTCCTCGTTGAGACTCGTCGACGCGATTGTCGAAGAGGGTTCGGTGCTTTGTGCGACACCCTGGGGTGTGGACACATTGTGCGCGCTAACAATGCGATTGCGCAACTCGATCTTCGGCGTTCGTTACCGCTTTGTTACCGCCAACATCCCCGTTCCCGCCTGAACCGCCGTCGGTCATCCCCGCGGGACTGCGGTGGAGGAGCGCACGACCAGCGACGGGGCGATCACGTCGTGGGTCGCGCCCTCATCCCCTTCGATGGCGGCGACGAGCAACTGCAGGGCGAGCGATCCGAGAGCCGCGAAGTCTTGCCGCACCGTCGTGAGCGGCGGGAGGAAGTGACGGGCGTCGGGGAGGTCGTCGAACCCGACGACGCTGATGTCGTCGGGAACCGAGATGCCTCGCGTCGCCAGGCCGTGGATCAGCCCGAGTGCCATCTGGTCGTTCGCGGCGAAGACGGCCGTCAGATCGCCCACCTCGAGGGTGCGCCCCATCTCGTATCCGAAGTCGGAGGTCCAGTCGCCGACATGGAGGGCTGCCACCTGCAGACCCTCGGCCGTCAGAGCGTCGCGCCAGCCCTGCTCGCGCGCGCGGGCGTCGTACCAGTCGGAGGGTCCGGCGAGATGCGCGATGGAGCGATGACCGAGGTCGATGAGATGCCGGGTCGCGAGGCTCGCCCCTCCATGCTGATCGACGGCCGCGGTGTGCCAGGTCGCATCCGGGTCCGACTTGATGACGATCGTGGGAAGGCCCGTGCTCTGCTGGCGTAGCGCGTGCAACGACGACGCGCGAGGCGCGATGACGCACAGCGCGTCGACCCCCTGAGTCACCAGGTCGACGACGCCGGAGTCCACCTGCGACGCGCTGTCGTCATCCGAGATCGAGAACGCGCTGATCGCGTAGCCGAAGCCGCGTGCCGCGCTCTCGAGGGCGCGCAGCGTGCTGTTCGGCCCGAACTGCGGCGCGCTGTCCACCAGGACCCCGATGCGCATCGCGCGGCGGGTCGCCAGGGCGCGAGCGATCGAGCTGCGCGTGTAGTTCATCTCGTCGATCGCGCGGAGCACGCGTTCGCGCGTCGTGTCGCGGATGTTGGGGTGGTCGTTGAGCACCCGCGAAACCGTCATGTGCGACACGCCGGCTTCGCGCGCGACGTCGTAGATGCTGGGGCGCTGCCACCCCCGTGCTGCGTGATCGGACATCGTGGTGCACCTCGTGGAGTCGCGTACGTCGCTTCGAGTGTGATCGTATCGAGCCGCGCGGTCGAGAGTCGGCGGGGATCGTCAGACGGGGCGTCTGTCGCGTGCCGCCGTAGGATCGGCCCATGAGCGCACAGGGCACGCCCTCGATCCCCGCCGGCTGGTACCCGGACCCGCAGAACCCGGCGCAGCAGCGCTACTGGGACGGCGTGGCCTGGACCGAGCTACTCCACCAGCCCGGTCAGCCGTACCCGGCCGCTCCCGAGCTGAAGGCCCCCGCCGGCACCGACTGGAACACGCCGTGGATCTGGCTCATCGTCGTGCTCCCGCTGCTGCCGACGCTCCTGCTGCTCTTCGTGCCGTGGGGCTCGTTGTTCGACATCGACGTGTCGGCGGCCGACCCGTACTCGGGGATGTCGGGAACCATGAGTCTCTTGCTCTCCCCGTTCTACTGGGGCGCGATCGTTCTGAGCTACGTCGTCTACGGGCTCGGCGTGTTCTTCGCCTACCGCGACGCCAAGGAGCTCGCCTCCCGCGGAGTGCCGAGGCCGTTCCACTGGGCCTTCGCGTTCATCAGCGGGCTCGTGTACACGATCGGCCGCTCGGTCGTCGTGCACCGCCGAACCGGCAACGGGCACCAGCCGATCTGGGCCGAAGTCGCGGTGTTCGTCATCTCGATCGGCATCTCGATCTGGATCGTCGTCGTGATCTTCGCGGGGATGAACGACTTCCTCGTCACCAACATCCCGCGGTAGTCGGCCGTGGCGGCGACCTCATCGCCCGGGGTGACCGAGCACCTGGTCCGGCGCGGCGCGTGACGCCGTCCTCCTAGGAGCCGGCCGAGGCCCGCAGCCGCGTCCGCGCCCCGTGCTCGACGAGCCGCGGGACGTAGTCGCGGATGGGGTTGCCGTCGAGCAGGGCGACCTGCTCGGCGACGATGACCTCGATCTCCTGCGTGGAGAACGCGGGGAACCTCTGCTCCAGCTGCTCGACCACCTGCGCGATCTGCTGCTGCTCGTCGGGACCGTTCATGGGGCGAGAGTGCTCCCGCCGCCTGAAAGCGGGCTGGATGCCGGATCGAAGCGCACAATGAGCGCATGACCTCTCTCGACGTCGGCTCGCGGGCGCACCGTCTGCGCTGGCTCGGCCTGCTCACGATCAGCCTCGCGGTGTCGCTGATCATCGTCGACTCGACCATCGTGAACGTCGCGATCCCGTCGATCGTCGACGATCTCGCGATCACCTCCACCCAGGTGCAATGGGTGCAGGAGAGCTACACGCTGGTGTTCGCGGCGCTCCTGCTGACCTTCGGCACCCTCGCCGACCGGGTCGGCCGCAAGCGACTGCTCATCATCGGGGTCGCGATCTTCGTGATCGCGAGCGTCGTCGCCGCCCTCGCCGGGTCGGGAGAGGCGCTCATCGCGTCCCGGGTCGTGCAGGGCGTCGGCGGGGCGATCATCCTCCCGACTACCCTCTCGGTGCTCAACGCCACCTTCACCGGGAAGGAGCGCGGGATCGCGTTCGCGGTGTGGGGGTCGACGATCGGCGGGATGGCGGCGGTCGGTCCGTTGCTCGGCGGCTGGCTGACCGAGTACTTCTCCTGGCGCTGGGCGTTCGGGATCAACCTGCCGCTCGGCCTCCTGATCCTCGTCGGCATCGCGCTCGTCGTGCTCGAGTCCCGCGCGGAGCAGCCGGATCCGCTCGACCCGGTCGGCGCCCTGCTGTCCATCGTCGTGTTCGGCTCCCTCGTCTTCGGGCTGATCGAGGGCCGCACGTTCGGCTGGTGGCTGAGCGACAGCCCGCCGGACTTCTGGACCTTCGAGGTGTCGCCGATCCCGTTCGTGTTCGCGATCACCGTCGTCGCGTTGGTGGGGTTCATCGCCTGGGGCGCAGCTCGCCGCCGCCGCGGGCTGCCCAGCATGGTGGCGCCCGACCTGTTCGCGATCCCGTCGTTCCGCGGCGGCAACATCGTCGCGCTCATCGTCGCGCTCGGCGAGTTCGGCATCATCCTGTCGCTCCCGCTGTGGCTGCAGAACGCGCTCGGCTACGGGGCCCTCGGCACCGGTCAGGTGCTGCTGGCCCTCGCGGTCGGCGCCTTCCTCGCCTCCGGGCTCGTCGGGGGGTTCGGGTCGCGGGTCCCCGCCGTCTGGGTGGTGCGTCTCGGCATCGCCCTGGAGATCGTCGGACTCGTCATCGTCGGCTCCGTCATCGCCGTCGACACCCCGTGGTGGGCGGTCTGCGGCGGGCTCCTCGTCTACGGGCTCGGAGTGGGGTTCGCCACCGCCCAGCTGACGGGTCTCATCCTCGTCGACGTGCCGGTGGCGCGCAGCGGGGCGGCGTCGGGGACGCAGAGCACCGCCCGGCAGGTGGGCTCGGCCCTCGGCATCGCGATCCTCGGCACCGTGCTGTTCACCGCGCTCGGCAGCCACCTCGCCGACAAGCTGCCCGACAGCATCCCGGAGGCGACCCGCGAGCAGATCGTGGATGCCGTGGTCGGCAGCGCGGGCTCGGCGATCCCCGGCCTGGAGGAGCAGTCGCCCGAGGCGGCGCACGCGGCGCGGGAGGCGTTCAGCGACGCGACGAGGCTCTCCGCGTTCACGGCGGCCGGCTTCCTCGCGGTCGGGCTCGCGGCGACCGTCCCGCTCGGACGCCGCTCCCGCCGCCCGGAATGAACGTCGGTGGCGGCGCCTATCGTGAAAACACGCGCGACACGCCGAAATCACTACATGTGGGGGAATGACATCCGTGTCATTCCGGTTATATAGTGATGACTCACGCGCCGGTCACCGACCGCGCGGGGGACACAATGACTTCGAGGAGGATCCCATGAACGACGTCGACACCGTGGGCGGCT
>NZ_JBIIAW010000015.1:0-41114 GCF_044239695.1 Pseudolysinimonas sp. | reverse complement strand
CGGCGGCGGAGCCGTGGCAGGAGTGGCTCGACGCCGGGCGCATCGAGCTCAAGGACCTTCCGGAGCGGGAGCACATCTCGCACACTCCGGCCTCCGTCGTGCGGCGCCAGCGCACCTTCGGCTACACCGAGGAGGAGGTGCGCATTCTCCTCACCCCGATGGCGGTCAACGGCGCCGAGCCGCTCGGTGCGATGGGGTCGGACACCCCGATCGCCGTCCTGAGCGAGCGCCCGCGCCTGCTCTTCGACTACTTCACGCAGGCGTTCGCGCAGGTCACGAACCCGCCGCTCGACAGCATCCGCGAGGAAGTCGTGACGAGCATGAAACTCGGGCTCGGCCCGGAGCGCAACCTGCTCGCCGCGACCCCCGATCACGCGCGGCAGGTCATTCTCGACTTCCCGGTGATCGACAACGACGAGCTCGCGAAGATCCAGCACCTCGTCTCGCGCCGCGACGGCGAGGTCGGGGCGAAGCGCACCCGCGTGATCAAGGGCCTCTACCGTCTCGACGCCGGCCCTGAGGCACTCGCGGAGCGGTTGCAGCAGATGGCCGAGGAGGCCGACGACGCGATCGCCGACGGCGCGCAGTTCCTCGTGCTCTCCGACCGCGACTCGAACGCCGACCTGGCGCCGATCCCGTCGCTGCTCATGCTCTCCGCCGTGCACCACCACCTCATCCGCCAGGAGACGCGGATGAAGGTCGGACTCGTCGTCGAAGCCGGCGACGTCCGCGAGGTGCACCACGTCGCCCTGCTCATCGGGTACGGGGCGTCGGCGATCAACCCCTATCTCGCGATGGAGACCGCCGAACAGCTCGTCAACGCGGGGATGATCACCGGGATGACGCCCGAGAAGGCCGTCAAGAACCTCATCAAGGGTCTCGGCAAGGGCGTGCTGAAGATCATGTCCAAGATGGGCATCTCGGTCGTCGGCTCGTACGCCGGCGCCCAGGCGTTCGAGGCCGTCGGCCTCAGCCAGGAGTTCGTCGACCAGTACTTCACCGGCACCCCGAGCCTGCTCGGCGGCGTCGGCATCGACGTGATCGCGGCCGAGAACGCGGCGCGGCACGCGGCGGCCTACCCGGAGGACGGCGCGATCCTCGCGCACGAGCGACTTCAGGTCGGCGGCGAGTACCAGTGGCGTCGCGAAGGCCCGCCGCACCTGTTCAACCCGGACACGGTGTTCCGGCTGCAGCACTCGACCCGTGCCCGGCGCTACGACATCTTCCGCGACTACACGCGGCTCGTCGACGAGCAGGCCGAGAACCTGATGACCCTCCGCGGACTGTTCAAGCTCGACACGGCCGAGCGCAAGCCCATCCCGATCGACGAGGTCGAGCCGATCGAGTCCATCATGACCCGCTTCAACACCGGGGCGATGAGCTACGGCTCCATCTCGCAGGAGGCGCACGAGACCCTCGCGATCGCGATGAACCGCATCGGGGGGCGCTCCAACACCGGTGAGGGCGGCGAAGACGTCGAGCGACTCCTCGACCCGGAGCGGCGCAGCCGGGTGAAGCAGGTCGCCTCGGGCCGGTTCGGCGTCACGAGCATGTATCTGACGCACGCCACCGACATCCAGATCAAGATGGCGCAGGGTGCCAAGCCCGGCGAAGGCGGTCAGTTGATGGCCGCCAAGGTCTACCCGTGGATCGCCCGCACCCGGCACTCGACCGCCGGCGTCGGTCTCATCTCGCCGCCGCCGCACCACGACATCTACTCGATCGAAGACCTCAAGCAGCTGATCTTCGACGTCAAGCGCGCGAACCCGGCGGCACGGGTGCACGTCAAACTCGTCTCGCAGTCGGGCATCGGCGCGGTCGCGGCCGGCGTCACGAAGGCGCTGGCGGATGTCGTGCTGGTCTCCGGCCACGACGGAGGCACCGGCGCCTCCCCGCTCAACTCGCTCAAGCACGCCGGGACGCCGTGGGAGATCGGCCTCGCCGAGACGCAGCAGACGCTCATGCTCAACGGCATGCGCGACCGCGTCGTCGTGCAGGTGGACGGCCAGTTGAAGACCGGCCGGGATGTCATCGTCGCCGCGCTGCTCGGTGCGGAGGAGTACGGCTTCGCGACGGCTCCGCTCGTCGTCTCCGGCTGCATCCTGATGCGGGTCTGCCACCTCGACACCTGCCCGGTGGGAGTTGCGACGCAGAACCCGGAGTTGCGCGCGCGGTTCACCGGCAAGCCGGAGTTCGTGGAGACGTTCTTCGAGTACCTCGCACAGGAGGTGCGGGAGTACCTCGCCGAGCTGGGCTTCCGCTCGCTCGACGAGGCGATCGGCCGCTCCGATCTGCTCGATGTCGACCGCGCCGTCGAGCACTGGAAGGCCGACGGTCTCGACCTGACCCCCGTGCTGGTCGGACCGGAGTTCGCCGACGACGAGCCGCGTCGCAACCGCACGACGCAGAAGCACGAGCTCGACGAGCACTTCGACGTCGAGCTGATCCGGCGCGCGAGCGCGGCCCTCGATCACGGCGAGAAGGTGCTGATCGAGCTTCCGGTGAAGAACACCGAGCGCGCCGTCGGCACGATGCTCGGCCACGAGGTCACCAAGCGCCACGGCGAGCACGGCCTGCCGGAGGGCACGATCGAGATCTCGATGACCGGGTCCGCCGGGCAGTCGCTCGGTGCGTTCCTGCCCAACGGCATCACGCTGCGCCTCGAGGGCGACTCCAACGACTACGTCGGCAAGGGCCTCTCGGGCGGGCAGATCATCCTCCGCCCGCCGCGGTCCGCGGTGTTCGCAGCCGAGCGCAACGTCATCGCCGGCAACGTGCTGGGCTACGGGGCGACGCAGGGCAGCATGTTCCTGCGCGGCGTCGTGGGCGAGCGGTTCCTCGTCCGCAACTCCGGCGCGACCGCCGTCGTCGAAGGCGTGGGCGACCACGCGCTCGAGTACATGACCGGCGGGCTCGCCGTCATCCTCGGCGGGACGGGTCGCAACCTCGGTGCGGGCATGTCGGGCGGAACGGCCTACGTGCACGAGCTGCGGAAGGAGCGCGTGAACCGGGACGCCCTCGCGAACGGGGAGCTCTCGCTCCTCCCGCTGGACAGCGCCGACGTGGAGATCCTCACCGATCTGCTGCGCAAGCACGTGGCCGAGACGGATTCGGCTCTCGCCGCGAGGATGCTCGCCGACCTGGATGCCACGGTCGCGGCGTTCGTGAAGGTGCTGCCGCGCGACTACGCCGCGGTGATCCGCACGCGTGCCGAGGCGATCGAAGAAGGACTCGACCCCGACGGCGACGTCGTGTGGTCTCGGATCATGGAGGTCACCGGTGGCTGATCCCAAGGGCTTCCTCAAGACGCAGGAGCGCGAACTGCCCAAGCGTCGTCCGGTGCCGGTGCGCATCATGGACTTCAAAGAGGTCTACGAGAACCAGGACCCGACGCAGCTGCGTCGGCAGGCCGGGAGATGCATGGACTGCGGCGTGCCGTTCTGCCATTCGGGCTGCCCGCTGGGCAACCTCATCCCGGAGTGGAACGACCTCACCTGGCGTGGCGAGGGGCGGCAGGCGATCGAACGTCTGCACGCGACGAACAACTTCCCGGAGTTCACCGGCACGCTGTGCCCGGCGCCGTGCGAATCGTCGTGCGTGCTCGGCATCAATCAGCCGGCCGTCACGATCAAGCAGGTCGAGGTGTCGATCATCGACCAGGCGTGGGCGAACGGCTGGGTCACGCCGCATCCGCCGGAGCGCCTGACGGGCAAGACCGTCGCCGTCGTCGGATCGGGTCCCGCGGGTCTCGCGGCCGCGCAGCAGCTCACGCGCGCCGGACACACCGTGGCGGTCTTCGAGCGCGACGACCGCATCGGCGGGCTGCTGCGCTACGGCATCCCCGACTTCAAGATGGAGAAGAAGCGGCTGGATGCCCGCCTCCAGCAGATGCAGGCCGAGGGCACCCGCTTCCGCGCGGGGGTGCAGATCGGGATCGACATCACCTGGGACGACCTGCGCTCGCGCTACGACGCCGTCGTGATCGCGACCGGGGCCACGGTCCCGCGCGACCTCCCGATCCCGGGCCGCGACCTGCTCGGCGTCCATTTCGCGATGGACTATCTCGTGCAGCAGAACAAGGTGGTCGCGGGCGATCAGGTCGGTCCGCAGATCACCGCCGAGGGGCGACACGTCGTCGTCATCGGCGGTGGCGACACGGGCGCGGACTGCATCGGCACGGCGCACCGCCAGGGCGCCCTCAGCGTGACCAACCTCGCGATCGGCGTTCAGCCGCCGGCGGAGCGCCCCGAGCACCAGCCGTGGCCGACCAGCCCGACGCTCTTCGAGGTCTCGAGCGCGCACGAGGAGGGCGGGGAGCGGATGTTCCTCGCCTCGACGGTCGAATTCCTCGCGAACGAGGCCGGTGAAGTGCGGGCGATCCGCGTCGCCGAGACCGAGTACGTCGACGGCCGACGTGTGCCGAAGTCGGGAACCGAGCGCGAGATCCCCGCGGACCTCGTGCTCATCGCGATGGGCTTCACCGGTCCCGAGGCGTCGATGCTCGAGGACCAGCTGCGACTGCCGTTCGAGCAGGGTGTCGTCGAGCGCGACGCCGACTACGCCACGAGCGAGGCCGGCGTGTTCGTCGCCGGCGACGCCGGGCGGGGTCAGTCGCTCATCGTCTGGGCGATCGCCGAGGGCCGGGCCGCGGCGTCGGCCGTCGACCGCTACCTCGAGGGGGAGACGCAGTTGCCGTTCCCCGTCCGCCCGACGGATCGAGCCCTGACCGTCTGACCACTGCCGTTCAATCGTTCGCTTTTCCACCGCCACCAGCAAGAGAGAACACCGCCACCCCATGAGAAGAGCCAAGATCATCGCGACCCTCGGGCCTGCGACATCCAGCTACGAAGCCCTCCGAGCGATCATCGAAGCGGGCGTCAACGTCGCCCGGATGAACCTCAGCCACGGCACCTACGAGGTGCACAACGAGGTCTACGCGAACGTGCGCAAGGCCGCCGATGACCTGAAGGTCCCGGTCGCCGTGCTCGTCGACCTGCAGGGTCCGAAGATCCGCCTCGGCAAGTTCGCCGACGGGCCGCACCATCTCGAGGTCGGAGACATCCTGACCATCACGACCGAGGACGTGCTCGGCACGAAGGATCTCGTCGGCACGACGTTCAAGGGCCTTCCGGGGGATGTCTCGGCCGGCGACTTCCTGCTGATCGATGACGGCAAGGTCAAGGTCGAGGTGGTCTCGACCGACGGCGTCCGCGTCGTGACCAGGTGCGTCGTCGCCGGTGCCGTGTCCAACAACAAGGGCATCAACCTGCCCGGTGTCGCGGTCAACGTGCCCGCCCTCTCCGAGAAGGACGAGGAGGACCTCCGCTGGGGTCTCAAGCTCGGTGCCGACTACATCGCGCTGTCGTTCGTGCGCAACGCGGCGGACGTCACGCGGGTTCACGAGATCATGGCGGAGGAGGGGCGTCGCGTCCCGGTCATCGCGAAGATCGAGAAGCCGCAGGCGGTCGACAACCTCGAGGAGATCATCGACGCCTTCGACGGCATCATGGTCGCGCGCGGCGACCTCGCCGTCGAACTGCCCCTCGAAGCGGTGCCGATCGTGCAGAAGCGCACGATCGAGCTCTCGCGCCGCATGGCAAAGCCGGTCATCGTCGCCACGCAGATGCTCGAGTCGATGACCGACAACCCGGTGCCGACCCGCGCCGAGGCCTCCGACGTCGCCAACGCGGTGCTCGACGGCGCCGACGCGGTCATGCTCTCGGGCGAGACCAGCGTCGGCACGTACCCGGTCGTCACCGTGCAGACGATGGCGCGCATCGTCGCATCGACGGAAGACCACGGCCTCGAGCGCATCCCCCCGCTCGGCACCAAGCCGCGCACGCAGGGCGGCGCGATCACCCTCGCCGCGGCAGAGGTCGCCGATTTCGTGGATGCCAAGTACGTCTGCGTCTTCACCGAGTCGGGGGACTCCGCCCGGCGCATGTCGCGGCTCCGCTTCCGCATCCCGATGAAGGCGTTCACGCCCGACGAGGCGATCCGCCGCCGGATGGCGCTCACCTGGGGCATCGAGTCGTTCCTCGTCGAGCGCGTCGACCACACCGACGCGATGTACGCCCAGGTTGACACGGTGCTGCTCGACGAGGGTCTCGCGGAGGAGGGCGACAAGGTCGTCGTGATTTCGGGATCCCCTCCCGGGATCCCCGGCTCGACCAACGACATGCGCGTGCACGTCGTCGGGTCGGCGCTCAAGCCCAAGCGTCCGGTCTGGGAGTCGGGGAAGCACGCTGACTGACCCCGAGCCCGTCGCGATCGCGCCCGGTCGCTACCGGCACTTCAAGGGCGCGGTCTACGTCGTCGTCGGGATGGCGGCGCACAGCGAATCCGAGGAGCCGTTCGTCGTCTACTCCCGCGAGGGCGACGAACGGCTCTGGGTGCGGCCCGCGGCGATGTGGGCGGAGCATGTCGAGCGCGACGGGTACTCAGGCCCCCGCTTCGCGCCGATCACGCCGGCGGGCTGAGGGTCCTCAGGAGACCGGATGCCCGCGGTCATGATGACCGTCATGCGTCCGAAAGTGACGCCGCGATCCTCAGCGTGAGCGCGCGCACCGGGGCCGCCGCGACCGACTCGACGTACGGGCTGTGCGCGTACTTGGCTCGGAACGCCTCATCCACCGCGTCCTGTTCGGCGGCGTCGGGCGCGAGATGTACGACCGACACCCCGACCCGGGGATCTGCGAGCGCCGCGACGGCATCCCGCTCGGCGCCGCGGCCGTCGGTCGTCGTGAACGCCACCGGCCGGCCCGACCGGGCCCGGAGATACCAGGAGGTGCGCGGACCGTAGGCGGCGCGCACGTAGGGGATGCCGTCGACGGCGGTCGACCAGATCGGCGTGGCCACCTCGTCGCCGTTCGGACGGGTCGTGATGATGGTCACCGTGTCGGTCGCGCCGAGGTGCTCGGCCAGCCGCGTGAAGTCGCTCATGGAGAACGCAACGCCGTCTCGTCGGGATTCACTCCCGGGTCACGACACGTTTCGTTCGCCTCGCGCAGGTACCGGATGTGGGACTCGAACCCACATGCCCTCTCGGACAACCGATTTTGAGTCGGTCGCGTCTGCCATTCCGCCAATCCGGCGTACCCGCGGACACGCCGCGCGGCACGTCCTCAACGTACCGTAGGCTCGGTCCGTGAGTGATCAGACGGAGTCCCCGAGCGCGCCGCGACGCGTCGTCGTCGCCGAAGACGAGTCGCTGATTCGCCTCGACATCGTCGAGATCCTGCGCGACAACGGCTTCGACGTCGTCGGCGAGGCGGGCGACGGCGAAGCGGCGGTCGCCCTGGCGACCGAGCTCAAGCCCGACCTCGTCGTCATGGATGTCAAGATGCCCAAGCTCGACGGCATCTCCGCGGCCGAGCGGCTCGCCAAGAACCACATCGCCCCGGTCGTGCTGCTCACGGCGTTCAGCCAGAAAGAGCTCGTCGAGCGCGCCAGCGAGGCGGGGGCGATGGCGTACGTCGTGAAGCCCTTCACCCCGAACGACCTCCTGCCGGCCATCGAGATCGCGCTCAGCCGCTACCAGCAGATCGTCACCCTCGAGGCCGAGGTCGCCGACATGGTGGAGCGCTTCGAGACCCGCAAGCTCGTCGACCGGGCCAAGGGCCTGCTGAACGAGAAGATGGGCCTGTCGGAGCCGGAGGCGTTCCGCTGGATTCAGAAGGCGTCGATGGACCGACGCCTCACCATGCACGACGTCGCGGTCGCGATCATCGAGCAGCTCGCGCCCAAGAAGTAGGGACCCGCTCAGCGGATCTTCTTCAGGAAGTTCGTCATCCGCACGGTCGAGAGGCGGTTGCCGTCGGCATCCGTGATCTGGATCTCGTGCGTGCACAGCGTGCGTCCGAGTGAGATCGCGCGGCAGGTGCCGGTGACCCATCCGCTGTCGACGGAGCGCGAGTGGGTGGCGTTGATCTCGATGCCGACGGCGATGTGGTCCGGACCGCCGTGGATCGCCGACGACAGCGACCCGAGCGACTCCCCGAGCACGACGTGCGCTCCGCCGTGCAGGATGCCGACGACCTGCGTGTTGCCCTCGACGGGCATCCGCGCCACGGAGTAGTCGGCGCCGAGGATGTCGAACTCGATGCCCATCTTCTGCGACAGGGCGCCGCCGCCGTTCGCGAATCGGGCGAGCAGATCGGGGTGCAGATCGGCCGGGTAACGGGTCACGGGAGGCCCTCCAGGGCTGTCGGATGCGGCGGCTAGGCTTACGCGCGTGCCGGACTCGAAAAAGCCTACGCTCCTGCTCATCGACGGCCATTCGCTCGCCTTCCGGGCGTTCTACGCCCTCCCGGTCGACTCCTTCGTCACCCGTGACGGCCAGCACACGAACGCCATCCACGGGTTCCTCTCGATGCTCAACCTGCTGCTGCAGAACGAGCGGCCAACGCACCTCGCCGTCGCGTTCGACAAGTCGCGCGTCTCGTTCCGCACGGCGGAGTATCCCGAGTACAAGGGCACGCGCGGCGAGACCCCGTCGGAGTTCAAGGGGCAGATCCCGCTCCTGCAGGAGGCCCTCGCGGCGATGAACATCCCGACCCTCGAGGTCGACAACTACGAGGCCGACGACATCATCGCGACCCTCGCCACCCGGGGCGCGGCCGAGGGGTTCGACGTGCTCGTCACCTCGGGCGACCGCGACACGATCCAACTGGTGAACGACCAGATTACGCTGCTGTATCCGAACGCGCGCGGCGTGTCGGAGCTCAAGCGGTACGACCGGGATGCGGTGTTCGAGAAGTACGGCATCGAACCCGAGCAGTATCCCGAGATCGCCGCCCTCGTCGGCGAGACGAGCGACAACCTGATCGGCATCGACAAGGTCGGCGAGAAGACCGCCGTCAAGTGGATCCAGCAGTACGGCACGGTCGACAACCTGCTCGCGCACGCGGACGAGATCACCGGGGTCGTCGGCGGCTACCTCCGCGAGCAGCGAGACCGCGCCATCCGCAACCGCAAGCTCAATCGCCTCGTGACCGACATGGACCTCCCGCTTGCGCCCGCCGACTTCGCGCGCAAGCCGATGAATGTCGAGGCCGTGCGCGAGTTGTTCGGCCGCCTCCAGTTCAAGGCGCTCCTCGAACGGCTGCTGAAGATCGAAGGGGTCACCGACGGGGCGCAGTTGACCGACGGCGGAGCCCCGACGAGCGACCTGCCACCCGTCGCGACGCTCACCGGTATCGATCTGGAGGCCTGGCTCGACACGCATTCGGCGGGGGGCACCGCCCCCCTCGGGGTGCGCGTGGCGGTGGTCAACGGATCGATCGAGGGCGTCGGGATCGCGGGGGAGTCGAATTCGGCCTGGGTGCCGTGGGGTGACGAGGTGCTGCAGGCGTTCCTGGCCGGCTCGAGCCCGAAGCACGTCTACGACGCGAAGCGCCAGGGCAAGGCTCTCGCGACCGCGGGAGTCGAGCTCGGCGGTGTCGACCTCGATCCCGCGCTTCAGGCCTGGCTGCTGCGGCCGTCGCAGAAGTCGGAGACGCTCGCCTCGCTCGTCTACTACTACCTCGGCGAGAACCTCCCGCAGCCCGACCCCAACCAGCTCGTGCCCGAGACCGAGGCGCTGAGCCCGGCGAGCGAGGCCTGGTTCGTGCGGCGGCTCGCGAGCGAGCTGGCCGGACGACTGGATGCCGGCTCGACGCGCGTGCTCCACGAGATCGAGGTACCCCTCGGCCCGGTCCTCGCCCGCATGGAAATGCAGGGCATCACGGTGTCGGCACCCGTGCTCGCCGGTATGAACGAACGGCTCGGGGCGCAGGCCGCGGAGATCGCCGCAGCCGCGTACGCCGAGATCGGCACGGAGATCAATCTCGGGTCGCCGAAGCAGTTGCAGGAGGTGCTGTTCGAGCAGCTCGGCATGCCGAAGACCCGGTCGAACAAGACCGGCTTCTCGACCGATGCCCAGTCGCTGCAAGACCTCCAGGACCTCAACCCGCATCCGTTCCTCGGACTGCTGCTGCAGCACCGCGATGCGACGAAGATCCGGCAGATCGTCGAGACCCTCCAGCGCGGGATCGGCCCCGATGGCCGCGTGCACACCACCTACGAGCAGACCGGGTCGGCGACCGGCCGGGTGGCCTCCAATGACCCGAATCTGCAGAACATCCCGATCAAGACCGAGGTCGGGCGCGAGGTTCGTACGGCCTTCGTGCCGGGCGAGGGCTTCGACACCCTGCTCACGGCCGACTACTCGCAGATCGAGATGCGCATCATGGCGCACCTGTCGGAAGACCAGGGGCTCATCGAGGCCTTCAACTCCGGCGAAGACCTGCATCGCTTCGTCGGCGCCCGGGTCTTCGGCGTCGACCCCGCCGACGTGACCGCGACGATGCGCACCAAGGTCAAGGCGATGTCGTACGGACTCGCCTACGGGCTGTCGCCGTTCGGCCTGAGCAAGCAGCTGCGCATCGAAGTCGCGGAGGCGCGCGAGCTGATCGCCGACTACCTGGCCCGGTTCGGCGGGGTGCGCGACTACCTGCGCGGGGTCGTCGAACAGGCCCGGGTCGACGGCTTCACGACGACCCTCTTCGGCCGCCGCCGCCCGTTCGGCGACCTCACCTCCACCAACCGCACGCTGCGCGAGAACGCGGAACGCCAGGCGCTCAACTCGCCGATCCAGGGCTCGGCCGCCGACGTCATCAAGATCGCGATGCTCGGCATCGACGCGGACATCCGCCAGCGCGGACTCGCCTCCCGGATGCTGTTGCAGGTGCACGACGAGCTCGTGCTCGAGGTCGTCGCTCCCGAGCTGGAGGAAGTGACCGCGATCGTCACCGATCGGATGGCGCACGCGGCCGATCTCAGCGTCCCCCTCGACGTGCAGGTCGGGTCGGGGCCAAACTGGGATGCAGCCGCGCACTGAGCGCACCGTCCCCACCGAGCCCGCCGAACGAGGGAGTTCACATGCCCGAACGCACCGCCGTCGTCGCCTCGCGGATCGGACTGCACGCCCGCCCGGCGTCGCTCGTGAGCCTCGCGGCCGCCGGTACGGGCGTGCCGATGCAGATCTCCGCGCACGGTCGCAGCGTCAACGCCGCGAGCATTCTCGGCATCCTCTCCCTCGACGTGAGTCACGGCGACGAGGTCGTCGTGGCCGCCGACGACCAGGCGGCGGTGGACGCGCTGATCGAGTTGCTCGAACGCGACCTGACCGAGGACTGACCGCGATCGGAGCGCCGTCCTAGGCTGGACGCATGAGCGAACAGCCGGTCCGTCCGTCCACGCCGATCGACCGGATCGCCGAGGACTGGGTCGCCACGATGGTCGACCTCGATCCCGACACCGCGATCTGGATGGGCGTCGAGGGGCGGATCGGGGAGATCGGCGACCACTCGCCCGCCGGCCACGCCGCCTACCTCGATGCGGCGAAGAAGGTCGTCTCCGCGCTCTCGGACGCGGTGCCGGTCGACGAGGTCGACGAGGTCACCAAGACCGACATCACCTCCGAGCTCGAACTCGAGATCGCGTCCGCCGACGCCGGCTACCACCTGCGCGACCTCAACGTCATCGCGAGCCCCGCACAGGGCATCCGCGAGATCTTCGACCTGATGCCGACCGAGTCCGAAGCGGACTGGTCGGTGATCGCCACCCGCCTGGGAAACGTCGCCGACGCAGTCGACGGCTACATCGAGACCCTGCGCGCCGGCGTCGCTGCCGGGCACGTCCCCGCCCGACGTCAGGTCTCGGAGGTCGCTCAGCAGGCGCGTAAGCACGGCGACCCCCTCGGGTTCTTCTTCGACTTCACCGGAGGGGCGAAGCTCGGTGACGGGGGCGACCTCCCCGCCTCGCTGGCCGCCGACCTGCGCCGCGGCGCCGAGGCGTCGGCCGAGGCGTACGACCGGCTCGCCGGGTTCCTCGAAACCGAGCTCGCACCGGCCGCGGGGGAGCAGGACGCCGTCGGCCGGGACCTCTACGCGCTGCGCTCCCGGCACTTCCTCGGCGCGACCGTCGACCTCGACGAGACCTACGAGTGGGGGATCGAGGAACTCGCCCGAATGGTCGACGAGCAGACCCGCATCGCCGGCGAGATCGTGCCCGGAGGGTCGGTGCACGACGCCATCGAGGCGCTCGACCGCGACCCGTCCCGCAAACTGCACGGCACCGAGGCCCTTCAGCGCTGGATGCAGGAGACGAGCGATCGTGCCGTCGCCGAACTCTCCCGCGACCACTTCGACATCCCGGAGGCGATCCGCCACCTCGAGTGCATGATCGCACCCACGCAGGAGGGCGGGATCTACTACACCGGGCCGGCCGACGACTTCTCCCGTCCGGGACGGATGTGGTGGAGCGTGCCCGAGGGCGTCACCGAATTCGACACCTGGCGCGAACTCACGACGGTCTACCACGAGGGCGTCCCGGGCCATCACCTCCAGATCGGCCAGGCGGTCTTCAACCGCGCGACGCTCAACCTCTGGCGCCGGCAACTCGGCGGCACGAGCGGGCACGCCGAGGGCTGGGCGCTGTACGCCGAACGGCTCATGGAGGAACTCGGCTACCTCGACGATCCCGCCGACCGGCTCGGCATGCTCGACGGACAGCGGATGCGGGCGGCCCGGGTCGTGCTCGACATCGGCGTGCACCTCGGCAAGCCCAAACTGCAGGGCGACGGCGTCTGGGATGCCGACTACGCGCTCGGGTTCCTGCGCGAGAACGTCAACATGAACGACTCGTTCGTGCGCTTCGAGGTCAACCGCTACCTGGGCTGGCCCGGCCAGGCGCCGTCGTACAAGGTGGGTCAGCGCATCTGGGAGCAGATCCGGGATGCCGCGCAGACCCGCGACGGCGCCGCGTTCTCGTTCAAGGACTTCCACAAGAGGGCGCTCGACATCGGCGGGGTCGGACTCGACACGTTGCGCGCCACGCTCCTCAAGTAGAGCGACGCCGTCGACGTGACCTCCCCGATCGCCACGACGCTGGTGACGGCCCCCGTCATCGGCCGGATCTACGAGGACGTCGGCTCGTTCGACGACCGGGTCGAGGACGCATGAGGATCGTCGTCGCCGGGGCGTCGGGCTTCATGGGCACGTACCTCGTCGAACGGTTCCGCGCCTCGGGGGAGGAGGTCGTGACCATCGGGCGCACCGCCGGAGACGCTCGGTGGGGCGACGTGGACGGCATCCGAGATCTGGTCGACGGCGCCGACGTGCTCATCAACCTGGCGGGCAAGAGCGTGAACTGCCGCTACGACGAGGCGAACCGCGCCGAGATCGTGCGATCGCGGGTGGAGACCACTCGCGCGCTCGGCGATGCGGTGGCGGCGGCCCGCCGACCTCCGGCGCTGTGGCTCAACTCCTCCACGGCCACGATCTACCGCCACGCCGAGGACCGGGCGATGACCGAGGCCACCGGCGAGCTCGGCACGGGGTTCTCGGTCGGGGTCGCCCGTTCCTGGGAGGCCGCGTTCGCGGAGCGCGACCTCCCGTCGACGCGTCGGGTGGCGCTGCGTACCGCCATCGTGCTCGGCGACGGGAGTGCGCTCGTGCCGCTGCTGATCCTCGCGCGGATCGGATTCGGGGGAGCGCAGATCGACGGTCCCTGGTTCCGGTCGAGACGTCGGGCCGCCGCCGGCACCCTCCACGAGTACGCGGCGCGGGGCGGGCGGCAGCGATTCTCCTGGATCCATCTGGATGACGTCGTGGGGATCATCCGGTTCCTGATCGACCACGACGAGATCGACGGGGTCGTCAACGTCTCGGCTCCGAACCCGGTCGACAGCGCGACGGTCATGCGCAGCATCCGGCGGGCACTGCGCGTGCCGTTCGGCATCCCGCTGCATCGCTGGATGCTCGAACCGGGGGCGTGGGCGATCCGCACCGAGACGGAGCTGGTGCTCAAGAGCCGGTGGGTCGTCCCGGAGCGGCTGTTGGCCGCCGGCTACCGCTTCGCGTTCCCGGAGATCGACGGCGCCATCCGGGACGTGGTCGCTCACAGGCAACGCACATCGCGCACCCCCACTCCGGGGGGCGTCGCCGAGTAGATCATTGGGTGCGCCCCGAATGTTTCGCCGTGCGGCTAGGTGGTGGGCCTCCGCCGTGCTAGTCCTTAGGCAACCGGGTAGACCGATTCGTCTAGGGAAGTTGTCTAGGCGGGGTCACCGGAAACATCGGTGGGGGGCCTTCGTGGCCGGAGCAGTGTCGGTATCGGAAACCAAGAAGTCTCGTTCGATTCGCCGGGGGGCGATGACGGTCGGGGTTCTGCTGACCGCTCTGACATGGGCGGTGATGCCCGTTGGTGACGCGTGGGGGGCCACGATCATCAACGGGCCGATCGATCTCGGGACCTCCGCCCCGTTCGGCGTCCTCGGCTCGACGACGGTGACGAACACCGGGTCGTCGGTCATCGACGGCGACCTCGGCCTCCATCCGGGTCTCTCGGTGACCGGGTTCCCGCCCGGGCAGCTCGTGGCGGGCCACACCCAGTTCATCGCCGACGGCACCGCCTCGCAGGCGCAGATCGACCTGGACGCCGCGATGGTCACCGCGGCGAGCCTCACTCCGACCCTGTCGGGCCTCGCGAACCTCACCGGGATGTCTCTGACCCCGGGTGTCTACTCCGGCGGCGCACTCTCCCTCGACGCGGGCGGCATCCTCACCCTCGCCGGCGGGCCGTCCGACGTCTGGGTGTTCACCGCGTCGAGCACGCTCACCACCGGTTCGGGCAGCCAGATCCTGTTCGATGTCGGCGGTGCCGGACCGTGCAACGTCTTCTGGCGCGTCGCGAGCTCCGCAACGCTCGGTACCGACAGCGACTTCGCCGGCACGATCATGGCGGAGCAGTCGATCACCGCCACGAACGGCACGGATGTCACGGGACGGCTGCTCGCGGCCACCGGCGCGGTCACGCTCGACGCCACGGATGTCGTCGTGCCGGCCGTCTGCGGAACCGGCAGCGTGTCCACCGACGGCGGCCCGGTGATCACCTCGGGGGAGCCGACCGATGCGACCGAAGGCACGCCGTACGCGTTCACGGTGACGAGCACCGGAACGCCCGACGCCACCTACACCGTGACTTCGGGTGCCCTGCCCGCCGGTCTGGTGCTCGACAGCACGACGGGGGAGATCTCCGGCACCCCGGTGGCGGCGGGTCCCACGACCTTCACCGTCACCGCGGCCAACGGCGTGGGATCGGCGACGTCCGCGATCTTGACCCTCGAGACACTGGAACTCGGCGGTTCCGCCGCAGCGCCGACGGCCCTGCTACCGCCGACCGGTGCTGAGCCCGGTCTGACCGCCGCGCTCGTGGCGGTCACGCTGGTCGCCGTCGGCTTCGCCGCGCAGCGCCGTCAATCACGCCGCGCGTTGTAGACGGTGGAGGCCGAGTCCCCGTACTCGGTGAAGGTGCGCACGGCGCCCTCCCTCAGCACGTCGCTCGTGACCGAGATCCCGCGCATCTCGAGCTGCTCGCGCCAGTCGTCACGCACCGGGCCTTCGTCGAAGCCCGTGAGTTCCTCGCACTCCGGGCCGGACCCGGCGATGACCAGGCGACGCACGCCCGACCAGATCGTGGCGCCATAGCACATCGCGCACGGCCGCCAGTTGACGACGAGCTCGAGGGAGCGGTCCGCGGCGAGGTCCCAGCCGCCGAGTGTCGTCTGCGCGAGACTCAGCGCCATCAGCTCGGCGTGCGTCGACGAGAGCCCGCTCGCGAGCACGACATTCACCCCGGCGCTGACGAGTTCGCCCGACGTCGAGTCGACGACGAGCGCGGCGAACGGCCCGCCGTTGCCCGCCCGCCAGTTGAGGTCCGCGAGCTCGTGGACGAGAGTCATCCTCTGCTCGTCGGTCGCGAGGACGTCGGGGAGGGGCCGGCCGCTGAGCCAGTGGGGGAGCGATGCCGTGAACGTGGTGGCGCGGGTCATGTGCAAACGCTAGGCTAGAGAGTCGCGTTTGACGCGATTCCTATCCGCCTGCCATCGGCGAACCACAACCTGCCTTTCCCCGTCGCTGGCCCGAGTTCTGCCAAATTCCGGAGCAACTACTACATGACAACCGCAACGACCGCCACGGCCATCAAGCAGGTCGCGATCAACGACATCGGATCTGCTGAAGACTTCCTGGCCGCGGTCGAGAAGACCCTCAAGTTCTTCAACGACGGAGACCTCATCGAAGGCACCGTCGTCAAGATCGACCGCGACGAGGTCCTCCTCGACGTCGGCTACAAGACCGAGGGCGTCATCCCCTCGCGCGAACTCTCCATCAAGCACGACGTCGACCCGTCCGAGGTCGTCAACGTCGGCGACATGGTCGAAGCCCTCGTTCTCCAGAAGGAGGACAAGGAAGGTCGCCTCATCCTGTCGAAGAAGCGCGCGCAGTACGAGCGTGCGTGGGGCGATGTCGAGAAGATCAAGGACACCGACGGCGTCGTGACCGGCAAGGTCATCGAGGTCGTCAAGGGTGGCCTCATCGTCGACATCGGCCTCCGTGGCTTCCTCCCGGCCTCGCTCATCGAGCTGCGCCGCGTGCGGGACCTCACGCCGTACCTCGACCAGGAGATCGAGGCCAAGATCCTCGAGCTCGACAAGAACCGCAACAACGTCGTGCTGAGCCGCCGCGCTCTGCTCGAGCAGACGCAGTCGGAGTCGCGTTCGACCTTCCTCAACAACCTCGCGAAGGGCCAGGTCCGCAAGGGCGTCGTGTCCTCGATCGTCAACTTCGGTGCGTTCGTCGACCTCGGCGGCGTGGACGGCCTCGTGCACGTCTCGGAGCTGTCGTGGAAGCACATCGAGCACGCCAGTGAGGTCGTCGAGGTCGGCCAGGAGGTCACCGTCGAGATCCTCGAGGTCGACATGGAGCGCGAGCGCGTGTCGCTGTCGCTCAAGGCGACCCAGGAGGACCCGTGGCAGGTCTTCGCCCGCACCCACGCGATCGGCCAGATCGCGCCCGGAAAGGTCACCAAGCTCGTTCCGTTCGGCGCCTTCGTGCGCGTGGCGGAGGGCATCGAGGGCCTCGTGCACATCTCGGAGCTCAGCGGCAAGCACGTCGAGCTCGCCGAGCAGGTCGTGTCGGTCGGCGAGGAGGTCTTCGTCAAGGTCATCGACATCGACCTCGAGCGTCGTCGCATCTCGCTCTCGCTCAAGCAGGCGAACGAGTCGGTCGACCCGAACGGCACCGAGTTCGACTCCGGCCTCGCGGCGCTGTACGGCATGGTCACCGAGTACGACGACCAGGGCAACTACAAGTTCCCCGAGGGCTTCGACGCCGAGTCGGGCGAGTGGCTCGAGGGCTTCGACGCTCAGCGCGAGACCTGGGAGGCCGAGTATGCCGCCGCCCAGGCCCGTTGGGAGCTGCACAAGGCGCAGGTCATCGCGGCCGAGGAGAAGGGCATCGCCGATGTCCCCGCCTCCGCGTCGTCGGCGGCCCCGTCGGGCAACTCGTTCTCGAGCGAGGGTTCCTCGACCGGAACGCTCGCCGACGACGAGTCGCTGGCCGCGCTTCGCGAGAAGCTCGCGAGCAGCAACTAAGCACTGACACGAAGGGCCGGACGAGCGATCGTCCGGCCCTTCGTCGTTCGCGCGGAGAGCAGTTCAGCTCCCGTCGAGGACGCGATCGGCCCCGGGCGGTGCCGGGATGTCGGGCACTCCGCCTGCGAGCTTGCTGTCGCGACGCGCGCGCCGCATCCGCCGGAACAGGGCCACCAGCCCGGCCACCAGTCCGATGAGGGCGAGGATGACGAGCACGGGGAACAGCAGCGCGAGGATGCTCAGGATCACCGACGAGACGTCTTCCAGGGTGCTCAGCACGGGCGCGGCCATCCCGCCGGTGGCGGTGTTCGCCGGGATCCGGGTGACGGACTTGGCGGCGTGCACGCCGAGTGAGAGCAGGATGCCGATCACGATCGGCACCCACTGGTTGCTCGCGAAGAAGGCGGCCGGGTCGGTGATCGCGGCGGTCTCCGACGAGGTGCCGGTGCCGAACAGGATGCCGCCTGCCGCAGGCCGCACGATCGTCTGGATCCAGTCGTTCACCGTGTCGACGACCGGGATCTTGTCGGCGACGACCTCGATGACGAAGAGCACGCCCAGGATGACGAGCACCCATTCGTTGCCGAGCCAGGCCCACGCCTGGGGCAGGTCGATCCAGTCGAAGAATCGGCTGCCGAGTCCGACCAGGAGCAGCGGGATATAGGCGTTCAGGCCGGCGGCGGCCGCGAGGCCGGTCCCCGTGAGCAGCTCGAGCATGCCCATACGATAGCCACATGCTGCTCGTGGCCCTGACCGGCGGGATCGCGTCGGGTAAGTCGACCGTCGCCCGGCGCCTGGTCGAGCACGGAGCCGTGATCGTGGATGCCGACGAGGTCGCCCGCGACGTGGTGGCCCCCGGAGAGCCGGCCCTCGCGCGCATCGCCGAGGCGTTCGGTCCCGAGGTCATCGCCGCCGACGGTTCCCTCGATCGCCCGGCGCTCGGCGCGATCGTCTTCCGCGACCCCGAGGGGCGCCAGCGGCTGAACGCGATCACCCACCCCGCGGTGCTCGAGCGCTCCCGAGCGCTCTTCGCCGCCGCGGCCGCGGCCGACCCTGACGCGATCGTCGTCTACGACATCCCCCTTCTCGTCGAGGCCGGGAGACACGACGAGTTCGACCTCGTCGTCGTCGTGCACGCGGCGACCGAGACCCGAATCGCCCGCATGGTCGAGCTGCGCGGGATGACGCGCGAGGAGGCGCTGCATCGCCTCAACTCCCAGGCGACCGACACCGACCGGTTCGCGATCGCCGACGTCGTGATCGACGCCGACGGCAGCCTCGACGAGACCCTGGCGCAGGCGGATGCGCTCTGGGAGAACCTCCGAGCGCGTGTCGGAGGCGCCGCCTAGCCTGGACGGTATGCAGCCCACTCGCGCCGTCCGGCCCTTCGAGGTCATCAGCGAGTACTCGCCGTCGGGCGATCAGCCCACGGCGATCAAGGAACTCGCGCAGCGCATCAACGCCGGCGAGACGGATGTCGTGCTCCTGGGCGCCACGGGCACGGGCAAGTCGGCGACGACGGCCTGGTTGATCGAGCAGGTGCAGCGCCCGACGATCGTGCTCGCCCACAACAAGACCCTCGCCGCGCAGCTGGCCAACGAGTTCCGCGAGCTGATGCCGAACAACGCGGTCGAGTACTTCGTGTCGTACTACGACTACTACCAGCCCGAGGCCTACGTGCCGCAGACGGACACTTTCATCGAAAAGGACTCGTCGATCAACGCCGAGGTCGAGCGACTGCGGCACTCGACGACGAACTCGCTGCTCAGCCGGCGCGACGTGGTCGTCGTCTCGACCGTGTCCTGCATCTACGGCCTCGGCGCCGCGGAGGAGTACCTGGGCGCGATGGTCTCGCTCCAGGTCGGCGACACGATCTCGCGCGACAAGCTCGTGCGCAAGTTCCTCAACATGCAGTACGACCGCAACGACGTCGACTTCTCCCGGGGCAAGTTCCGGGTGCGGGGCGACACGATCGAGATCATCCCGGTGTACGAGGAGCACGCGATCCGGGTCGAGATGTTCGGCGACGAGATCGAGGCGCTCTACTCCCTCCACCCGCTCACCGGCGACGTGCTGCGCAAGCTCGAGGCCGTCTCAGTCTTCCCGGCGACGCACTACGCGGCGAGCCCCGAGGCGATGCATCGCGCGATCGCCTCGATCAAGGTCGAACTCACCGAGCAGCTCGCCGTGTTCGAGCGGCAGGGCAAACTGCTCGAGGCCCAGCGGCTGCGCATGCGCACCGCGTTCGACATCGAGATGATGGAGCAGATCGGGTTCTGCAACGGCATCGAGAACTACTCGCGGCACATCGACGGCCGATCGCCGGGGGAGCCGCCGAACACGTTGCTCGACTACTTCCCCGACGACTTCCTCGTCGTCATCGACGAGTCGCACGCGACGGTCCCGCAGATCGGCGCGATGTACGAAGGGGATGCCTCCCGCAAGCGCACCCTCGTCGAGCACGGCTTCCGGCTCCCGAGTGCGCTCGACAACCGGCCGCTGCGCTGGGAGGAATTCCTCGATCGCGTCGGGCAGAAGGTCTACCTCTCGGCGACGCCCGGCAAGTACGAGCTGGGCATGGCGGACGGCGTCGTGGAGCAGATCATCCGGCCCACCGGTCTCGTCGACCCGCAGATCGTCATCAAGCCGAGCAAGGGGCAGATCGACGACCTGCTCGAAGAGATCCGGCTACGAGTGGAGCGCAACGAGCGCGTGCTCGTGACGACCCTGACGAAGAAGATGGCCGAAGAACTGACCGCCTTCATGGCCGAGCACGGCGTCAACGTGCGCTACCTGCACTCCGATGTCGACACCCTGCGACGCGTCGAGCTGCTCACCGAACTGCGGGCGGGCGTGTACGACGTGCTCGTCGGCATCAACCTCCTGCGCGAGGGGCTCGACCTGCCCGAGGTGTCGCTCGTCGCGATCCTCGACGCCGACAAGGAGGGGTTCCTGCGCTCCGGCACCTCCCTCATCCAGACCATCGGTCGCGCGGCGCGCAACGTCGCCGGCGAGGTGCACATGTACGCCGACAACATCACCGACTCCATGGCGAAGGCGATCGACGAGACCACCCGTCGGCGCGAGAAGCAGATCGCCTACAACACCGAGCACGGCATCGAGCCGACCGCGCTGCGCAAGCGCATCGCCGACATCACCGAGGTGCTGGCGCGCGAAGGCGCCGACACCGAGAAGCTGCTCGCCGGACGCAGCACGCCCGACGGGTCGCGGCGGCGCAGCCCCACGCCGAACCTCCGTCGCGAGGGGATTGGCGCGTCGGGAGCGACCGAACTCGAAACGATCATCGCCGACCTCAACGCGCAGATGCTCCAAGCCGCCGGCGAACTGAAGTTCGAGCTCGCGGCGCGGCTGCGCGACGAGCTGGGCGACCTCAAGAAGGAGCTGCGGCAGATGGAGACGGCGGGCCACGTGCGCTGAGTTCGCCGTCAGCTCAACCCCCGGCGGATGTCGGTGAGCCTCCGTACACTTGCGAGGTGTCGATTACGCCTGTCCCCGGAGCCCACAAACTGAGCGTCCGCGGAGCACGGGTGCACAACCTGAAGAACGTCGATCTCGAGATTCCGCGCGACTCCCTCGTGGTCTTCACGGGCCTCTCCGGGTCGGGCAAGTCGAGCCTCGCCTTCGACACGATCTTCGCCGAGGGCCAGCGGCGCTACGTCGAGTCGCTCTCCGCCTACGCCCGCCAGTTCCTCGGGCAGGTCGACCGTCCCGACGTCGACTTCATCGAAGGACTCAGCCCGGCGGTCTCGATCGACCAGAAGTCGACCAACCGCAATCCGCGCTCCACGGTGGGCACGATCACCGAGATCTACGACTACATGCGCCTGCTCTGGGCGCGCATCGGCGAACCGCACTGCCCGGTGTGCGGCGAGCTCATCCAGCGCCAGACCGTCCAGCAGATCGCCGATCAGCTGATGGAGCTCGAGGTCGGCACCCGCTACCAGGTGCTCGCCCCGGTCGTGTCGCAGAAGAAGGGCGAGTTCGTCGACCTCTTCAAGGAGCTGCAGACCGGCGGCTACTCCCGTGCCGTCGTCGACGGCGAGACGATCCAGCTGAGCGACCCGCCGACGCTCAAGAAGCAGTACAAGCACGACATCTCGGTCGTCGTCGACCGTCTCGTCGCGGCCGACGACCTGCTGACGCGGCTGACCGATTCGGTCGAGACCGCACTCGGGCTCGCGGGCGGGCTGGTCACGATCGACTTCGTGGATGTCGACGGCCCCGGCGGGGTCCGCACCTTCAGCGAGAAGCTGTCCTGCCCGAATCATCACCCCATCCAGCTCACCGAGATCGAGCCGCGCACCTTCTCGTTCAATGCGCCGTTCGGCGCGTGCCCGGAGTGCTCGGGCCTCGGCACCAAGATGGCGGTCGACACCGACCTCGTCATCGGCGACCCGAGCCTCACGCTGAACGAAGGCGTCGTGCTGCCCTGGAACCAGGCGGGCAAGGGGATGTACTCGTACTTCACCCGACTGTTGCAGGGCCTCGGCAAGGATCTCGACTTCGATCTCGACACCCCCTGGGAAGAGCTCTCCGAGGCGGCGCGCCAGGCGATCCTGCGCGGCAACGACTTCGAAGTCGCCGTCTCCTGGCGCAACCGCTACGGCCGCACGGTGAAGTACTCGACCGGGTTCGAAGGCGTCATGCCCTACATCGAGCGCAAGTACCAGGAGGCCGAGGGCGACTGGTCCAAGGCACGCTACGGCGAGTACCTCCGCGAGATCCCGTGCCCGGTCTGCGACGGCGAGCGACTGAAGCCCGAGGTGCTCGCAGTGAAGGTCGACGGCGAGAGCATCTCGGCCGTCGCGAACCTCAGCCTGAGCGGCGCCTACCAGTTCATGGACCGTCTCGATCTCACCGAACGGCAGGCCAAGATCGCCGCCCAGGTGCTGCGCGAGATCCGGTTGCGTCTCGAGTTCCTGCTCGAGGTCGGCCTCGGCTACCTCACGATGGCGCGTGCGGCCGCGACCCTCTCCGGCGGTGAGGCGCAGCGCATCCGGCTCGCGACCCAGATCGGGTCGGGCCTCACCGGCGTGCTCTACGTGCTCGACGAGCCCAGCATCGGGCTGCACCAGCGCGACAACCGTCGACTCATCGACACCCTGGTGAAGCTGAAGAACCTCGGCAACACCCTCATCGTCGTCGAGCACGACGAGGACACCATCCGCACCGCCGACTGGCTCGTCGACATCGGCCCCGGGGCGGGGGAGCACGGCGGCGAGGTCGTGCACTCGGGCGACTACGCGTCGCTGCTGACGAACACCAGGTCGGTGACCGGCGACTATCTCGCCGGACGCCGGGCGATCGACATGCCCGCGAAGCGCCGCAACATCGACAAGAACCGCCAGATCACGGTCGAGGGCGCGAAGGCCAACAACCTCCAGGACGTGACCGTGGGCTTCCCGCTCGGCGCCTTCGTGTCGGTGACCGGGGTGAGCGGGTCGGGCAAGTCGAGCCTCGTCAACGACATCCTCTACAAGGTGCTCGCGAACGAACTCAACGGCGCCCGCCAGGTGCCGGGCCGCCACAAGCGCGTCACCGGACTCGACCAGCTGGACAAGGTCGTGCACGTCGACCAGGCGCCGATCGGACGCACTCCCCGCTCCAACCCGGCGACCTACACGGGCGTCTTCGACCGCATCCGCACGCTGTTCTCCGAGACGATGGAGGCGAAGGCCCGTGGCTACCAGCCGGGTCGCTTCTCGTTCAACGTCAAGGGCGGTCGCTGCGAGACCTGCTCGGGCGACGGCACGATCAAGATCGAGATGAACTTCCTGCCCGATGTCTACGTCGCGTGCGAGACCTGCGGGGGAGCGCGCTACAACCGCGACACCCTCCAGGTGCACTACAAGGGCAAGAACATCGCCGAGGTGCTCGACATGCCGATCGCCGAGGCGGCCGACTTCTTCGAGCCGATCAGCGCCATCCACCGCTACCTGAAGACCCTCGTCGAAGTCGGTCTCGGCTACGTGCGCCTCGGTCAGTCGGCGACGACGCTCTCCGGTGGTGAGGCGCAGCGCGTCAAGCTCGCCACCGAGTTGCAAAAGCGCTCGAACGGGCGCAGCGTCTACGTGCTCGACGAGCCGACGACGGGCCTGCACTTCGAAGACGTGCGGAAGCTGCTGCTCGTGCTCAACGGACTCGTCGACAAGGGCAACACGGTCATCGTCATCGAGCACAACCTCGACGTGATCAAGAGCGCCGACTGGGTGATCGACCTCGGTCCCGAGGGCGGCTCGGGCGGCGGACGGGTGCTGGCCACGGGGACGCCCGAGCACATCGCGACCGTGCCCGAGAGCGCGACCGGGGTGTTCCTCGCCGAGATCCTCGGAGAGCTGCCGGCGCGCAAGGCGGGCTAGAACGATGGTGGCGCGTCCGACCCGCGCGGATGCCCTGGAGTGGCGACCGAAGGCGGGGGAGATCCCGACGAGCCCCGGCGTCTACCGATTCCGGGATGCCCGCGGCCGCGTGCTCTACGTCGGTAAGGCGATCAACCTCCGGCAGCGCCTCAGCAACTACTTCCAGCCGATGCGCAACCTGCATCAGCGCACCCGCGCCATGGTGCTCACCGCGACCGGTGTCGAGTGGACCGTCGTGGGCAGCGACCGGGAAGCGCTCGACCTCGAATACGCCTGGATCAAGGAGTTCACGCCGCCGTTCAACGTCAAGTTCCGCGACGACAAGACCTACCCCTATCTGGTCGTGACACTCGGCGACGAGGCGCCGCGCGTCATGGTGACGCGCAACCGCCGCATCCCCGGGGCGAAGTACTTCGGCCCGTATCCGAAGATCTGGGCCGTGCGCGACACGATCGACCTGATGGTGCGGGCCTTTCCGATCCGCACCTGTTCTGACTCCAGCTACAAGCGCGCGATGCAGACCGGGCGGCCGTGCTTCCCCGGACAGATCGGACGTTGCGGTGGACCGTGCTCCGGGCGCGTCTCGATCGAGGAGCATCGGCAGATCGTGAACGACTTCGTCGCGTTCATGTCCCACCCCGATCGGGCGGTCGTGCGCCTGCTCGAGCGCGAGATGAAGTCGGCCGCCGCCGAGTTCGCCTATGAGCGCGCGGCGACGATCCGCGACCGACTCCAGGCCCTTGAGAACGTGCTGGAGCGCAGCGCGGTCGTGCTGGCCGAGGACACGATCGACACCGACGTCTTCGGGATCGACTACGACGAGCTCGCCGCCGCCGTCCAGCAGTTCACGGTGCGCGGCGGGCGCATCACGGGCACGCGCAGCTGGGTCGTCGACACCGAGCTCGACGTTCCTCTCGGCGACCTCGTCGAGGCGGTGCTGCTCAGCGCCTACGAGACCGAGCCGCCGCCGCGCGAGATCGTCGTGCCGAAGCTCCCCGACGACGCTCCGGCGCTCGAGGCCTGGCTGAGCGACCGACGCACGAAGGGGTCGGTCGTGCTCCGGGCCGCCCAGCGCGGCGACAAGGCGGCGATCCTGCAGACGGCGACGATCAACGCCAAGCAGGCGCTCGGGCTCTACAAGATGCGACGCAGCGGCGATTACGTGGCCCGCACGCAGGCGCTCACCGACATCCAGGAGGCCCTCGGGATGGACGAGGCGCCGCTGCGCATCGAGTGCTACGACGTGTCGCACCTCGGCGGCACCAACATCGTCGCCTCGATGGTCGTCTTCGAGGACGGACTCCCGGTGAAGAACGCCTACCGAAAGTTCGGGATCAAGGAGTACGCCGACGATCTGGAGGCGATCTCCCAGGTGCTGCGCCGCCGCCTGGCGCGCCTGGAGGAGGACGAGGCCGATCCCGAGGACGGTGCCCCGACCCGCAAGCGCTTCGCCTACCGCCCCGGACTGATCCTCGTCGACGGCGGCGAGCCGCAGGTCAACGCCGCCGCCGCGGTGCTCGCGGAACTCGGCATCCGCGACATCCCGGTCGCCGGGATCGCCAAGCGCCTCGAGGAGGTCTGGCTGCCGGGGGAGCCGTTCCCGGTGATCCTGCCCCGCAACAGCGAGGCGCTCTTCCTCATCCAGCGACTGCGCGACGAGGCCCACCGCTTCGCGATCACCTTCCAGCGCCAGAAGCGCAAGAACGACATCGCCTCGGTGCTCTCCGACATCCCGGGCCTCGGCCCCGCTCGGGTGAAGGTGCTGCTCGCCCATTTCGGCTCCGTCGCCCGCCTGCGCGCGGCATCCGTCGACGACATCGGCGAGGTGCGCGGGATCGGCCCGTCTCTCGCCGCCGCGATCGTCGGTAAGCTCGACGCAGAGACCGAAGGGCAGTGACGGTGGCAGCGACCGGCGAGCAGACTGAGGTCGAGGCCAGCGCGCCACGCCGGGAGCTCCTGCTCGTCACCGGGATGTCGGGTGCCGGCCGCTCGACCGTCGGCAATGCGCTCGAGGATCTCGGCTGGTACGTGGTCGACAACCTCCCGCCGCAGATGTTGCGCCCCCTCGTCGATCTCTCACGGCACACCGGCGACACCATTCCCCGCGTCGCCGCGGTCGTCGACATCCGCGGCGGTCGGCTCTTCGCCGATGTGCAGGAGGCCCTGGAGTCGCTGCGCGGTACTGACGACACGCGCGTGCTCTTCCTCGACGCCACCGATGCCGCCCTGGTGCGGCGCTTCGAATCGGTCCGTCGGCCCCACCCGCTCCAGGGGGATGGGACACTCCTCGACGGCATCACCGCCGAGCGGGCGCGGCTCGCCGAGCTCCGCGAGCAGAGCGACATCGTCATCGACACGAGCGAGCTCAACATCCACCAGCTCAGCGTCCTCATCCACGACCAGTTCTCGACCGTCGGCGATCCGGCGATCCGGGTCACGGTGATGAGCTTCGGCTACAAGTACGGGCTGCCGTCCGACGCCGACCACGTCGCCGACTGCCGCTTCCTGCCGAATCCGTTCTGGATCCCGGAACTCAAGGGCCGCACCGGCCTCGAGACCGAGGTGAGCGACTACGTCCTCGGCCTCCCCGGGGCGCAGGAGTTCATCGACGGCTATGTCGAGGCGCTTCGGCCGGTGCTCGACGGGTACGGTCGCGAGAACAAGCGGCACGCTACGATCGCTCTGGGATGCACCGGCGGTAAGCACCGCTCCGTGGCGATGGCCGAGGAGCTGAAAGCGCGGCTGAGCGTGCTCCCGGGCCTCGCGGTCAGCGTCAAGCACCGCGACCTCGGTCGGGAATGACCGCACTCGAGCCGAAGCAGGCCCGACACATCAACACAAGTTAGGGACGACCGCGTGGCACTGACCGCCGATGTCAAAGAAGAACTCGCCGGTGTGGACGTCGGGAAGACGGCCGTGCGCGCCGCGGAGCTCGCGTCGCTGCTGCGCTTCTCGAGCGGACTCCACACGATCTCCAACCGCATCGCCGTCGAGGCCGAGCTGGAGTCGCCGAAGATCGCCCGCCGCGTCCGCAAGGACCTGGCCGAGCTGTACGGCGTCCGCAGCGAGGTCTCGGTGATCTCCGGCAGCACCCTGCGTCGGTCGAGCACCTATCTCGTGCGGGTCATCGACGGCGCGGAGACCCTCGCGCGCCAGACCGGGCTCATCGACGCCCGCAACCGGCCGGTGCGCGGCCTGCCGAACCGGCTCACGACGGGGTCGCGCGATGAGTTGGCGGCGATCTGGCGAGGGGCGTTCCTCGCCTCCGGCACGCTGACCGACCCCGGGCGTTCCGCGGCGCTCGAGGTCGTCTGTCCGGGCAACGAGGCCGCGATGGCGCTCGTCGGCGCCGCCGGTCGCCTCAAGGTCGCCGCGAAGGCCCGTGAGGTACGCGGATCCTTCCGCGTCGTCGTGCGGGACGGCGAAGCCATCAGTGCGATGCTCCACCTGATGGGCGCCGGGGCGAGCGTCGCGGCCTGGGAGGAGCTGCGGCAGCGCCGGGAGGTGCGGGCCACGGCGAACCGCCTCGTGAACTTCGACGACGCCAACCTGCGTCGCTCGGCGCAGGCTGCGGTCGCCGCCTGCGCCCGGGTCGAGCGGGCTCTCGAGATCCTGGGTGACGACGTTCCGGAGCACCTGCGCTACGCGGGGGCGCTCCGGCTCAGCCACCGCGACGCGAGCCTCGACGAACTCGGGCACCACGCCGATCCGCCGATGACCAAGGACGCGGTCGCCGGACGCATCCGCCGTCTGCTCGCGATGGCCGACAAGAAGGCCTCCGACCTCGGACTGCCGAGCACCGACGCGGGGCTCCCCGACCTGGACTGAGCACGCGTTCCACGGTCAACCCCCGGCGGCTGGGGGGCCGCCGAGCGTAGGCTGGACGGCATGGCTGACTACACGCTTCCGGACCTCCCGTACGACTACGCGGCTCTCGAGCCCCACATCAGCGCCAGGATCATGGAGCTGCATCACTCCAAGCACCACGCGGCCTACGTCGCGGGCGCGAACACCGCCCTCGAGAAGCTGGCGGAGGCGCGGGACTCCGGCGACTACGGCAACGTGCCGAAGCTCGAGAAGGACCTCGCGTTCCACCTCGGCGGCCACATCAACCACTCGATCTTCTGGAAGAACCTGACCCCGGATGGCGCGGGCACGCCCGAGGGCGAGCTGGCGGCCGCCATCGACGAGTTCTTCGGCTCCTTCGACAAGTTCGTCGGGCACTTCAGCGCCGCCGCGAACAGCCTCCAGGGCTCCGGCTGGGCCGTGCTCGCCTGGGACCCGGTGTCGTCGCGACTGCTCATCAACCAGATGTACGACCAGCAGAACAACGTGCCGCTCGGCGTCACCCCGATCCTCCAGCTCGACATGTGGGAGCACGCCTTCTACCTCGACTACGTGAACGTCAAGGCCGACTACGTGAAGGCCTTCTGGAACATCGCCAACTGGGCGGACGCCGGGGCCCGATTCGAGGCGGCGCGCAAGGGAGCGGCGGGGCTGCTGCTACTGTCGTAACGGCGTTTTGCGCGGCCGGGACTCGTCTTTTCGAGACC
Organism: Pseudolysinimonas sp.; assembly: GCF_044239695.1. Taxonomy (GTDB): domain Bacteria; phylum Actinomycetota; class Actinomycetes; order Actinomycetales; family Microbacteriaceae; genus Pseudolysinimonas_A. The sequence goes on along the minus strand of NZ_JBIIAW010000015.1, from coordinate 12,705 downwards.
GTGTCCCGGCCGCCTTCCACCACCGCCACCACACCCCCACGACCACTTCAAGGAGCTTTCTGTGTCGGTCAAGATCGGTATCAACGGGTTCGGACGGATCGGGCGGAACTACTTCCGCGCCGCGCTGGCCAAGGGCAGCGATCTGGAGATCGTCGCGGTCAACGACCTCACCGACAACAAGTCGCTCGCGCACCTTCTGAAGTACGACTCGATCACCGGGCGTCTCGACGCCACCGTCGACTACGACGGCGACCAGATCGTCGTGAACGGCAAGCCGATCCGCGTCTTCGAGGAGCGCGACCCCGCGGCTCTGAAGTGGTCGGACTACGGCGTCGACATCGTCATCGAGTCGACCGGCCGGTTCACCAAGGCCGAAGACGCCCGCAAGCACATCGACGGCGGCGGCGCCAAGAAGGTCATCATCTCCGCGCCGGCCACCGAGCCCGACGGCACCTTCGTGATGGGCGTCAACGAGTCGACCTACGACCCGGCGACGATGCACATCATCTCCAACGCCTCCTGCACCACGAACTCGCTCGCGCCGCTCGCGAAGGTCTTCAACGACAACTTCGGCATCGAGCGCGGCCTCATGACGACGATCCACGCGTACACGGCCGACCAGAACCTTCAGGACGGCCCGCACAGCGACCTGCGTCGCGCTCGTGCCGCCGCGATCAACATCGTGCCGACCTCGACCGGTGCCGCGAAGGCGATCGGTCTCGTGCTGCCCGAGCTCAACGGCAAGCTCGACGGCTACTCGCTGCGCGTGCCCGTCCCGACCGGCTCGATCACCGACCTCACGATCCAGGCGTCGCGCACCGTGACGATCGACGAGATCAACGCCGCGTACCGCGAGGCCTCGGAGGGCTACCTCAAGGGCATCCTGAAGTTCTCGACCGACGAGCTGGTCTCCAGCGACATCGTCAGCGACCCGCACTCGTCGATCTTCGACTCGCCGCTCACGAAGATCATGGGCGACCAGGTGAAGCTGTACGCCTGGTACGACAACGAGTGGGGCTACTCCAACCGCCTCGTCGACCTCACCGAGTACGTCGCCGCGCGCCTGTAATCCGCCGGTGACTCTGCGAACCATCGAGTCTCTCGGCGACCTCGCCGGGAAGACGGTCCTGCTCCGCTGCGACCTCAACGTCCCGCTCGACGGCGACCGGATCACGGACGACGGACGCGTCCGCGCGTCCGTCCCGACGATCCGGAAGCTGCGGGACGCCGGTGCCTCCGTCGTCGTGATGTCCCACCTCGGACGCCCCGATGGCGCCCCCGACCCGCAGTTCTCGCTCGGCCCCGTCGCGGTCCGGCTCGCCGAGCTGCTGGGGGAGCCGGTGACGTTCATGCCAGAGCACCCCGAGCGCGCGGCACTCGGCGACGGCGTGACGCTGCTGGAGAACCTCCGGTTCGACCCGCGCGAGGCGTCGAAGGATGCCGGCGAACGCGAGGCGTACGCCGCCGAGCTCGCCGCGCTCGGCGACGCCTTCGTGTCGGACGGCTTCGGCGTCGTGCACCGCAAGCAGGCGAGCGTCTACGAGCTGGCGAAGGCGCTGCCCTCGGCGGCGGGCCTGCTGATCGCGGCGGAGCTCGACGTGCTCGATCGGCTCACCGCGAACCCGCAGAAGCCGTACACGGTCGTGCTCGGTGGATCCAAGGTGTCGGACAAGCTCGGCGTGATCGACGCGCTGCTGCCGAAGGTCGACCGCCTGCTCATCGGCGGCGGAATGCTGTTCACCTTCCTCGCCGCCGAGGGCCACAAGATCGGCAAGAGCCTCCTCGAGGACTCCCAGTTCGACACCGTGAAGCGCTACGTCGCGGAAGCCGCGGAGCGCGGCGTGGAGCTGGTCCTGCCGACCGACATCGTCATGGCGTCCGGGTTCTCGGCCGATGCGCAGCACGTGGTCGCCCGGGCGGACGCCCTCGAGGACACCGACTTCGGGGCAGACGGCATCGGGCTCGACATCGGCCCGGAGACGGCCGCCGCGTTCGCCGAGCACATCCGCACGTCGCGCACGGTGTTCTGGAACGGGCCGATGGGCGTCTTCGAGTTCCCCGCGTTCGCGGCCGGCACGAAGGCTGTGGCGCAGGCGCTCACCGAGGTAGATGGCCTCGGCGTCGTCGGCGGAGGCGACTCCGCGGCAGCCGTGCGGGCGCTGGGCTTCGCCGACGACCAGTTCGGCCACATCTCGACGGGCGGCGGCGCGAGCCTCGAGTTCCTCGAAGGCACCACCCTCCCCGGATTGGACGTACTCGGATGGCAGACAGCATGACCCCGAAGCCGGGCCGGACCCCGCTTCTCGCGGGCAACTGGAAGATGAACCTCGACCACCTGCAGGCGATCGCCTTCGTGCAGAAGCTCGCGTGGACCCTGAAGGATGCCCAACACGACACGACGTCGGCGGAGGTCGCGGTCTTCCCGCCCTTCACCGACCTGCGCAGCGTGCAGACCCTGGTGAACGCCGACGACCTCGCGATCGCCTACGGCGGGCAGGACATCTCGGCGCACGACTCGGGCGCGTACACGGGCGAGATCTCGGGGGCCTTCCTCAAGGCACTGGACACCAAGTACGTGATCGTCGGGCACTCCGAGCGTCGCGAGTACCACGGGGAGACCGACGAGGCCATCGCCGCGAAGGTCGCCGCCGCCCATCGCCACGGCATCGTGCCGATCATCTGCGTCGGTGAGACCGCCGACGACCTCGAGCAGCACGGACCGAGCGCCGTCCCGGTCGCCCAGCTCCGCGTCGCGCTCGAGGGCGCGGCGAAGGGCAGCGAGATCGTCGTCGCCTACGAACCGGTCTGGGCGATCGGTTCGGGTCAGGCCGCGACGAGCGAGCAGGCGCAGCAGGTGTGCGCGGCCCTCCGCGTCCTGATCGCCGAGGTGCTCGGCGATGACGTCGCGCAGGCGACCCGCATCCTCTACGGCGGCAGCGTCAAGGCCGCCAACATCGCGGGCTTCATGCGCGAGGCGGATGTCGACGGCGCCCTCGTCGGCGGCGCGAGCCTCCAGCTGGAGGAGTTCGCGAGCATCGTGCGCTTCCAGAAGCACGTCGGGACCTGAGGCTCCGATCGCCAGAACGGCGGCCCTCCGGTCGCCGAAACCCGTAGACTAGGCCGGTTATGTTCGTACTCCAGACCATCGTGCAGGTGCTGCTCGGCATCACCAGCCTTCTGCTGACTCTGCTCATCCTGTTGCACCGCGGTCGTGGTGGTGGCCTCTCCGACATGTTCGGCGGCGGCACCAGCTCCAACCTCGGCGCCTCGGGGGTCGCGGAACGCAACCTCAACCGCATCACCGTGATCCTCGCCCTGCTCTGGGTCGCGAGCATCATCGTGCTCGGACTCATCGTCAAGTTCGCGGCCTAGGCCGCTCGAACCACTTCTCGGGCTAGGGAGCTCTTCATGGCATCAGGTGGCAGCGCCATCCGCGGATCGCGGGTCGGATCCGGCCCCATGGGCGAGCAGGACCGCGGGTACCACGCGGACCGCATCTCGATCTCCTACTGGGACGCGGCGGGCAACGAGATCGTCCGCCATTTCGCGGCGAATCTCCCCGACGAGGAGATCCCGGAGGTCATCGACAGCCCGCAGACCGGCCTGCCGGCGGGTCGCGACAAGGACAACCCGCCGCAGTTGGCGAAGACCGAGCCCTACAAGACGCACCTCGCGTACGTGAAGGAGCGCCGCTCCGACGCCGAGGCCGCGCAGCTCCTCGATGAGGCGCTCGACCAGCTCCGTACCCGCCGGGGCGCGTCCGCCTGAGAATTGCCCGACGAGCGGTCTAGCCCTCGTCCTGTGCGGTCCAGTAGCGGCCGCCGTCGATGAGTCCCTCGGGGACTTCAGCCGCGGCCTCTTGATCGACGAAGAACACGGTGCGCTTGCGGCCGCGCACCCCGGCGACGGGAACCGAGCCGACGTTCGCGTCGGCCAGGGCCAGCCCGAGGGCGCCCGCCTTGTCGGCGCCCGCCATCACGAGCCAGATGCGCTCCGAGGCGTTCAGCACGGGCAGGGTCAGCGACAACCGCAGCGGCGGCGGCTTCGGCGAGTTCGTCTCGGCGATCACCTTCGCCGCGGTCTCGCGCACCGACGCATGATCGGGGAAGAGCGAGGCGACGTGGCCGTCCGGTCCGACGCCGAGGAACGTGATGTCGAAGACGGTGTCGCCGAGTTCGGCAGCGTACGCGGCAGCCGCGTCGTCGATCGTCGGCTGCTCGCCGGGTGCGGGGAACGAGTGGATGTTCTCGGCCGGTTGAGCGAGCAGGTCGAGCAGGGCGGCCCGGGCCTGCGTCTCGTTGCGGTCGGGGTCCCCGCGGGGGAGGTAGCGCTCGTCGCCCCACCAGAACTCCACGCGTGACCAGTCGATGCCGTCGCGCGCCGGGTTCTCGGCGACCGCCGCCAGAACGGCGATGCCGGCCGATCCGCCGGTCAAGCAGACGTCGATCGACTCGTTCTCATCCAGCAGATCGATGACCTTGGTCAGGAATCGTGCCGCGACGCTCGCCACCAGACTCGCCGCGTCGGGATGGACCAGCACACGTCGTTCGGTCGTCATCGAGGGGAAGCCTCCTGTCGTACGACGTCTCCGAAGAGTTCGTCGGGATCGAGCCTACGCAACTCCTCGGCGAGGCAGTCGCGCAGGCTCCGGCGGGGGAGCGCGATGTCGTGGGTGGGCTGGTCCGGCTGGGTCAGCGTCGCGACGCCGCCCTCGTCCCGCGAGAGTTCGATCGGCCCGGAGGCGCGCTCGAGGCGCACCCGATGGATGCCGTTGGGCCCGTCTCCCGGAGCCTTCACGACCAGGTCGACGTCGAGTTCGAGCTGCAGGCCGAGCCACTGGGCGAGCAGCTCGGTCGACGGAGAGTCCGATGACCCGACGACACGCACGCCGGTGACGGGCTCGTACGGTGGCTGATCGAGAACGGCGGCGAGTTGAGCCCGCCACAGGGTGAGCCGCGTCCAGGCGAAGTCCGTGTCGCCGGGGGTGTAGTGCTCGCCGAGTCGGGCGAGCGCCGCGACCGGATCGCCCGCCGCCGCGGCATCGGTGATGCGGCGGGTGCCGATGCGGCCGAGCGGCGACGCGTGGGGGTCGGCCGGGGCCTCGCCGGGCCACCAGACCACGACGGGGGCATCGGGCAGCAGCAGGCCGGTGACGAGACTCTCCGGGTCGGTCGCGGTCTCGCCGCTCGCCCGTAGGACGACCACCTCGCTCGCGCCGGCGTCCCCGCCGACGCGGATCTCGGCATCCAACCGCGTCTCACCGTCGGGGGAGGTGCTCAGCACGATGACGCGCATCGGGTGCTCCCGCGACGCGTCGTTGGCCGCCTCGATGGCCTCCTCGTCGGTGCGGCCGGCACTCGAGATGACGAGGGTCAGCACGCGACCCAGGGCGACGGCGCCGCCTTCCTCGCGCACCTTGACGAGCGCTTTCGACACCGCGCTGATGGTCGTGTCGGGCAGTTCGACGATCACGGTCTTCTCCAGGTGTGGCCGCCGCGGGCGAGCAGCTCGTCGGCGGACGACGGCCCCCAGGTCCCGGGGCGGTACTGCTCGAGCGGACCGCCGAGGCCCTCCCAGTACTCCTCGATCGGATCGAGGATCTTCCAGGAGAGCTCGACCTCCTCGTGGCGCGGGAAGAGCGGCGGGTCGCCGAGCAGCACGTCGAGGATCAGCCGCTCGTAGGCTTCAGGGCTCGCCTCGGTGAAGGCGTGGCCGTAGCCGAAGTCCATCGTCACGTCGCGCACCTGCATCCCGGCTCCCGGAACCTTCGAACCGAACCGGATGGTGACACCCTCATCCGGCTGTACCCGGATGACGAGCGCGTTCTGGCCGAGAGCGGACGTCTGGCTCTCGGCGAACAGGTACTGCGGCGCCCGCTTGAACACGACCGCGATCTCGGTGACCCGGCGGCCGAGCCGTTTGCCGGCGCGGAGGTAGAACGGGACCCCCGACCAGCGGCGGGTGTTCACGTCGAGGCGCAGCGCGGCATAGGTCTCGGTCGTCGAGGTCGGGCTCATCCCGTCCTCCTCGAGGAAGCCGAGCACCCGCTCGCCGCCCTGCCAGCCGCCGGCGTACTGGCCGCGGGCGGTGGCGAGGGAGAGGTCCTTCGGAAGGTGCACCGCCGAGAGCACCTTCTCCTTCTCGGCGCGGAGGTCGCCGGCGTCGAACGAGACGGGCTCCTCCATCGCGGTGAGGGCGAACAGCTGCAGCAGGTGGTTCTGGATGACGTCGCGCGCCGCACCGATCCCGTCGTAGTAGCCCGCCCGACCGCCGACCCCGATGTCCTCGGCCATCGTGATCTGCACGTGGTCGACGTAGCGCTCGTTCCAGATGGGTTCGTAGAGCTGGTTGGCGAAGCGCAGCGCCAGGATGTTCTGGACCGTCTCCTTGCCGAGGTAGTGGTCGATGCGGAACACGCTGTCCGGCGGGAAGACGCTCTCGACGACGTCGTTGAGTTCGCGGGCCGTCGTCAGGTCCGAGCCGAACGGCTTCTCGATGACGACGCGGCGCCAGGCGCCGTCCTTCTGCTCGGCGAGCCCGGAACGCCGCAGCTGCTCGGTGACGAGCGGGAACGACTTCGGCGGGATGGAGAGGTAGAACGCATGGTTGCCCATCGTGCCGCGTTCGCGGTCGAGCTCGGCGAGCGTCTCGGTGAGCCGATCGAAGGCCTCGTCCTGATCGAACTCGCCGACGACGAACCGGATGCCTTGGCGCAACTGCGCCCAGACGGCCTCGTCGAACGGGGTGCGCGCGTACTGCTTGACCGCCTCGAGGACGACCTGCTCGAAGTCCTGGTCGCTCCACTCGCGTCGGGCGAAGCCGACGAGGCCGAAGCCGGGCGGCAGCAGCCCCCGGTTCGCGAGGTCGTAGACCGCGGGCATGAGCTTCTTGCGCGACAGGTCACCGGTGACGCCGAAGATCACGAGCGCGCTCGGCCCGGCGATCCGGTTGAGGCGCCGGTCGGTCGGAACGCGGAGCGGGTTGGCGTCCGCGGAGATGGGGACGCTCATCGCGTGCTGAGCTCTCGCAGCCTCTCGATACTGGCCCGACCCGAATCCGCTGCGACATCGCCGAGGGTGAGGGTGAGTACCGGGCGGCCGTGCTCGGCGAGCACGCTCGCGTCGCCGGCCGCCTGCGCGGCGATGAGCTGGCCGAAGGTGAACGGACGGTCGGGGATCTCGACGTCGGTCTCGGCCGTGCCGGTCAGCTGCAGGAAGACGCCCACCGCAGGACCGCCCTTGTGGAACTGGCCGGTCGAGTGCAGGAAGCGCGGTCCCCAGCCGAAGGTCACCGGGCGACCGGTCTTCGCCGCGAGCAGCGCCCGCAGCTCCTCGAGCTCCGGGTGGGCGAGACGGTCGAGGTACGCCTGCACCGCGACGTACCCGTTCGCCGGGAGGGCGGCGAGCAGGGCCGCGAGAGCCGCATCCACCGTTTCGGCGCCGGCGAGGTCGAGCCCGAGGGCCTTCACGCCGATCCCGGCGTCGGTGAACAGCGGGGGAGCGGGTGGCGTCAGATCGTCGATCAGCGCGCGCGCCGCGACCTTCGCCGACTCGACGTCGGGCTGGTCGAACGGGTTGATGCCGAGCAGGCGCCCGGCGACGGCCGTGGCATACTCCCAGACGAGGAGCTGCGCGCCGAGAGTGCCCGCCACCTCGACCTCCCCGGCCCGCACCTCGTGGGTCGCGCGGGCGTCCTTGACGAGCCGGATGACCTGGAGGTCGGGCAGATCGAGGCCGAGCTCCGGGGCGTCGGTCTCGAGCACGACGGGGAGGAGACCCTTCCCCTCCTTGCCCGTGGATTCGGCGATGAGCTGCTCGGCCCATTCGCCGAAGCCGACGATGTGGGTGCCGTCGGCGACGATGCCCACCTTGTCGCGCAGCGGGCGAGTGCCGGCCAGAATCGCTCCGAGCACGAGTCCCGGGTTGTCGTCGTCATCGAGCGCGAGTTCGAGGGTCGCCCCTTCGGCCTCATCGAGCAGCTGGGAGATGTCGACGCCCGCGAGACCCGACGGCACGAGGCCGAAGGCGGTGAGCGCCGAGTAGCGTCCGCCGACGTTCGGGTCGGCGTTGAACACGCGGTAGCCGTCGGCGCGAGCCGCGAGGTCGAGCGGGGAACCGGGATCGGTGACCACGATGATGCGTTCGATCGGGTCGATCCCGGCGGCGCGGAAAGACGACTCGAAGGCGCGCTTCTGGCTGTCGGTCTCGAGCGTCGAGCCGGACTTCGAGGAGACCACGACGGCGGTCGCCGACAGACGGCCACCGAGGGCGGTCGCGACCTGGTCGGGATCCGTCGAGTCGAGGATGCCCAGTTCGACGCCGTAGGTGCGGGTGATGACCTCGGGGGCGAGCGAAGAACCACCCATCCCGCAGAGCACGAAACGGTCGACACCCTTCGCGGCGAGGTCCTCGCGGAGTGCCTCGATATCGTCGACGAGTGCTCGCGACACCGCGACGGCTTCGGTCCAGCCCAGGCGGATGGCGGACTCGGCCTCGGCCTCCGCGCCCCACAGGGTCGGATCCTGCGACGTGATGCGTCCCGCGACCCCGTCGGCGACGAGCGGCGGCACGACCCGCTCGACCGCCTCCGCGGCCGCACCGGTCGCGACGATCGTGACGGTCACTGAGCAGATCCCGGACGGGCGGCCTCGAGGGCCGCGGTGACGGTGTCGAGGAGTTCGTTCCAGGAGACGATGAACTTCTCGACGCCCTCCTTCTCCAGCAGCGCGGTCACGTCGTCGTAGTCGATGCCGACCGCGGCGAGTCGGTCGAGCACCTCCTGCGCGGCGGCGTACGAGCCGGTCACGGCATCGCCATGGAGAGGCGCGTGGTCGAAGGTCGCCTCGAGGGTCTTCTCGGGCATCGTGTTGACGACGCCGTCGACGGCGAGCTCCGTGACGTAGAGCGTGTCGGGGAGGGCCGGGTCCTTGACGCCGGTCGACGCCCAGAGCGGACGCTGCGGGTTCGCGCCGGCATCCAGGAGGGCCTGGGCACGGTCGGTCGCGAACTCCTGCTCGAACAGCTGGTAGGCGAGCTGGGCGTTGGCGATCCCCGCCTTGCTCTTCAGCGCCAGCGCCTCGGGCGTGCCGATCGCCTCGAGGCGCTTGTCGATCTCGGTGTCGACGCGCGACACGAAGAACGAGGCCACCGAGTGGATCGTCGAGATGTCGTGGCCCGCGGCCCGCGCCTGCTCGAGGCCGTCGAGGTAGGCGTTGATGACGGCGCGGTGCCGGTCGAGGCTGAAGATCAGCGTGACGTTGACGCTGATGCCCGCGGCGATCGTGGCGGTGATCGCCTCGAGCCCCTCGATCGTGGCCGGGATCTTGATCATCGCGTTGGGCTTGGCGACCTTGGCCCAGAGCTGCTGGGCCTGGGCGATCGTGCCGGCGGCGTCGTGCGCGAGACCCGGCTCGACCTCGATGGAGACGCGACCGTCCTTGCCGCCGGAGGAGGCGTAGACGCCCGCGAAGATCTCGGAGGCAGCCGCGACGTCATCCGTCGTGATCTCGAAGACGGCGTCGGCGACCGCGGTGCCGGCGGCGGCGAGGGCTGAGACCTGCTCGTCGTACGCCTGGCCCTTGGCGAGAGCGCCGGCGAAGATCGTCGGGTTCGTGGTGACTCCCACGACATCGCGCTCGGCGATGAGCTTCGTGAGTCCGCCGGAGGAGATGCGTTCGCGGGAGAGGTCGTCGAGCCAGATGCTGACGCCGAGGGCGGAGAGCTGCTGCGTGGGGGTGCTCATGGTGGTCGTACTCCTTCGGCTCAGCTCGCGCTGAGCGATTCCTTGGCGGCCGAGACGACGGCCTCCGTGGTGATGCCGAACTCGCGGTACAGCGTCTTGTAGTCGGCGGATGCGCCGAAGTGCTCGATCGAGATGCTCCGACCGGCGTCGCCGACGTACGGGCGCCAGGTGAGCCCCAGGCCCGCCTCGATCGAGACCCGGGCCTTCACGGCGGCGGGCAGCACGGACTCGCGGTACGCGGCGTCCTGCTCCTCGAACCACTCCTGGCACGGCACCGAGACGACGCGCGCCGCGATCCCCGTGGACTCGAGCTCGGCGGCCGCCTCGACCGCGAACTGCACCTCGGAGCCGGACCCCAGGAGGATGACATCCGGCGTCGGCTTCGAGCCCTCGACGAGCACGTAGGCGCCCTTCGCGACGCCCTCCGCGCTCGCGACGACCGAGCGGTCGAACACGGGCAGGTTCTGTCGGCTGAGTGCGATACCCGCGGGCCCCTTGCGGCGCTCGAGGATGGTCCGCCAGGCGACCGAGACCTCGTTCGCGTCCGCGGGCCGCACGACGTCCAGCCCGGGGATGGCGCGCAGCGTCGTCAGCTGCTCGATCGGCTGGTGCGTGGGGCCGTCCTCGCCGAGGGCGACGGAGTCGTGCGTCCAGACGAAGATCGACGGCGCGCCCATCAGCGCAGCCAGCCGCACGGCGGGGCGCATGTAGTCGCTGAAGATGAGGAAGGTGCCGCCGAACGGGCGCGTGTTGCCGTGCAGCACGATGCCGTTGAGGATCGCGCCCATCGCGTGCTCGCGGATGCCGAAGTGCAGCACCCGGCCGTACGGGTCTCCCGACCACTCGTGCGTCGAGTGCTCGACCGGGATGAACGACTTGGCGCCCTCGATCGTGGTGTTGTTGGACTCCGCCAGGTCGGCCGAGCCGCCCCACAGCTCCGGGATGACCGCGCCGAGCGCGCTCAGCACCTTTCCGCTCGCGGCGCGAGTGGAGACGTCCTTTCCGGCTTCGAAGACGGGAAGCGCCTCGTCGACGCCGTCGGGGAGTGCGCCCGTGAGGATGCGGTCCAGCAGCTTCTTGCGCTCCGGGTTCGCCGCCGCCCAGGCGTCGAACCCGACCGTCCACTCGGCCTGCGCGGCCGCGCCGCGCTCGAGCGCCTGACGGGTGTGCGCGATGACCTCGGGCGCGACGTCGAAGGACTTCTCGGGGTCGAAGCCGAGCACCTGCTTGACGGCCGCGAGTTCCTCGGCGCCGAGCGCGGAGCCGTGGATCTTGCCGGTGTTCTGCTTCTTCGGGCTGGGCCAGCCGATGATCGTCTTGAGGATGATGAGCGAGGGCTTGGCGGTCTCGCCCTTCGCCGTCTGGATGGCGTCGTACAGGGCATGCACGTCTTCGACGTATTCGCCCGTCTTCTTCCAGTCGACGGTGAGCACCTGCCAGCCGTAGGCCTCATAGCGCTTGGCGACGTCCTCGGTGAAGGCGATCGTCGTGTCGTCCTCGATCGAGATCTGGTTCGAGTCGTAGATCGCGATGAGGTTGCCGAGCTGCTGGTGGCCGGCGAGCGGACCCGACTCGCTCGTCACGCCCTCCTGGATGTCGCCGTCCCCGGCGATGACGTAGACGAAGTGGTCGAACGGGCTCGTGCCCGCCGCGGCTTCCGGGTCGAACAGTCCGCGCTCGTAGCGGGCGGCGTAGGCGAAGCCGACCGCGGAGGCCAGTCCCTGACCGAGCGGACCGGTCGTGATCTCGACGCCGTCCGTGTGGTGGTATTCGGGGTGGCCGGGGGTCTTCGATCCCCAGGTGCGGAGCGCCTTGAGGTCGTCGAGCTCGAGCCCGTCGCCGCCCAGGTAGAGCTGCACGTACTGGGTGAGCGAGGAGTGCCCGGCGGAGAGGATGAAGCGGTCGCGGCCGATCCATGTCTGGTCGCCCGGGTTGCGTCGCATGACCTTCTGGAACAGCAGGTACGCGGCCGGGGCGAGGCTCATGGCGGTTCCGGGATGCCCGTTGCCCACCTTCTCGACGGCGTCGGCAGCGAGGATCTTGGCGGTCGCGACGGCCGTCTCGTCGACGGCTTCCCAGGAGAGTTCTGGCACGGGAAAGGGCCTTTCGCAGAAGGGGGTGGGACCCGGGTGGCACGGGCCATCGTCCAGCATACCGAGGCGGCCCGAGCCGCTCCGGACGGGGAACGGGCCCCCGAACGCCGTCGCCTACACTGAATGGACAGCCGCACACGATCCGAGGAGCCATGCAGGGAGCCGTCGACAGCCCCGTCGAGACCCCCATCGGGGTCCGTCCGGTCACCCTCGGAGCGCGTGCCATGCGCAAACTCGGCGGCTTCATCGCCCTCACCAAGCCGCGGGTCGTCGAGCTGCTTCTCGTCACCACGGCCCCGGTGATGATCCTCGCCGCCCGCGGCATCCCCGACCTGTGGCTCGTGCTCGGCACTCTCGTCGGCGGCTACTTCTCGGCCGGGTCGGCGCACGCGTTCAACAGCTACCTCGAACGCGACATCGACAAGAAGATGGCCCGCACGAGCAAGCGACCGCTCGTCACCGGCGTTCTGACGCCGAGTGAGGCGCTCGTCTTCGCCTGGGCGACCGCCGTCGGCTCGACGCTCTTCTTCGGTCTGGCCATCAACTGGCTCGCCGCCGGGCTCTCGGTCGTGGCCATCCTGATCTACGTCGTGCTGTACACGCTGATCCTCAAGCGCCGCACCCCGCAGAACATCGTCTGGGGCGGCGCCGCCGGCTGCATGCCCGTGCTCATCGGATGGGCGGCCGTCACCGGATCACTGGACTGGGCGCCGATCGTGCTGTTCGGCGTCGTGTTCCTGTGGACCCCGGCGCACTACTGGCCGCTCTCGATGCGCTACCGCGACGACTACGCCGCGGCCGACGTCCCGATGCTCGCCGTCGTACGCGGTCGCTCGGCGGTCGGCCTGCAGGTCGTGCTCTACGCCTGGGC
>NZ_JBIIAW010000156.1:0-5047 GCF_044239695.1 Pseudolysinimonas sp. | reverse complement strand
GACGGTGGTCTGCTCGCTCCTGCTCGTTGCGGTCGCGCCGATGGGCGTGCTCTACGCGGTCGTCGCCACCGTCTCCGGTGCGTGGTTCGTGGTCGAAGCGCACCGCCTCTACGCGGGCGCGATCCGCGGCGAGGAGCTCACCCCGATGCGCGTGTTCCACGCGTCGATCACCTACCTGACCCTCGTCTTCGTGGCCGTCGGACTCGACCCGCTGCTGCACCTGCCGATCCCGTTCTGAGCGTCCCGTGAAGACACCGCTCGGCTGGGCCGCCGCACGCTGGGAACTCGGTTCCCGCGCGCTCCGCTGGGGCACTACCGCGGCCCTCGTCACGAGCGTGCTCATCGTGCTCGGCGGCGTCGTCGTGCGGGTCACCGGTTCCGGCCTCGGGTGCCCGACCTGGCCGACCTGCGACGGCACGAACGTCATCCAGCTCGTTCCGGATTCGGTGCACCTGCTCATCGAACAGACCAACCGTCTCGTCACCGGGCTGCTGATCATCGCCGTCGGCTGGGCGATCGTGGCCGCGCGCCTGCAGCGACCGCGGGACCGGATGCTGACGCGCCTGGCCTGGTCGATGTTCTGGCTGACCGTCGCCAACGCCGTCGCCGGGGGCATCACGGTGCTCGTGCACCTCAACCCCTGGGTCGTGGCCCTGCACTTCGTCCTCGCGATGGGCCTCCTGGCCTGCGCGACCTTCACCTGGCATCGGGCGCGGTGGACGGGAGGCGACGGGCCGCGACCGTCCGCCGGGTCGCGGGCTCTCGCCTGGGCGCTCGTCGTCGTGACCGGCGCCGTCGTGGTCACCGGCACCCTGGTCACCGGGTCGGGCCCGCACGCCGGCGACTCGGCCGACATCCCGCGCATGGGCTTCGACTGGAACGTCGTCGTCGTCGTGCACGGCGTCTCGGCCGTGGCCGTGCTCGCGATCGCCGTCGCACTCGCGTTCCGGCTCCGCGGGGAGGCCGGCGGTGCGCTGGCCCTCACCCGGATCGGCCTCTTCCTGCTCGTGCTCTTCGTGCAGCTCGCGCTCGGCACCACGCAGTCGCTCGTCGGCATCCCGGAGGTGCTCGTCGCGATCCACGTGACGATCGCGGCCCTCGTCTGGATCGGGGCGCTGCGGGTGCTGCTCGACACCGATCCGCGGCTGTGGGCGGTTCGCGATCACCAGCTCGTCGCGGCCGCGAACGCGGAGCCCGTGCGCTGATCGGCTCCGCTGAACGCGGAGCCCGTGCCCAGCCGCCGAGCTGGCCCACCCTGTAGACTCGGAGCGCTAGAGAGCACCGTCGTTGCTGCCCGACAGCGATTGCTGGATCGCGGCAGACGCCGTATCCCGGCACGGAATGCTGACACGAGCGGAATGGTTCGCTTCAGCTGGAAAAGAGGCTCACCCATGTCAGACGTCCTGATCGACCGACCGGAACTCAACGACCTCGGAAAGTACGAGTTCGGCTGGTCCGACTCCGACTCCGCCGGATCGAATGCCCGCCGCGGCATCTCCGAGGAAGTCGTCACCGACATCTCCGAGCTCAAGAGCGAGCCCGAGTGGATGCGCAAGATGCGCCTCAAGGCGCTCAAGATCTTCGGCATGAAGCCGATGCCCACCTGGGGTGCCGATCTCTCCGGGATCGACTTCGACAACATCAAGTACTTCGTGCGCTCGACCGAGAAGCAGGCGCAGTCGTGGGAGGACCTCCCCGAAGACATCCGCAACACCTACGAGCGCCTGGGCATCCCCGAGGCGGAGCGCTCGCGACTGGTCTCCGGCGTCGCCGCCCAGTACGAGTCCGAGGTCGTGTACCACCAGATCCGCGAAGACCTCGAGGCGCAGGGCGTCATCTTCCTCGACACCGACACGGCGCTCAAAGAGCACCCGGAGATCTTCCAGGAGTACTTCGGCACCGTCATCCCGTCGGGTGACAACAAGTTCGCCGCCCTGAACACCGCCGTCTGGTCGGGCGGCTCGTTCGTCTACGTGCCGAAGGGCGTGCACGTCGAGATCCCGCTGCAGGCCTACTTCCGCATCAACACCGAGAACATGGGCCAGTTCGAGCGCACGCTGATCATCGCCGACGAGGGCTCCTACGTGCACTACATCGAAGGCTGCACCGCCCCGATCTACAAGTCCGACTCGCTGCACTCCGCGGTCGTCGAGATCATCGTCAAGAAGAACGCCCGCGTGCGCTATACGACGATCCAGAACTGGTCGAGCAACGTCTACAACCTCGTCACCAAGCGCGCGATCGCGCACGAGGGCGCGACGATGGAGTGGATCGACGGCAACATCGGCTCCAAGGTGACGATGAAGTACCCCTCGATCTACCTCGTCGGGGAACACGCCAAGGGCGAGACCCTGTCCGTCGCGTTCGCCGGTCCGGGGCAGCATCAGGATGCCGGCGCCAAGATGATCCACCTCGCGCCGTACACGACGTCCTCGATCGTCTCGAAGTCGATCGCGCGCGGCGGCGGTCGCGCCGGCTACCGCGGCGAAGTGCGGGTCGGCGAGAACGCCCACCACTCGGCGAACACGGTGCGCTGCGACGCGCTCCTCGTCGACTCGATCTCGCGCAGCGACACCTACCCGGCGATCGACATCCGCGTCGACGACGTGCAGCTCGGGCACGAGGCCACGGTCTCGCGGGTCTCGGAGGAGCAGTTGTTCTACCTGATGTCCCGCGGCATGGCCGAAGACGAGGCGATGGCGATGATCGTTCGCGGCTTCATCGAGCCCATCGCCCGCGAGCTCCCGATGGAGTATGCCCTGGAACTCAACAAGCTCATCGAGATGAGCATGGAAGGCAGCGTCGGCTGAGCATGACCGACACCACGACAGCCGGGGAGCGGCTGGGAATCGTCGCGCACAGCGACGGGCCCATCGCCTCCGCCCAGAACATCCCGGTGCAGACCCGCTCCGAGCGTCCGGCCTCCACCGACCACGACTTCTTCCCCGCCGTCGAAGGCTGGGAGGCGGAGTGGAAGCTCACGCCGGTCGCGAAGATCCGCGACCTCATCGACGGACGACTCGACGGGTCGCCGTATGCGATCCAGTACCCCGACGTCGTCGGCACGACGGTCGACTGGATCGATCGGCTCGACTCCCGAGTCGGATCGGCCGGCATCCCGGAGGAACGCGCCGCCGCCAACGCCTGGAGCTCGTTCGAGAAGGCCCTGTCGATCCGCGTCGACGGCGAGCCCGACGCGCTCACCGTGACCCGCGCGGCGCTCGGCTCCGCGCCGCGCGCCGCCCATGTGGTGGTGGAGGCCGCTCCGCAGTCGAAGGGCCTCGTCGTGCTCGACAGCCGCGGGGGAGCGGCGCTCTCCGAGAACGTCGAGATCCTCGTCGGTCAGGGCGCCGACCTCACGGTCGTGAGCCTCCAGGAGTGGGATGCCGACGCCCGCCACCTCGCGAGCCATTTCGCGTCGATCGGCAAGGACGCGAAGCTCACGCACATCGTCGTCTCGCTCGGCGGCGCGATCGTGCGGGTCAACCCGTCGGCGCACCTCGCCGGCGAGGGCTCCGACGCCGAGCTCCTCGGCGTCTACTTCGCGGACGCCGGCCAGCATCTCGAGCAGCGCGTCTACGTGCACCACGACGCGGCGCACACCCGCAGCCGGGTCACCTATAAGGGCGCGCTCAACGGGCAGGACGCGCGCACCGTGTGGGTCGGCGACGTGCTGATCGGTCCGCGCGCCGTCGGCACCGACACCTACGAGCAGAACCGCAACCTCGTGCTCTCCGAAGGCACGCGGGCGGACAGCATCCCGAACCTCGAGATCCAGACGGGCGACATCGTCGGCGCGGGGCACGCGAGCGCCACCGGCCGCTTCGACGACGAACACCTCTTCTATCTGCAGTCCCGGGGCATCACCGAGGCCGAGGCGCGTCGCCTCGTCGTGCTCGGCTTCCTCGTCGAGATCGTGCAGCGCATCCCCGAGGCGCAGCTGCAGGCCCGCCTGATCGACGCCCTCGTCGCCGAACTGGAAGGTGCCGCGTGAGCACGAAGGTCTGCGCCCTGAGCGATCTGTCGGTCTCGACCGCGAAGAAGGTCGTGGTCGACGGCACTCCGATCGCCGTGGTGATGGATTCCGCCGGCGACGTGCACGCTCTCGGCGACACCTGCACCCACGGCGACATCTCGCTGTCGGAGGGCTTCGTCGAAGACGACACCCTCGAGTGCTGGGCGCACGGCTCGAAGTTCGAGCTCACCAGCGGCAAGCCGCTGACCCTCCCGGCCTACGAGCCGGTTCCCGTCTTCGCGGTCGAGATCATCGACGGCGACATCTACATCGGAGAGAAGATCTCATGAGCAAGCTCGTCATCACCGACCTCCAGGTCTCCATCGACGCCGACGGCGTCAAGAAGCCGATCCTGAAGGGCGTCGACCTCACGATCGAGCAGGGTTCGATCCACGCGATCATGGGCCCCAACGGCTCGGGCAAGTCGACCCTCGCGTACACGATCGCCGGCCACCCGCGATACACCGTCGACGGCGGCTCGATCGAGCTCGACGGCGAGGACGTGCTGTCTATGAGTGTGGACGAGCGCGCCCGTGCCGGGCTCTTCCTCGCAATGCAGTACCCGGTCGAGATCCCCGGGGTCACCGTCGCCAACTTCCTGCGCACCGCGAAGACCGCGATCGACGGCGAGGCGCCCTCGATCCGCTCGTGGGGTCCGACGCTCAAGACCGCGATGACCGACCTCAAGATGGACCCGGCGTTCGCCGCGCGCAACGTCAACGAAGGCTTCTCCGGCGGCGAGAAGAAGCGGCACGAGATCGTGCAGCTCGAGTTGCTGAAGCCGAAGTTCGCGGTGCTCGACGAGACCGACTCCGGCCTCGACGTCGATGCGCTCAAGATCGTCTCCGAGGGCGTCAACCGGGCCCACGCGAACACCGGCCTCGGCATCCTGCTCATCACCCACTACACGCGGATCCTGCGCTACATCAAGCCCGACTTCGTGCACGTCTTCGTCGATGGCAAGGTCGCCGAGGAAGGCGGACCCGAACTCGCCGACCGGCTCGAGAACGAGGGCTACGACCGCTACCTGAC
>NZ_JBIIAW010000010.1:0-48723 GCF_044239695.1 Pseudolysinimonas sp. | reverse complement strand
CGAGTTTGGCGGCGCTCGCCCGTCCGATGGAGCCCAGCCCGACGACGAGCACCGTCGAGGACCGCACCGAACCGACGACGCGGTGCTCGCCCCAGACGTGCCGGGCCTGGTCGTCGCGCAGGCGACCGAGGTGGTGGGCGCCGGCGAGGACGCCGAACACCGCGAACTCGGCGAGCGCCTCGGCGTGCACCCCGGCCGACGTCGTGAAGACGATGCGTTCGAGGTCGGCAACGCCGAGCCCGGCGGACTTCACCTGCTGGCCACCGCCGGCCGGGATGGTATGCACCCAGCGCAGTTTCGGGTTCGCGGCGACCGTGCGCGCGAGGGCCTTGCCCGACTGCTGGGGTACGCCGAACAGCGCGTCGGCCGAGTCGACGAGAGCCTCGAACTCGGCCTGCTGCGCGGGGCTACGCCGGAAGCCGGGGTCGTTGCGGCCGACGAGGATGTCGACCGGGCCGAGCAACTCGGCGGGGTAGACGACGTCGAGGCGCGGCTCCAGCCGGGCGAGCCTCTCGACCTCCTCCGGCGGGTGCGGGTTGGTGATGACGATGCGCAGGTCAGACATCCGGGGTCTCCTTCCGCAGCCGGCCGACAACCAGCTCGACGATCTCGTCGGGCCGCAGCGCCACATCCACCGGGATCGCCTCCTCGTCGGGCGCCGGGATCTCGAGCGTCGCCACCTGCGACTCGAGCAGCGCCGTCGGCATGAAGTGACCCTCGCGCCCCTCCATCCGCCCGGCGAGCAGCGTCGGGGTGCCGTGGAGGTAGACGAGCGCGAGGTCAGGAGCCGCCTCCCGCAACCGGTCGCGGTATCGACGCTTGAGTGCCGAACAGGCGACCACGACCGGGCGGTCGAGTCCGGCGGCGATCCGGTCGAGCCACGGGGCGCGGTCGCCATCGGTCAACGGGATGCCGGCCGCCATCTTCGCGACGTTGGCCTCGGGATGCAGGTCGTCGCCTTCGACGAACGGGATGCCGAGCGCGTCGGCGAGGGCGAGCCCGATCGTCGACTTGCCGGTGCCGGAGACACCCATGACGACGACGGGGCGGGAGAAGGTCACCGGATCCACGCTAGTAGCCTGGGGAACCGTGACCACCACTGAAGCCACCGCCAACATCGGAGTCGTCGGACTCGCCGTCATGGGATCGAACCTCGCCCGCAACCTCGCCTCGCGCGAGGGCAACACGGTCGCGATCTTCAACCGCTCGCCCGAGAAGACGGACACGCTCGTCGCCGAGCACCCCGAGGCGAACTTCGTCGCCACCAAGTCCTACGCCGAGTTCGCCGCCTCGCTGCAGAAGCCGCGGGCCGCGCTCATCATGGTGCAAGCCGGCAAGGGCACGGATGCCGTCATCGACGAGCTCGTGAAGGTGTTCGAGCCGGGCGACATCATCGTCGACGGCGGCAACGCGCTGTTCACCGACACCATCCGCCGCGAGAAGGCGGTGCGCGAGACGGGCATCAACTTCGTCGGCGCCGGCATCTCCGGCGGGGAGGAGGGCGCGCTCAACGGCCCGTCGATCATGCCCGGCGGCTCCGACGAGTCGTGGGTCACCCTCGGCCCGATCCTGAAGTCCATCGCCGCCATCGCCGAGGGCGAGCCGTGCGTCACCCACGTCGGCCACGACGGCGCCGGCCATTTCGTGAAGATGATCCACAACGGCATCGAGTACGCCGACATGCAGCTCATCGCCGAGGCCTACGACCTCATCCGCCGCGGCACCGGCAAGACGCCCGCCGAGATCGCCGAGATCTTCGCCGAATGGAACCGCGGCGAACTCGAGTCGTACCTCATCGAGATCACCGCCGAAGTGCTGCGTCAGGTCGACGCCGACACCGGGAAGCCGCTGGTGGATGTCATCCTCGACCAGGCCGGCTCGAAGGGCACCGGCGTCTGGACGGTGCAGACCGCGCTCGACCTCGGCATCCCCGTCTCCGGCATCGCCGAAGCCGTCTTCGCCCGCTCGCTGTCGTCGAAGCCCGCGCAGCGTGCCGCGGCGTCCGCGATGCCCGGACCCGACTCCGAGGGCTGGAAGCCCGCCGACCCCGACGCGTTCATCGAAGGCGTGCGGCTCGCGCTCTACGCCTCCAAGGTCATCGCCTACTCACAGGGCTTCGACGCGATCGTCGCCGGCGCCGAGCAGTACGGCTGGGACATCAAGAAGGGCGAGATCGCCAAGATCTGGCGCGGCGGCTGCATCATCCGCGCCCGGTTCCTCAACCGCATCACCGAGGCCTACGCGGCCGACCCGGGCCTCGTCGCCCTCGTCACCGCCCCGTTCTTCGCCGACGTGATGGGCAAGGCGCAGACCGCGTGGCGCAACGTCGTCGCGGATGCGGCGCACGCCGGCATCCCCGCCCCCGCGTTCTCGTCGTCGCTGTCGTACTACGACGGCCTGCGCGCCGACCGGCTGCCCGCCGCCCTCGTGCAGGGTCAGCGCGACTTCTTCGGGGCGCACACGTACAAGCGCGTCGACAAGGACGGCACCTTCCACACGCTGTGGTCGGGCGACCGCACCGAGATCGAGTCGACCGACTCGCACTAGCCCGCCCCACCGCGGGTTGAGTGCCCGCGCAGCGGGTGTATCGAAACCGCCCCCGAGCCACTCGAAGGTGGGTTTCGATACACCGCCTTCGGCGGCACTCAACCCGCGGTGAGGGGGACGGCGTCGACGAGGGGGGTCGGGGTGCCGAAGCGGTGGGCGGCGATCGAGATCGCCTGCTCGCGGAGGAACGGAAGCATCTCGATGCGGCCGGCCTCGGTGACGGGGCCATCGTGCACGGCGACGTCGGGGCGGCCGCCGATCGCTTCGAGGAAGGCTGATGCGGGTCCACCGACGAGCCGGATGCGGGCATCCCGCAACCCTCGAGCGGAGACGAGCCAGGCATCCCGGTCTTCGACGCGGACGTCCAAGCCGGCGAACGGGGTCGTGTCCCACCCCGGGGGCACCGAGATGGTGAGGGGGGCTCCGGCGGCGAGGCCGGCGAGCACGACGCGGGCCACCTCGACCGGCGACGCGAGGTGGTCGGCGCGCACCGTGACCGGCACCGGACGGTAGCGGAAGGCGTTGCGTTCGGCGGTGAGACCGCTGACGTCGCGCGCGACGCCGAACTCGGCGGCAACCGCCCGGGCGTCGCTGCCTGCGGCGCGGCGCAGGAAGGCCTGCTCGCCGGCGTCGAACGCCGTCACGATCCGCTCCACGGCCTGCGGCAGCGCGCCGTCGAACGGAGCCGCCTCCGCCGCACGGAACGACCCGAGGCCGAGCAGGTAGTTGGGCCCGCCGGCCTTGGTGCCCGGGCCGACGACCGACTTTTTCCAGCCGCCGAACGGCTGCCGCTGCACGATCGCGCCCGTCGTGCCGCGGTTGACGTAGAGGTTGCCCGCCTCGACCCGGTCGACCCAGGTGGCGACCTCACCGGCATCCAGCGAATGGAGGCCGGCGGTCAGCCCGTAGTCGACGGCGTTCTGCAGCGCGAGCGCCTCGTCGAGGTCGCGGGCCCGCATGATGCCGAGCACCGGCCCGAAGTACTCGACGCGGTGGAACTCCGAGTCCGGCTGCACGCCGGTCTTGATCCCCGGCGACCACAGGCGCCCCGCCTCGTCGAGCCGACGCGGTTCGAGCAGCCAGCTCTCCCCCGGCTCGAGCGTCGTCAGGGCCTTGAGCAGCTTGCCCTCGGCCGGCTCGATGAGCGGACCCATCCGCGAGGCGGGATCGGCCGGTGAACCGACGTGCAGCGACCCGACCGCGTCGAGCAGCTGCGCCCGGAAGCGGTCCGAGTCGGCGACCGAGCCGACGAGGATCGCGAGCGACACCGCCGAGCACTTCTGACCCGCGTGGCCGAACGCGCTCGCCGCGACATCCCGGGCCGCGAGGTCGAGGTCGGCGCTGGGCGTGACGACGAGCGCGTTCTTGCCGCTCGTCTCGGCGAGGAGCTTCAGCCCCGGACGGAAGCCGCGGAACTGCTCCGCCGTCTCGAACCCGCCCGTGAGGATGACCTGGTCGACGCGGGGATCGGCGATCAGCCGCTCCCCGAGCGAGGAGTCCGCGAACTGGATGAACCGCAGCACCTCCCGCGGAACGCCCGCCTCCCACAGCGTCTCGGCGAGCACGGCCGCGCTGCGGGCCGAGCGACGCGACGGCTTGAGGATCGTCGCCGACCCGGATGCCAGGGATGCGAGCGTCGACCCGGCCGGGATCGCGACGGGGAAGTTCCACGGCGGGATGACGACGGTGAGCCGCGCCGGCACGAAGGACGCGCCGTCGATGCTGTCGAGGTGGAGGGCGCGTTCCGCGTAGTAGTTCGCGAAGTCGATCGCCTCGGAGACCTCGGGATCGGCCTGGTCGAAGGTCTTGCCGGCTTCGGCCGCCATCACCTCGATGAGATCGCCGCGGCGACGCTCGAGCAGCATCCCGGCCCGGCGCAGGATCGCCGCGCGCCCCATCGCCCCGAGATCGGCCCACGGGCCCGCGGCCGCGACGGATGCCGCCACCAGCTCCGAGAGCGCGGTCGCGTCGGCGACGCCGGACGCCGCGACGGTGGCGGCCCCGAGGTCGCTGCCGGGCACCCGGCTCAGGATGTCGCGCGCCCAGTCGCGATTCACGGCGATCGACGGGTCGCTGTCGGAGGCGTTGCGGAACTCCCGCACGACCTCCGTGACGGGGGCGGTGCGGTCCTGCACGCGGTGCGGGGCAGGCACGTCGGCATCCAGAGCCGTCAGCGAGGCGAGGAAGCGCGAGCGCTCGCGGTCGAACAGCTCCGCGCTTTCGGAGAGCTCGAACACCGCCGACATGAAGTTCTCCTGGCTCGCCCCCTCCTCGAGGCGGCGCACGAGGTAGGCGATCGCCGAGTCGAAGTCGGCCGCGGCGACGACCGGCGTGTAGAGCAGGAGGCCGCCGACATCCCGGCGCACCACCTCGGCCTGGGCGGGCGCCATGCCGAGCAGCATCTCGAACTCCACCCCGTGCGAGACGCCGCGGGAGGCGGCGAGGTGCTTCGCGAACGCGAGGTCGAAGAGGTTGTGCCCGGCGACTCCGACGCGCACGTCGTCGATCCGGTCGGGGCGCAGCGCGGCATCCAGCACGCGCTTGTAGTTCGTGTCGCTGTCCTGCTTGGAATGCCAGGTCGCCAGCGGCCAGTCGTGCAGCGAGGCGTCGACGCGCTCCATCGGCAGGTTCGCGCCCTTCACGACGCGCACCTTGATGCCGGCACCCCCGGCCGCCCGCCGGCGAGAGGCCCACTCCTGCAGGCGCAGGTAGGCGGCGAGCGCGTCGGGGAGGTAGGCCTGCAGCACGATGCCGGCCTCGAGTCCCGTCAAGCCGGGGGCGTCGAGGATCCTCTGGAAGACCGCGATCGTCAGGTCGAGATCCTTGTACTCCTCCATGTCGAGGTTGATGAACTTAGGGCTGGGAGCGGCGGCGGCTTGCTCGAACAGCGGCTGCAGCGCGACGACGATGTCGTCGACGGCCTCGTCGAACGCCCACGGCGAATGCGGCGCGACCGTCGCCGAGACCTTGATCGACACGTAGTCCACGTCGTCGCGGGCGAGCAACCGGGTCGTGCCCGCCAGCCGGCGCTGCGCCTCGCGCGCACCGAGCACGGCCTCGCCGAGCAGGTTGACGTTCGGGCGGGCGCCGCGGGCGCGGATGCGGGTCAGGGCCTTCCCGAGTCCCGGGTCCGTCGCGTCGATCACCAGGTGCGCGACCATGCGGCGCAGCACGGCCCGGGCGATCGGGACGACGATGCCCGGCAGGATCGGGGCGGCGATCCCGCCGAGCCGGATGGCGGCGCGCAGCGGCAGGGCGAGGAACCGCGGCGGGCGCTTCGCGAGCCGGGCCAGCGTGCGGGCGGCGACGCGGCGGTCTTCGGGGCGCACGACGCCGTCGACGAACCCGACGGCGAAGTCGAGCCCTGCCGGGTCCTGGAGCAGGCCGGCGAGACGTCGCGCCGAGACGTCCACGGGGATGGCGGCCGCGTCGGCGAGCCAGGTGCGCACTTGGTCGACGACGACGTCGGCGAGGGCGGCGGGGGTGACGGACTCGGTGCGGGATGCGCTCACGGCGTCAGTATCCGCCCGCCGCTCACATAAGGTAAATCAACGATTACTTCGCGATATCCATCGCTTCTGCTTAAGAATGGTGCGGCATGCTCGACGTGCGACGACTCGCCCTGCTGCGCGAACTCAGCCTGCGCGGCACGATCACCGCCGTCGCGGCGGCCCTTCATCAGACCCCGTCCTCCGTCTCGCAGCAGCTCGCGCACCTCGAGAAGGAGGCCGGCGTCCCGCTGTTGCTGAAGGCGGGCCGGCGTCTGCAACTCACGCCCGCCGCCTCGCTCCTGGTCGAGCACACGACCGGCATCCTCGAACAACTCGAACGCGCGGATGCCGACCTCGCCGCGTCGCTCAGCAGTGCGTCCGGCATCCTGCGGGTCGCGATCTTCCAGTCGGTCGCCCTGGCCCTGCTCCCCCGCGCGCTCGACGTGCTCGAGCGCGACCACCCGGGACTCACCGCGATCGTCACCCAGCGCGAACCCGAGACCGCACTCCACGAGACCTACGCCCGCGACTTCGACCTCGTGATCGCCGAGGAGTATCCGGGGCACGCGGCCCCTCGTCTCGCCGGTCTCGATCGCCGCCCGCTCACCACCGATGCCCTGCGGCTCGCGATCCCGCCCGGCGGCCGCTTCCCCGCCACGACGATCGCCGACGTCGCCGACGCGCCCTGGGTGATGGAACCGCACGGCGCGGCGAGCCGGCACTGGGCCGAGCAGGCCTGTCGGCGCGCCGGATTCGAGCCGAAGGTGCGGTTCGAGACGGCCGACCTCCAGGCGCACGTGCAGCTCATCCGCACCGGCCACGCCGTCGCCCTCCTGCCCGATCTCATCTGGCAGGGCACCGCCCCCACCGTCGACCTGGTGCCGCTGGACGGCGATCCGCGGCGCACGATCTTCACCGCGACCCGCATGACGATCGCCGAGCGACCGTCGGTCGTCGCCTTCCGGCACGCTCTCGAAGCCGCCGCCTCGGAGCTCGACCGCGACACCGGGGGCTGAGCGGGTCGCCCAGCCCGCGCGCCGGATCGTGGAGCGACCACCCATTACCCGCCCCGGATCCGGCGGTCAGACTGGGGGCATGACCGCATTCGTGGGCGTCCGGGACATGACGCGCTGGATCGCCCACCGGGGCGCACCCGCCATCATGAGCGGACTCGCCGAGTACATCGCCGACGACTTCCGCCGCTGGCAGTCCTTCGACAAACGCGAGCGGGTCGCGAGCCACACCCCGTTCGGCGTCATCGAACTGATGCCGATCAGCGACCCCGACTCGTACGCCTTCAAGTACGTGAACGGCCACCCGTTCAACCCGGTGCGCGGGTTCCAGACGGTGACGGCGTTCGGGATGCTCGCCGACGTGCACAACGGGTATCCGGTGTTCGTCTCGGAGATGACGGTGCTCACCGCCCTGCGTACCGCGGCCACCTCCGCTGCCGTCGCCCGGGTGCTCGCCCGGCAGGATTCGCGCACGATGGCGCTCATCGGCGCGGGCAGCCAGTCGGAGTTCCAGGCGATCGCGTTCCGCGAGGTGCTCGGCATCGAGACGCTGCGCATCTGGGACACCGATCCGCTCGCGATCGAGAAGTGCGTGCGCAACCTCAGCCCGCTCGGCTTCCGGGTCGAGGTGGCGACGAGCGCGGCGGACGCGGCGCGCGGCGCCGACATCATCACGACCTGCACGGCCGACAAGGCGAACGCGATCGTGCTGCGCGACGAGGACGTGGTGGCCGGCGTGCACCTCAACGCGATCGGCGGCGACTGCCCGGGCAAGACCGAACTCGACCCGTCCATCCTCGACCGCGCGTCGGTGTTCGTCGAGTTCGAGCCGCAGACCCGCATCGAGGGCGAACTCCAGAGCACCCCGGAAGGATTCCCGGTGACGGAGATGTGGGAGGTGTTCACCGGTCGGCGTCCGGGACGCACCGACGCCGACCAGATCACGCTGTTCGACTCCGTCGGCTTCGCGATCGAGGATTTCTCGGCCCTCCGCTTCCTGCGCGACGAGGTCACCGGTACCGACCTCGTGACCGACATCGACCTCGTCGCGGAGCCCGAGAACCCGAAGGACCTCTTCGGCTTCTCGATGACCCCGGCGCCGGCGGCATGACGGCGATGCGCCTCCAGCGCCGGGGCGACGACCACCACGACTGGTCGATCTACCGCGGCGAAGGCCGGGTGGGGGTCGAGTGGTACTTCCGCGAGACCTCGGCGCTGCCGACCTCGGTGATGCTCTACCACCTCGAGCCCGGCACCGAGGAGGGCGAGCACCTCCACCTCGCAGGCGACGATGCCTCCTGCTCCCCCGACAGCCAGGACGAGCTGTACCTGGTCGTCAGCGGCGAGGTCGTCATGATCGTCGACGACGAGCGCGAGGTGCTCCGGTCAGGCGACGCCGTCTACGTGCCCGCCGGGCCGCGCCACGGGGTGCGCAACGAATCCGACGCCCCCGCCGAGCTCGTGCTCTTCTTCGGCACTCCCGCCGGAAACCCGCTCGCCCAGCCGAAGGACCACCCGTGACCACATCCATCCGCGCCGAGGACATCGCCCCCCTCGCCGCCGGCTGCGCGATCTTCGGCACCGGGGGCGGGGGGTCGGTGCACAACATCCAGCTGTCGGTCGAACGCGCGCTCGCGGAGAACGGTCCGGTCGAACTGGTGACCGTCGACGACCTGGGGCCCGACGACACCGTGCTGCTGCTCTCCGGGATCGGCGCCCCGGCCGTCGGCATCGAGATGCTCAGCTCCGCCACCCAGGTGAGCAGCCTGCTGGCCGAGGCGGAGCGCTACCTCGGCCGGCGCGTGACGACGTTCATGGCGGCGGAGATCGGTGGGGGCAACGGCATCGTGCCCGTGGGCTGGGCGGCCCGCTTCGGCCGGAAGGTGCTGGATGCCGACGGCATGGGTCGCGCGTTCCCCCTCGGCACGATGGTGTCGATGAACGTCGTCGGCGTGCCCTGCGAGTTCGGGATGCTCGCCGACGTCGTCGGCAACGTCACCCTGATGCGCACCGTCGACATCCCGTGGCTCGAGCGCAACGCGCGCGCGATCGCGATCACGAGCGGCGGGATGGCGATCTCGGCGCACTATCCGCTCACCGCCGAGACGGCCCGCGGATCGCTCGTCGAGGGCACGGTCAGCCGGGCCATCGAGGTCGGCCGGGCCCTGCTCGGTGCCGCGGCCCCGATCGCGGCGCTCACCGAATCCCTCGGCGCGGCCGCCCTGATCGGCGGCAAGCTCATCGACGTCGAGCGCCGCACCGTCGAGGGCTTCACCCGCGGCGTCATGACGATCGAAGGCACGGGCGACGACCGGGGCCGCGTCGTCGTGCTGGAGGTGCAGAACGAGAACCTCGTCGCCCTCGAACGCGGCCAGGTCCTGGCGAGCGTTCCCGACCTCATCACGATCGTCGACACCGAGACGGGCGAGGCGATCTCCACCGAGCTCCTGCGCTTCGGGCAGCGCGTCACGGTGCTCGCCTGGGCGTGCGACCCGATCTGGCGCACGCCCCGCGGGCTCGAACTCACCGGCCCCGCCGCCTTCGGGTACGACAACCCGTACGTCCCCTTCGATCTCGAGCGGAGCGTCCGATGAAGCCGAGCACGCTGCTCTCCGTCGGCATCGACGTCGGCGGCACGAACACCGACGCCGTCGTCCTCGACGCCGGCGGGCGGGTGCTCGCCTCGACGAAGCAGGCGACCACCGAGGATGTCACCGGCGGCATCCGCGCGGCGCTCGGAGTCGTGCTCGACACCCTCGGCCCACGTCGCATCGCCGTGCGCCGCGTGATGCTCGGCACCACGCACGCGACGAACGCGATCGTGCGACGACGACCCCTCGACCGGGTCGCGGTACTGCGCCTCGGTGCGCCCGCGACGAGCGAGTACCCGCCGCTCATCGGCTGGCCCGACGACCTCCGCACCGCGATCCTCGCCGGCGCTCGCATCGTCGGCGGCGGGCACATGATCGACGGCCACCCGCTCTCCCCGTACGACGCGGACGAGATCCGGCGGTTCCTCGACGAGATCACCGGTGTCGACGACGCACCCGGCTTCGGGGCGGTCGCCGTCTCCGGCGTCTTCTCCCCGTCGTTCCCCGAGCAGGAGCTCGCGACCCGCGCCCTCGTCGAGCAGCACCTCGGCGCCGACATCCCGGTGTCCCTCTCGCACGAGGTCGGCGCGCTCGGCCTTCTGGAGCGCGAGAACGCGACGGTGCTCAACGCGGCGCTCCACGGCGTCGCCCGCGACGTGACGAACGCGCTGCTCACCGCCGTCGCCGAGCAGGGACTCGACGCCGCAACGTACTTCGCGCAGAACGACGGCACCCTGATGCCCGTCGACCTGGCGGCCCGGTTCCCCGTGCTGACGATCGGCTCGGGGCCGGCGAACTCGATCCGCGGCGCCGCCCACCTCTCGGGCGTGCGCGACGCGATCGTCGTCGACGTCGGGGGCACCACGAGCGACCTCGGCGTGCTGTCCGGCGGCTTCCCGCGCGAGTCGACCCTTCCCCGCGAGATCGGCGGCGTGCGCACCAATTTCCGGATGCCCGACGTCCTCAGCGTCGGCATCGGCGGCGGCACGATCGTCGACCTCGAGGCCGGGGTACCGATCGGCGACTCGGTCGGCTACCGACTGCTCGAGGAGTCGCTGCTCGGCGGCGGGTCGACCCCGACGCTGACGGATGCCGTCGCCGTCGCGGGGACCTCGCCGATCGACGGACTGACCCTCCCGGAGCCGGCCCCCGCGACGGCCGAGGGGCTGACGGCGGGGCTCGCCGTGGCCCGAGAGCGCCTCGAGGCGGCCGTCGAACTGATGTCGCTCGGTCGCGCCGGCCAGGTGCTCGTGGTGGTCGGCGGCGGCGGATTCCTCGTCCCCGACCGGGTGGCGGGAGTCGCCCAGGTGCTCCGCCCGACCGGGGCCGACGTCGCGAACGCCGTGGGCGCCGCGATCGCCCTCGCCGGCGGCCGCGCCGAGGAGGTCTGCGACCAGGCCGACCGAGCCGGGGGCATCGAGACCGCGAAGCGCGCCGCGATCCGACGGGCCGTCGAGGCGGGCGCCGACCCGGGACGGGTGGGGATCGTGGAGATCCTCGAGGTGCCCGTCGCGTACGCGGCCATCCCGACCCTGCGGATCTCGGTGAAGGCCGCCGGACCGCTGCTCTAGGCGGAGCGGAGCCGTTCCATCCGGGCCGCGAGCGCCGGGTTCTCGTACGGCCCGGGCGCCCGCAGCTGCGCCACGATCCGAGCGACGACCTCGTCGGATTTGTCCTGACTCATCTTGTCCTTGCCCTCGAACCGCGTGACACGCAGCCGGAACCCGACGGTGCCGTGCACGATCCGCTCCGCGTAGGCGGAGTTCTCGAGCGTCCCGCGCATGCGGAACGGGTTCGGCAGCGGGTCCTCGAAGTGGTCGACGAGTCTCTCGAGCACGGCGAGGTTCTCGGCGTCGGAGAGCACCTCGGGGATGCCGTAGGCGTGCACCGTCGCGAAGTTCCAGGTCGGCACGGCGGTCGGCAGCCCGTACCAGGACGGCGAGATGTATCCGCTGGGGCCGGAGAACACGACGCACGTCTCGGTCTCGCCGAGTCGATGCAGACGCTCGTCGGGCCGGCCGACGTGGCTGACCAGCACGATCCCGTCCGCGTCGGCATCCTCGTCCAGCAGGAAGGGGTAGTGCGACACGACGACTCCGTCGGGCGTCGCGCTCGCCATCGTCGCCCACGGGTTCGCGCGGATGAGCTCCTTCGCGGCCTCGGGCCGGGCGAGGGCGTAGTCGGGGTTATCGCGCATCAGTCGTCCTTCGCAAGTCGGCGCCAGGCGAGGATCGCGAGGATCGCGGCCTGCGTGGGCAGCACGGATTCGTCGAACACGGTGTGCTCGGAGTGCATGGCGGGCGGCGGTTCCGCGGCGCGGGCGCCGACGAACAGCAGGGTGCCCGGCACCTCGTCGAGCACGTAGGCGAAGTCCTCCGAGGCCATCGCGGTCGCCGGCATTCGCGGCACCCGGTCCGCGCCGAACAGCTCGTAGAGGGTCGCGAGCACCGCCTCGGTCTCGGTCGGGTCGTTGTAGGCGACGGGATAGGAGTCGGCCCACTCGAGCTCGACGGCGGCGCCGTGCGCAGCCGCGATCCCCGACACGAGCGGGGGAACCCGCGTGCGTACCAGCGCGAGGGTCTCGCGCGACAGCGTGCGGATGTTGACGAGCAGTTCGACCGACGACGACAGCACGTTCGGAGCCGTCGAGTCGCTCGAGATGCCGGTGACCGAGACGACGGCCGGATCGACGGCCGGAACCCGCCGAGCGACGAAGGACTGCAGGGCGAGCACCATCTCGGCCGCGACCGGGATCGGGTCGACCCCGAGGTGCGGATACGCCGCGTGGCCGCCCGTGCCGATCACCCGCACGGTGAGTCCGCTGGCGCTCGCCATGACCGCGCCCGGCCGCGTGGTGACGGTACCGGAGGCGAGCACCGAGTCGACGTGGATCGCGTACGCGGCGACCGGCCGCGCGCCCGCCGCATCGAGCACGCCCTCGTCGAGCATCACCCGGGCCCCGGCGAAGCCCTCCTCGCCGGGCTGAAACATCGCGATCACCGTGCCCGGCAGCTCCTCCTGCCGGGAGGCGAGCAGCCGGACGGCGCCGACGAGACCGGCCGCATGCAGGTCATGGCCGCAGGCGTGCATGGTGCCGGTGGTCGCTGCGAAGTCGAGACCCGTCGCCTCGGTGATCGGCAGGCCATCCATGTCGGCCCGCAGCAGCACGACCGGTCCGGGGCGGCCTCCGCGCAGCACGGCGGTCAGCGAGCTGAGCTGCTCTCCCGCGGTGAGCTCGAGCGGGAGTCCGGCGAGCGCCTGACGCAGCAGCGCCTGCGTGTCGGGCAGCTGGAGGCCCACCTCGGGACGCGCGTGCAACCGGCGGCGCAACTCGACCAGATCGTCGGCGAGCGCGCGGGCCTCCTCGACGAACGAGGAACTGGCGGATGTCGGCATCCCGAGGCTCCTTCCCGGTCGCTTCGACGCTACGGACGTGCGCGAACGCGCGGGAGGTGCCTTCGCCCCACCGTTGCCGCGCGGCGGGTGGGCGAAGGCACCAGCACGGGGCCGTCGAGATCAGTCGCCGCCGAGCAGGCCGGTCGGCGCCGACGACGTCACCGAGAAGCCCGAGATGTCGTCGGCGGTCTTCCCGTCGACGGCGAGCTCGGCGAGCACCCGGCCGATCGCCGGCGTGAACTTGAACGCGTGGCCGGCGCCGAGCGCGACGAGGATGTCCGGGTGCTCGTCGAGCGGGCCGATGATGAACCGTCGGTCCTTGGTGATCGCGTACTGACAGGTCACCGTGCGCAGCGCGGTGCCCGCTCCGGGGATCGTCGCGCCCATGAACCCGGACAGCTGGGCGAGTAGCTCCGGCGACGGCTCGAAGGTTCGCTGGGCGGGCGACATCCGGTTCTCCGACATGTCGCGCGCAGCCTTGATCGTCGGCTCGCCGTAGGTCGGGAAGCCGTAGTAGCACTCCTCGTCCTCCCAGATCCAGACCGGGAAGGCATCCTGGGCGTAGGCGTCGGGGTCGGCGGGCTTGAAGTAGGTCACCTGCTCCTGCATCGTGACGAGCGGGATGGCGGCGCCGAGCGGCTCGAGCAGTTCGTTGGTCCAGGCGTCGGCGGCGAGCACGACCTTGCCGGCGTGCACGTCGCCGGCCGAGGTGTGCGCGACGACGCCCGTGGCGTCCGGGGTGAGCGCCTCGACCCGGGTGCGGTCGCGGAGGATGGCGCCGTGCACGCGCGCCTGCATCTGGAGGGTCGCGACCGTGCGCGCCGCGTTCACGATGCCGGAGTCGGGCGTGTAGATCGTCTCGACGTCGTCGCTCACCCGGAATTGGGGCCAGCGCGCCTGGAGTTCCGCGGCATCCAGCAGCTCGAAGGGCACGCCTTCCGCCTCGAGCGCCGCCGTGAAGTCGCCGGCCGAGTAGGGGCCCGACTTCGGGATCATGATGACCCCTCCGGTGATCGTGGTGAGCCGCTCGCCCGACACCTGCTCGAGCTCGGCCCAGTCGCGATAGGCCGACTTGGCGAACCGCACGTACTCGGGCGCGCCGTAGGAGGTGCGGATGATGCGGGACGTGTCGTGGGAGGCGCCGCGCACGTGCCCCAGTTCGAACTGCTCGAAACCGACGACTCTCACCCCCTTGCGGGCGAGGTGGTAGGTGGCCGCGCTGCCGAGAGCGCCCATGCCGATGACGGCGACGTCGAATGACTCCATGGATCTGCCTTGCTGTCGTGGATCGGGTGAGGAAAGGGACTTACAGCACCTTCGCGAGGAAGGAGCGGGTGCGTTCGTGCTGGGGGGCTCCGAGCACCTGGGCGGGCGGGCCGGTCTCGACGACGACCCCGCCGTCCATGAACGTGACGGTGTCGGCCACCTCGCGGGCGAAGCCGATCTCGTGGGTGACGACGATCATCGTCATCCCGTCGGCGGCGAGCCCGCGCATGACATCGAGCACCTCACCGACGAGTTCGGGGTCGAGCGCCGAGGTCGGCTCGTCGAACAGCATGAGCTTGGGCCGCATGTTGAGAGCGCGGGCGATCGCGACGCGCTGCTGCTGGCCGCCGGAGAGGGAACGCGGGTAGGCGTCCGCCTTGTCGGCGAGACCGACCCGGTCGAGCAGGTCCCGCCCGCGGGCGCTGGCATCCTTCACCTTCTCCTTGCGCACCTGCACGGGCGCCTCGATCAGGTTCTCGAGCACCGTCATGTGCGGGAAGAGGTTGAAGTGCTGGAACACCATCCCGATCTCGCTGCGGCGCAGCGCGATCTCGTCGTCGCGCAGCTCGTAGAGCCTGTCGCCGTGTTTGCGGTAGCCGACGAGTTCGCCGTCGACGCTGATGCTGCCGGCATTGATCTTCTCGAGGTGGTTGATGCAGCGCAGGAAGGTGCTCTTGCCCGACCCCGAGGGTCCGAGCAGGCACATCACCTGCCCCGTCTCGACGGTCAGGTTGATGCCGCGCACGACGTGATTGGCGCCGAACTGCTTGTGCACCTCGATGGCTTCCACCATGGGGCGGCCGGTCATCGCCGGGCCTCCTTTTCGGGCTTGGCATGTCGCGGGATCAGATCGCGCAGCCACACCGTGAGGAATGAGCTCTCGCGCGCCCGGTCGCCGCGCTTGTAGCGGCGCTCGAGGAAGTACTGTCCGGTGCTGAGCACCGTCGTGACCAGGAGGTACCAGAGGCTCACCGTGATGAGCAGCGGCACGACCTGGAAGTTCTGCGAGTAGATGATCTGCACCGAGAACAGCAGATCCGGGATCGCGATGACGCTCACCAGGGAGGTGGTCTTGAGCATCGAGATCGTCTCGTTGCCGGTCGGCGGGATGATGACGCGCATCGCCTGCGGGAGCACGATGCGGCGGAACACCTGGAACCGGCGCATCCCGAGCGCCTCGGCGGCATCCTTCTGACCGGGGTCGACCGACAGCAGGCCGGCACGCACGATCTCGGACATGTAGGCGCCTTCGTTCAGCCCGAGGCCGAGGATCGCCGCGAGGAACGGGGTGATGAGCGCGTTGGTCTCGACGGCGAAGAAGGTCGGCCCGAACGGGATGCCGAGTCCGAGCGTCGGATACAGCGCCGCGAGGTTGAACCAGAAGATCAGCTGCACGAGCAGCGGGGTGCCGCGGAAGAAGCCGACATAGGCGCCCGCGGCGGCGGCGACCACCGGATTCCGCGACTGCCGGCCGACGGCCATGATCACGCCGATCACACTTCCGACGACCATGGCGATGAGTGTGAGCAGCAGCGTCGTGCCGAGCCCGCGCAGGATGCGGCCGTCGAGGAAGTAGCCGAAGACGGTCGGCCACCGGAAGTTGGGGTTGGTCACCAGCGACTGCGCGAGCATCGCGGCCAGCAGCAGGATGACGACCGTCGCCGTCCACTGCCCCCAGCGGCGCAGCGGGACGACCCGGGTCGGGGCCCCCTCGTGGGGAGCCCCGACCGTGAGCGAATCGGGAGAGGTCACGAATCAGTCCAGCTGATCCGCGGACGTGTAGAGCTCCGACTCCTCGATCGCGCCCGCCTCGACGCCGAACGCCTCGAGGTTCTCCAGGTAGGCACCGCTGGCGATGAGGCTGTTCATCGCGGCGACGAACGCCTCGCCGTAGGGCGAGTCCTTCGCCAGGGCGAGACCCCACAGGCTCGGGTCGTAGTTCACGTCGAGCGCCTCCATCACGCCGCCCGACTGCGCCGCCTGATACACCGACGGAGCGAGGTCGTTCATCGTCGCCTCGACCCGGCCCGACGTGAGCGCGAGCACCGCGTCGGCGGCGGTCGGGAACGTCGAGATCTCGATCGCGGGCTCGCCGTCCGCTTCGCACTGCGCGGCGAACTCCGGCATGTAGACGTCGGCGTAGACCGAGCCGATCTGCACGCCGATCTTGTGGCCGCACATCGTCTCGAGACCGATGTCCTCCGGGTTGCCGGCGGCGACCAGCAGCGACGTACCGCCGAGGTAGTCGCTCACGAAGTCGACCGACTCGAGGCGGTCGGCGGTGATGCTCATCGCCATCGCCGCACCGTCGGTCTTGCCCGACTCCATCGCGGGGATGACGGCGTCGAACTTGATGTCGTCGAGCACGATCTCGACGCCGAGCACCTCGCCGAGCAGCCGGACCTGCTCGATCTGGGCGCCGCTCAGCGTCGTGCCATCGGCCGCGAGGTCGAGGAAGGGCGGGTAGCCCGGCCCGGTCGCGATGTGGATCTCGGTGGTGCCCTCGGGCAGGAGCGCCGCGGCGGCCGCGTCGTAGTGCGGACTCGCGCCGGGGTCGTCCGCCGGGGCGTCGGACCCGGCGCAACCGGCCAGAAGGGCGACGGTGCCGAACAGGGCGACGCCGGTCAGGATGCCGCGCCGGGAGGCGCGGGTGAGGGACGACTTCATGGAACTCCTTCAGTGCTGTCAGGGGAGCAGACGTGGGGCGGTGGCCCGTCCGGAGGCCCGGGCCAGCGACGGTCCCGGGGGCCTCCGGACGAGTGCCGCTCACTATAGAAATCGGCCGATTCGGCTCTGTTACAGTGCGTGCTCAGTGCAATTCAATCGTCGCCGAATTGCACTGAGCACCGGAGGGGCCGCCATGACCGAGCACGTGACCGCCGCGCTGCGCGTGCTCCAGGACGTCGCCGGCCGACCGGATCCGACGGCCCCCCGGGCGGTGGGCTCGATCGCCCGGGACCTCGGGATGACGCTCAGCCGGGCCTCCCGGCTGTGCGCCGAACTCGAGGCGACCGGGATGCTGGAGCGCGGTGGCGCCTACGGCCACTACCGGATCGGCGCGGCCGGCGTCCGCCTCTCCGGCCGCGCCGCGGCGCCGTTCGCCCGGTCCCTGCGGTTCGCCCTGCTCCTCGCCGCGCAACAGACCGGCGAGACGGTCCTGCTCGCGGCACGCGGCGTCGACGGGTTCCGCGTCATCGACGCGGTCGAGTCGCTCTGGACGCTGCACTCCCCCGCGGAGGTCGGTGACCGCGTCACGGAAGGTGCGGTGCTCGAGGCCGCGGGGATCCTGGCAGGCGCCCCCGCGGAGGCCGGCCGGGCCGCCGTTCCGCTCTCCGAGTCGCCGATCGGCATGGGCGTCGAGATCGCCTCCCCCGTGCTCGGCCCGTCGGGAGAGTGCTTCGCGGTGCTCGCCGTGCGGCTCCCCGCCAACCGCCTCGAGCAGAACGGGCCGCGTGCCCGGCGCGCCGTCGTCGCGGCGAGCCGGACGATCTCGCGCACCCTCGAGGACTGGCTCTCGTCCCCTCCCGCGGCGACCGAACCGCAGGCCGCGACCGAGGCGACGAGTCCGCTGGAGGCGGCCCTCGCCATCCTGCGGGTGCTCGCCGATCGGCCCGACTCGGTCGCCGGCGTCTCGCGGGCCACCGGATTGCGACCCGACCGGGTCCAGCGGCTCATCGATTCCTGCCGCAACGCCGGACTGCTGCAGCACAGCCACGACCGCACGACCCGGTTCCAGCTCGGCTGGATCGTGCAGGGCTGGTACCGCGCCGCCAGCGTGCCCACGATGGTCGAGCACGGCCGGCCGCGCGTGGCCGAGGCGGCGAACCGCACCCTCACCTGCGGCTTCATCACGATCCTCAAGGGGATGCGCAGCTTCACCATCGTCGAAGAGCTGGGGCTCGCGGGCGACGGGCTGCGGATGACGCCGTGGCTCGGTCGCGCGCATCCGATGATCGGCTCGGACGGCGGTCCGACGCTGACGATGGACTTCCGCAGCGACGAGATCACGCTGCTCTTCCCCGCCCGGCACACCCCGCAGGAGCTCCAGCGCTTCCTCACGCACGCCGATCTGGTCGCCCGCGACGGAGTCCTGACGATGGAGGCGTTCGACGACGCCGGTCTCCTCTCGATCTCCGCGCCCGTGCGCGACGCGAGCGGGTCGGTGATCGCGGCGGCCTGCATCGTCGGCACGACGGCGTACATGCGAGCGAATCTGAACGATGTCGAGGAGGCGGCGCGGCGGCTCGCCGTCGAGGTCACCGCGCTGCTGCAGCCCTGACATCGCCCACCCCGGGGCGGACGCGGGTGGGCGTTCGGCACATTCCCGAGCCCCACCCGCCGCCATAATCTCGAGGAATGCCGCACACGATGACCGACGACATCCCGATCTACTACGAGGTCACCGGCGACCCGGACGCTCCCCTCGTGGTGCTCATCTCGGGCGGCGGCGCGCAGCTGCTCAGCTGGCACGAGGACTTCGTCGCCCTCCTCCACGCCGAGGGCTTCCGGGTCGTGCGGTTCGACAACCGCGACACCGGGCTCTCGCACCTCACCGGCGGACCCGAGGACCTCGACGGCGGCTACGGCATGGAGGAGATGGCGGATGACGTCATCCGCGTGCTCGACGATCTCGGGGTTTCCGCCGCCCACCTCGTCGGTCACTCGATGGGCGGCATCATCGCCCAGCTGACGGTGCTGCGCCACCCGTCCCGGGTGCTGAGCGTCGGACTGTGGTCGACCCTGCCGGGCAAGGACCTCGACCACGTCCTGCACGCCATGCCCGACACCCTCACCGTTCCGGAGTCGTACCCGGTCGAGCAGCTGCAGGGCTTCGCCGCCGACTACGCCCGCGTGCAGAGCGGAACCTACGACCCGCGCGAGGAGTGGCAGCGCGCGAAGGCGGCCGAGGCCTTCGCGCGCGGCTACCACCCGGCGGGCTTCACCCGGCAGTGGCAGGCGATGCTCCGCGCACCCGAACGCCTCGAGCTGCTGCGCGGCGTCACGGTGCCGGCGTTCGTGGTGCACGGCCGCGACGACGCCACCCTGCATTGGGCGGGGGCGGTCGCGATCGCGCAGGCGATCCCGGATGCCGAGCTGCAGATCCACCCCGGCATGGGCCACCTCCTCCCGTGGGAGCTGTGGCCCGAGCTCGTCGCCGGCATCGTGCGTGCGGCGGGACGATCGCACACGAACTTCGCGTGAACAGTGGTGAGCTGACACATATCCGGTTCCAGAAGCCCGAATTAGCGTCGAGACCCATAACCCCCCGTCCCGGTTCGACGACGCACCGGAGGATGCAGACCCCGGTCGGCCGACGAGGACAGCCCCACCCGGTACCACCCCCGCACGGCCCGGCCATTCCCCGGCGCCGACACCTACGAGGAGGCAATCGAATGAGGAAATCCATCGGCATCGTCGCGCTGGCGACAGCCGCGGCGCTGGTGTTCACCGGCTGTACGGCAGGCGGCGGAGGCGACGACGACGAGTCGACGCTCTACGTGCTCATGCCCGACACCGAGATGGGCTGGGACCCGGCGACCAACGTCAACTTCCCGTCCACGTACCTCGGTCTCGTGCAGCGTCGTCTGACGACGTGGGCGTTCACCGCCGACGGCGTCGAGGTCGTCCCCGACCTCGCGACCGACACCGGCACGCCCAACGAGGACGGTTCGGTCTGGACCTACACCTTGAAGGACGACATCTTCTTCGAGGACGGCACGCCGATCACCTCGGCCGACATCAAGTACGGCGTCGAGCGCACCTACGACGACGAGCTCGCGGGCGGCCTGCACTACCACAACGCCCTGCTCGTCGGCGGCTCCGAGTACACCGGCCCGTACGACGGCGGCGACCTCGCGTCGATCGAGACGCCCGACGACCAGACGATCGTCTTCAACCTCACCCAGCCCTTCGGCGACTGGCCGTGGCTCGCCGCGATGAACCCGTTCGTTCCGGTTCCCGCCGGTGAGGGCGAGGACGTCGCCGCCTACGACCAGAAGTCGGTCGCCTCGGGTCCGTACATGATCGAGTCGAACGAGGCCGGCAACGAGACCGTCCTCGTGCGCAACGAGTACTGGGAGCCGTCGAGTGACGACGCCCGGACCGCCGAGTACGACAAGATCGTCTTCCGGCAGAGCCAGAACCCGTCGACGGTCGCGCAGACGCTCATCTCCGACGTCGGTGACGCGCAGCACTCGATCAACTCCTCCGGCCTGAGCGCCGCCGAGCTCGCGCTCGTCAGCGCCGACCCGGCCGCCTCGGAGCGGCTCATCACGTCGGACGGCGGGCTGCAGTTCTACGTCGCCCTCAACAACGACAGCGAAGAGCTCGA
The DNA here is from genome assembly GCF_044239695.1 of Pseudolysinimonas sp. Lineage (GTDB taxonomy): Bacteria > Actinomycetota > Actinomycetes > Actinomycetales > Microbacteriaceae > Pseudolysinimonas_A. The sequence goes on along the minus strand of NZ_JBIIAW010000010.1, from coordinate 28,088 downwards.
CGACATCCTCGTGCGCCAGGCCGTGCAGTACGCGGTCGACCGCGAGGCGATCGTGCTCGCTCTCGGCGGAGAAGAGGCGGCGGTCGCCACCTCGACGGTCATCCCGAACGGCATCAACGGCCACGAGGAGTCGGACCTGTACCCGCGGGACGTCGAGAAGGCCAAGGAGCTGCTCGCCGAAGCGGGATACGCTGACGGCGTGACGCTCGACCTGTGGGTCGCCAACGAGGACACCGCGGCGGCCGAGGCACTGCAGCAGGCTCTCGCCGAAGCGAACATCACCGTCAACATCAACCCGCTCGACCTCGGCGTGATGTACGGCGATGCGATGGGCGGCAACCCGAACTACGACATGTTCCTGTCGTACTGGATCGGCGACTACCCGAGCCCGGGTGCGTACATCGAGCTGATCTTCCAGTCGAAGTACATCGACGGCGGCTACAACCTCGCCCGCATGGTCGACCCGGAGATCGACGCGGCCATCGCCGCCGCGATCGCCGAGCCGGACATCGACGCGGCGGTCGAGAAGTGGACGGCGATCGACCAGTCGATCATGGAGACCGGATCGTTCCTCCCGCTGTACCTCACCCGGAACGCGTTCCTCCCGGGCAGCGGGATCGCGGCGTTCGATGTGCCGGCCTTCCCGTCCTACCCGAACTACCTCACGCTGAGCCAGGCCGAATGAGCGGGCAGGGTCGCGCCGAGACCATCCTCGCGGTGAGCGGACTTCGGATCGCCTTCACCCCGCGGACGGCCTCGGCCGGCCCTGTCCCGCCCGCCGTCGACGACATCTCCTTCGAGCTCCAGCGCGGTCGCGTGCTGGCGCTGGTCGGGGAGTCGGGCTCGGGCAAGAGCGCGACGGCCATGTCGATCCTCGGGCTGCTGCCGCCGACCGCCACGGTCTCCGGCAGCATCCGGCTCGAGGGCGACGAGCTCACGACCGCGGATGCGGCGCACCTGCGTCGCATCCGCGGGGGGCGCATCGGCACGATCTTCCAAGAACCGATGAGCGCCTTCACCCCGGCGTACCGCATCGGCTGGCAGATCGCCGAGGCGATCACCGCGCATCAGCCGCGACTGCGCGGCGCGGTCGTCCGCGACCGCGTCCTCGAACTCCTCTCCTCGGTCGGGCTCCCCGACCCGGCGCGCACCGCGCGCGCCTACCCCCACGAACTCTCCGGCGGCCAGCTCCAGCGGGCGATGATCGCGATGGCGATCTCCTGCGACCCGGTGGCCCTCATCGCCGACGAGCCGACGACCGCGCTCGACGTGACCGTGCAGGCCGGCATCCTCGAACTCCTGCGCTCGCTGCGGGACACGCGCGACACCGCCGTGCTCCTCATCACCCACGACATGGGCGTCGTCGCCGACCTCGCCGACGACGTCGTCGTGCTGCGGGCAGGCAAAGTCGTCGAGACGGGCCCGGTCGGCACGATCTTCGCCGCCCCCGAGGGCGACTACACGCGCGAGCTGCTCGCCGCGGTGCCGAAGCTCGACCGCATCCGCACGACCGACCGGGTCGTCGCCGCCGAGCACGTCGCGACCGGCGACGACATCGCCGCAGAGGCGGTCGACGCGCGCATCGTCTACGGCGGTCGCGGCCTGCGCGGCGGCGTCGTCGCCGTCGAGGGGGCGTCGTTCCGCATCCCGCACGGGCGCACCTACGGACTCGTCGGCGAGTCCGGATCGGGCAAGTCGACGATCGGCCGCGCGTTCGCCGGCCTGCTGCCGCTGCGCTCGGGCACGATCCGGGTCGCGGGCGCCGACATCGCGAAGGCATCGGCCGGCGAGCTGCGCCGCATGCGCCGCAGCATCGGCTACGTCTTCCAGGACCCGGCGTCGTCGATCAACCCGCGCGCGCAGATCGGGGACGCGATCACCGAACCCCTGCGGCTGCACACCCGTCAGACGGCCGACGCGCGCCGTGCGCGGGCCGCCGACCTGCTGGATGCCGTGCACCTGCCCCGCGCGACGATCGACCGCTTCCCGCACGAGCTCTCCGGCGGTCAGCGGCAGCGCGTCGCCATCGCGCGGGCGATCGCCCTGCACCCGACCCTGCTCATCGCCGACGAGCCGACGAGCGCACTCGACGTCTCGGTGCAGGCGCGCGTGCTCGAACTGCTCGCCGAGCTCCAGCGCGAGCTCGGGTTCGCCTGCCTCTTCATCAGCCACGACCTGGCCGTCGTCAAGGAGCTCGCCGACGAGGTCGGGGTGCTGCGCCGCGGGGTGCTGCTCGAGTCGGGGCCGGGCGAGCGGGTGCTGACCGCTCCCGAGCATCCGTACACCCGCCGGCTTCTCGCCGCCGCGCCCGTCGCCGACCCGGTCGAGCAGCGCGCGCGGCGTGAGGTGTGGCAGACCCTCACCCCGACCGACGATGAAGGAGTGGCGGCATGACGGCGACCGGAGTGGTGCGCGACGACGCCGCGGTGCCGAGTCGCAAGACGGGCTTCCGCACTCTCGTCGGCACGCTGCGACGCGACCCGATGGCGGTCGCGTCGTTCACGGTGATCGCCGCCTTCCTGCTCGCGGCACTCGCTGCCGACCTGCTCAGCGGACTCACCGGCAACGACCCGTACACCTATCATCAGGATCTGCTCGACGGGCGCGGCCAGCCCGTCGGCTGGGGCGGCGGCATCAGCGCCGCGCACTGGTTCGGCGTCGAACCGCTCACCGGGCGCGACCTGTTTTCGATCGTCGTGCACGGGGCGCGCACCTCGCTCTTCGTGGGCATCACGGCGACGCTGGTCGCGGTCCTGATCGGCACGATCGTCGGCATCACGTCGGGCTATTTCGGCGGCTGGTACGACCGCGTGGTGAGCCGGGTCGTCGACGTGCTGTTCGGGTTCCCGATCCTCGTCTTCCTCATCGCCCTGATGGCCGTCATCCCTCCGGACCTGCCCCGGCCGCCGTTCATCGTCCTGATCATCGGCCTCTTCGGCTGGCCCCCGATCTCGCGCATCGTGCGCGGCCAGGCGCTCGCCCTCCGCGAGCGCAACTTCGTCGTCGCGTCGAAGGCGATGGGGGCGCGCTCGTGGCGCATCGTCCTCGGGCAGGTGCTGCCGAACGTGGGAGCGACGATCGTCATCGTGACGTCGATCATCATCCCGTCGATGATCGCCACCGAGGCCGTGCTCTCGTTCCTCGGCGTCGGGGTCACCCCGCCGACGCCGTCCTGGGGTCGCACGATCAACGAGGCGATCCTCTGGGTGCGCACGAGCCCGATGTACCTGATCTTCCCCGCCGCGGCGCTGTTCCTCATCACCCTCGCGTTCAACGTGTTCGGCGACAGCCTGCGCGATGCGCTCGACCCGAGGACGGCCCGCCGATGAAAACGGAACTCGCATGAAGCTCGCTCGGTACATCGCGTTCCGGCTCGCCGGCGTCTTCGTCGTGCTGCTGTTCATCGCGGTCGCGACCTTCGCGATCTTCTACCTGCTGCCCTCCGACCCCGCGCGGCTCGCCTGCGGCCGACCGTGCTCCGAGGCGGACCTCGTGAAGATCCGCGAGTACATGGGCGTCGACCAGCCCTGGTTCGTGCAGCTCGGCGAGTTCCTCAAGGGCATCGTGTTCGGGCGATCCTTCGGCACCGGCGGATCCACGGTGTGCGACGCGCCGTGCTTCGGCTACTCGTTCCGGCTCAACGCGACCGTCACCGACCTCATCGCGGCGCGGTTCCCGGCGACCGCGTCGATCGCGGTGGGCGGCGCGGTGCTGTTCCTGATCCTCGGCGTCGCCGGCGGCCTGCTCGCCTCGCTCAAGCGGAACACGATCGTCGACCGCGGCATCATGCTCTTCTCGATCACCGGGGTCTCGACGCCGGTGTACCTCGCGGGCGTGCTCGCGATCCTCGTCTTCGGCTTCTGGCTCGGACTCCTGCCGGTCTCGGGCTACATCCCGTTCGAGGACTCCCCGGTGGAGTGGTTCCGGAGGCTCGTGCTGCCGTGGATCGCGATCGCCTTCGTGTACGCCGCGGTCTACGCGCGGCTGACCCGCGGCGAGATGCTCGAGGTGCTGGGGCAGGACTACATCCGCACCGCGCGCGCGAAGGGCTTGCGCGAGAGTCGCGTCGTCGCCCGCCACGGGCTGCGCACGGCGCTCCTGCCGGTCATCACGGTCTTCGGCCTCGACCTCGGCGCCCTGCTCGGCGGCGCAGTGATCGTCGAGCGGGTGTTCGCGATCCCGGGGATGGGGTCGCTGCTCATCGAGTCGGTGTCGTTCGTCGACGTGCAGGCCATCGTCGGGCTCACCCTCTTCGCGGCCTTCCTCGTCGTGCTGCTCAACGTCGCCGTCGACCTCGTGTACGGCATCCTCGACCCACGGGTGCGCGTCGGATGACCCTCTTCACCAACGCGGTCGTCTTCACGGGCCGCGACGAGAACGATCGGGCTTCGGCGCTCCGCATCGAGGAGGGGCTCGTCACCTGGGTCGGCGACGCCGCCGAGGTCGCGGGAGAGCCGTCGACGAACCTGGGCGGGCGCACGGTGCTGCCCGGACTGCTCGACCTGCACACCCATCCCGCGGTCATGGCGACGCGCACCGAGTTCCTCGACCTGCTGCCGCCCGCGGTGACCTCGCTCGCCGGGCTGCTCGAGCTGCTGCGCTCCCACCCCGCCGTGGGCAACGGTGCCGACGCCTGGATCCTCGGGTCGGGCTTCGACGACGCCGTCTTCCCCGAGGGTCGCGTGCCCGACCGGCACGACCTCGACGCCGTGTCGACGACGCAGCCTGTGCTCGTCTGGCGTTGCGACAGCCACTCCGCGTCGGCCAACACCCGGGCGCTCGAGATCGCCGGCATCACCGCCGCGACCCCAGACCCGGCCGGGGCGCGCTTCGAACGGGATGCCGACGGCATCCCGACGGGCGTGCTCACCGAGATCGCGGCGGTCGACGCGGTGGCGGCGCACCTGCCCGATCCCGGCGGGCCCGAGTACGCCCGCCGGCTCGCCGGCTTCGACGAGCACTTCCTCTCCCACGGCATCACCGGGATCTGCGACCTGCTGTCGACGTTCGTGCCCGACCCGGTCGCCACCTTCCGCGCGGCCCGCGACCTGGGGTTCCGGCCGCGCGCCGCGCTCTACCCGGGATGGTCGCCCGACCTGCCCGACCTCGCGCCCGGGGACGCCGAGGGGCCGGTGCGCATCGCGGGGTGCAAAGTGCTCGTCGACGGCGCCTTCTCGAACCGCACCGCGTGGGTCGACGACGCCTACCCCGACTCGCACGAGCACGGCATCCCGACCCTGACCGACGACGAGCTGCGCGCCGCTCTGGGCTGGGCGCGGCGCAACGGCGTGCAGCTCGCGGTGCATGCGATGGGCGACCGGGCCCTGCATCACGTGGTCGACCTGATCGGCGACGAACAGCCGTGGCTCGCCGGCATCCCGTCGGTGCGGTTCGAGCACGCGACGCTGGTGAGCCCCGGCCTCCTCGCGCGGATCGCCGGGGCCCGGGTCGGGTTCGGGATCGCGACGCACACGATCTTCCTGTTCGCCGAGACGGCCGCCTACCGCAGCAACCTCGGGCCGGAGCAGGCCGAGGTTGCGTATCCGATCAAGTCGCTGTTCGCGTCGACCCTGCCGCTCGCACTGTCGTCCGACCGCCCGGCGACCGCGTGGCACGACGCCGACGACGTGTTCGTCTCGGTGGAGGCCGCCGTGCGGCGTCTCGCGCACGACGGCTCCGACATCGGTCAGGCGGAGGCTGTGTCGGTCGAACAGGCCCTCCTGCTGTACACCTCGCGCGCCGCCCGGCTGGTCGCCTTCGACGCCGCGGTCGGTGTGCTGGCGCCTGGCGCCGCCGGCGATTTCGTCGTGCTCGATCGCGACATCTTCAGCGTCCCCGCCGCCGAGATCTCGACCGTACGGGTCGCGGAGACGTGGATCGCCGGAGAGAAGGTCTGGTCGGCCTAGAGGTCGAGCACGATCTCCGGCGTGAGCGAACGCGACACGCAGGGGTAGATCGTCGTCGACGACGGATCGGCCGTGAGCGAGTCCCGGTGATCGGGAACACCATCCAGGACGGTCACGGCGCACGATCCGCAGACGCCGCGCAAGCAGGACCCGGGCAGATCGAGACCGGCGCCCTGGAGCGTCCCGAGCATCGGGCGGTCAGCGGGAACCTCGACCCGGAGTTGCGACCGGGCGCAGGCGACGGTGAACGCCTCGTCGGGGCCGTGCGCCTGCCGCCGCGGCTCGAAGCGCTCGAGGTGCAGCCGCACCCCGGGCGGCAGCGCCGCACTTCGCTCCGTGAGCTCGTCCGTGAACCCGCCGGGACCGCAGGCGTAGACGTCGGTTCCGGTCGGCAGTCCGGCCAGCACGGCGCCGAGGTCGAGCCGGCCCTGCTCGCCGCTCAGGTGCACGCTCACGCGCTCGCCGAAGCCCGCCAGCTCGGCCGCGAACGCGACGTCGTCCCGCCGTCGGGCGAGAGAGATCATCCGCCAGTCGGCGGCTGCGACCGCGAGGTGCCGCGCCATCGCGAGGATCGGGGTGATGCCGATGCCGGCGGCGAGCAGCAGATAGCGGTCGGCGGGGCCGAGGGGGAACAGGTTGCGGGGCGGGCGCACATGCACGGTGCTGCCGACCCGCAGGAAGCGGTGCACGTAGGCGGATGAGCCGCGCGAGAGCTCTTCGCGCAGCACCGCGATGCGGTACGCCCGCACGTCGGCGGGGTCGCCGCACAGCGAGTACTGCCGTTCGTGCCGGGTGACCAGCTGAACGTCGATGTGCGCCCCCGGCTCCCACGACGGAAGCACCCGGCCGTCGGGATGCTCGAGCCGGATCGTCACGATCGACGGTGTCTCCCGCACCACGTCGCGGACGACGAGGGGCATCATGCCCGTGCGGTCGCGCATCAGTACAGCGTCCGGTAGCCCGTGATGCTCGCCTCGTCGATCACCTGGGCGACGTCGGCATCCCAGCCCGACATCGCGGCCCAGATCGTGCCGGCGCTCGGGACCTCGGCGGCGAGATCCTGCATCTCGGCATCCCAGAGCCCCGAGCGCAGCAGTGCCCGGCCGCAGTGCAGGTAGACCTGCTCCGTCTGCACGACGATCGCGAGCTGCGGCACGACGTGATCCTGCTCGAGCATCGCCAGCACGGCCGGGTCGTCGGTGATGAAGGCCGTGCCGTTGATCCTCAGCGTCTCGATCATCCCGGGCACGAAGCAGAGCAGCCCGACGTGCCCGTTCTCGAGGATGTTCGTGAACGAGTCGGCCAGCCTGTTGCCGAGCCGGTCGGGGATGACGACGGTGCGGTCGTCGAGCGCTCGCACGAAACCGGGATAGTCGCCGCGCGGGGAGCTGTCGCAGCCGCCGTCGGCCGCCGCCGTCGCGAGCACGCAGAAGGGGGAGTGCGCGAGGAACGCGAGACAGTTGTCGTCGAGGGCGTCCGAGATCTTCTGCGTCGTCGCCGCCTCCGGCGTCCCGAGGCGGACGCGGAGGCCCTCCAGATCGACCCGGCTCAGTTCGCTCGGCAGCATGGCGGACCTCTCGATGTCGGGAACGTTAAAGCGCGTTCCAGGTGAAGCGCCCGGCGAGCAGCGTCGCCGCCACCGGCAGGGTGCGCAGCTCCTCGCCGGAGAGGAGAGCGGGGTCGCGATCGAGGACGGCGAGGTCGGCGACCTCTCCCACCGCGACCCGGCTGCGCACGGACGCAGCGTGGGCGACCTCGAACGGGATGATCTGCTCGGGGTGCCAGGGGGCTCGCCCGGAGCGGGCGCGGGTGGTCGCGGCGGAGATCGAGATCCACGGGTCGAGCGCGGCGACGGGGGCGTCCGAGCCGAGCCGCAACTCGGCCCCTGCGGCGAGCAGCGACCCGAACGCGAACGCGCGTCCCGTGCGCCCCGCCCAGTGGATGTCGGCGACGTCGCGGTCGTCCATCGCGTGCTCAGGCTGCACGCTCGCGATCACCCCGAGGGCGGCGAATCGCGGGAAGTCGCGCTCGGCGACCAGTTGCGCGTGCTCGATGATCCCGCGCATCCGCAGGCTCTCGAAGGTGTCGAGAACGTCGCTGTTGGCGCGGTCGCCGATCGCGTGCACGGCGGCTTCGATGCCGGCCTCCCGGGCGCGGATCAGCAGCTCGCGCAGGTCGTCGACGGGCACGCTCGCGATGCCGTAGGGATGCCCGTGGTCGGCGCCGGCCGCCGGGTACGGGTCCCAGCACAGCGCGGTGCGCGTGTTCAGCGAACCGTCGACGACGACCTTGAGCCGCCCCATCCGGACGAGCCCGGGATGCGGTGACCCGGCGACGTCGAGCGGGTCGCCCGTGCGCACCCCGAGCGCGATCGCCTCGTCGAGCCGGTCGGGCCAGACGGCGGCCTCGACCCGCAGCAGGTCGACACCCGCGGCGACCCGAGCGGGCCAGTCCCGGAGGTTGTCGGCGTGCTCGTACTCGACGACGCCGACGACGCCGCGGCGGGCTGCGGCGAGCGCCGCCTCGCGGAACGCCTCGTCGGTGAGCGCCTCGGCCTCGCCGAGATTCTTCGCCGCGTTGATCCAGGCGTTCTCGCGGGCGAGGCCGGTGGCATCCGTCTCGATGCCCCAGCGCTCGCGGGCGGTGCGGTCGAGCCAGGCGCAGTGCAGGTCGCCGCTGATCAGCACGACCGGCACGTTCGCCCCGAGGGCGTCGATGCCCTCCCGGGTCGGTGCATCGGGCCAGGTTCCGTCGCGGAAGCCGTAGCCGACGAAGACCTCGCCCGGGTCGCGCGGGTGGGCGCGGAGTTCGGCGCGCACGAGGTCGAGCGTCTCGGCCGCGCTCCGGGCGCGCGTGAGGTCGAACCGCCGGCGCTGGATGACGTACTGGGTGAAGTGCAGGTGCGCATCCCACAGTCCCGGGCTGAGGTAGCGGCCGCCAAGAGCGACCTCCTCGGCGCCCGCGGCGTCGACGGTTCCGGGGGCGCCGATCGCGGCGATCACCCCGTCGCTCAGCAGGACGTCGGCCGGTGACCCGGTGTCGAGGAGGGCCTCCCGCAGCAGCAGCGACGTCATCTGGTCTCCCGGGTCAGACCGCGCCCGCGGCGCGCAGCCCGGCGACCTGGTCGGCGGTGTACCCGGCGATCCCCCGCAGCACGACGTCGGTGTGCTCGGCGAACCCGGGCGCCGGCCGGGCCGGCTCCGCGGGGGTCGCCCCGAGCTTGATCGGCTGTCCGAAGATCCGCAGCGGACCGAAGCCGGGCTGCTCGACCTCCACCACCATGTCGCGCTCCGCGGTGCCGGGGTCGTCGACCACCTGGTCGATCGTGCGCACGAGCGTGATCGGCAGCACGTCGCTCGCCATCGCCTCGAGCTCGGCGCCGGTGTGCCGCGACAACCACTCGACGACGATCGGCCGCACGCGCCGGAGGTAGGTCTGCTCATCGAAGCGCTTGCGCATCGTGTCGATCTCGGGATCGTCGGCGAGTTCGGGCTGCCCGAACACGGCGCAGGCATCCCGCCACAGCTTGTCGGTGTAGGCGCCGAAGAACACGTGCCCGTCGGCGCACGGGAACAGCTCGTACGGCCGCACCCAGCTGTGCGCGTTGCCGGTCGGCCGCGCGATCTTGCCGTCGACCGTGTAGTCGACGACCGCGGACTCGGTGAGGGCGATCACGCTGTCGACCTGGGCGACGTCGACGAGCTGCCCCTCCCCCGTCGCCTCGGCGTGCCGCAGGGCGAGCAGGGTGCCGGTGATGCCGAACAGCGTCGCGGCGAGGTCGCCCATCGTGACGCCGACCCGGGTCGGGATGCCGTCGGGCTCGCCGTTCATCGACCACAGGCCACCGGCCGCCTGGGCCGTGCTGTCGAAGGCCGGGCGCCGGCTGCGGGATCCGGTCTGCCCGTAGCCCGAGATCGCCGTGTAGACCAGGCGCGGGTTGACCGCCGCGAGCACGTCGTAGCCGAGGCCGAGCTTCGCCATCGTGCCGGGGCGGAAATTCTCGATCACGATGTCGGCGTGCGCGACGAGGTCGAGCAGCGCCTGCTTCCCGCCATCGGTCGCGAAGTCGAGGGTGATCGCCAGTTTCCCGTTGTTGTACTGGGTGTAGTACCCGCTGAGTTCGTCGTCGCCGGCCTTCAGGTACGGCGGGAAGCCCCGGGAGACGTCGGCGTCCCGCGGGTTCTCCACCTTGATGACGGTCGCGCCGAAGTCGGCGAGCATCTTGCCGCAGTACGGGCCGGCCAGCACGCGCGACAGGTCGAGCACGACGACGCCGGCGAGCGCGCCCGGACGGGTCGGGAGGCCGGGCAGGCCGAGCGGAAGCGCGTTGACAGGCACTCCTTCAAGCTAGGCGCTCGCGCGGACGACCGGGGATGGTGGTTCCGGACATGCTCCCGCCGGAGTCGTGTGACATTCCTCCGCCTCCTCGGCTTGAGGAATGAACCGCGCATGAGGCACGCTGAGGAACGACGGTCGCCCGAGACCGACGTGACGAGAGGGTTCCGCGTGGCGGACGACGAGCAGGCGACGGCGATCAGCGCCCTCATCGACGCCGTCGTCGGCCCCACCGCCGTCGGTGACGCCCTCGAAGGTCTGGGCCTCGAAGGCGTCGCCGCGACCGACCTCGCCGAGCGTGCGCACCGGGCCCGCGCCGAGCACACCCGCCTGCGCCGCCGGGAGCACGAACTGTCGGCGCTGTTCTCGAGCGCGCGCGAGCTCGCCGAGCTGCGGGACACCGACGCCGTGCTGGCCCGGCTCGTGCAGCGCGCCCACGAGATGATGGGCGGCGACGTCACTTACCTCTCCGAGTTCGACGCCGCGACCCGCGAGCTGCGCGTGCGTGAGACAGCCGGTACGGTCAGCGCCGAGTTCCAGCACCTCCGGGTTCCGCCGGGCCGGGGGCTCGCGAGCGTCGTCGTCGAGACCCGCACGCCGCAGTCGGTCACCCGCTACGCCGAGTACGAGCAGGAGCGTCACGACCAGGGCATCGACGACGCCGTCGCCGCCGAGGGTCTCGTCTCGATGCTCGGGGTGCCGATGCTCTCCGGCGATGACGTGCTCGGCGTGCTGTTCGTCGCCAACCGCGAGGCCTACGCCTTCGCCCCGGAGGAGATCGCGCTGCTCTCCGCCCTCGCCGACCACGCCTCCGTGGTGCTTCAGACGGCGCAGACCCTGCGCGAGCTGCGCGAGTCCGAGGACGAGACGCGGCAGGCGCTCGAGCGGCTCACCGGCCACATCGCCGAACGCGATCGCGCCAACACCGTGCACCAGGAACTCGTGCAGGCGGTGCTCGCCGGCGGCGGCTTCTCGCCGGTTGCCGAGACACTCGCCTCGGCGCTCGGTCGCACGGTCGCGATCGTCGACGCCCGCGAGCAGGTTCTCGCGGCCGCGGGGCTCCCGCTCGCCCCCGGCATGCTGCAGATCGCGGATGCCGTGCGCGGCGCGATCTCGGAGAGCCGGCGCTCGGGTCACTGCGTTCCGATCACCGACCCGGGCGGGATCCGCGCCGTCGCCGCGCTGACCGCGGGGTCCCAGGACTTCGGGGCGGTGCTGCTCGGCGACGGCGAGTTCGAGCTCGGTGCCGTCGACTTCCGCACGATCGAGCGCGCGGCGCAGGTCGGCGCGCTCCTCGCGCTGCAGCAGGAGGCGATCGCCGGCGCCGACCATCGCGTGCAGAGCGAACTCGTCGCCGACCTCCTCGACGACGTGCCCGAGCGCCGGGCCGACGTCGAGCGGCGTGCCCGGCGGATCGGCGTCGCGATCGACGAACTCGATGCCCTTCTACTGTTCGCGGTCCCGGGCGAGCACCGCACGGCGGCCGCTCGCGCGATCGGCCCGTTCCTCGACGACCGCGCCCTCGTCGGCGAGTACCGCGGCTTCGTCGTCGCGGCCTACTCGTCGGTACGCTCGCCGGTCGACGCCGAGCAGTTCCGCGCCCGCGTGGCGCACGCCATTCAGCGTCCCGTGCTCGCCGTCATCCCGCCGGCGGCACCGGGCACGCTGCCGGCGGCGTTCATCGTCGCGATGCGCACCGCCCGGCTGCTGGCGGCGCTCGAGATCGACGACTTGGCGACGAGCACCGACGACTACCTGCCGTACTCGGCGGTGCTCGACACCGACGCGAGCACCCTGTCGGGGTTCCTGCGTGACACGATCGGCGCCGTGCGCACCTACGACGCCGATCGTGGCACCGATCTGCTCGGCACACTGAGGGCGTTCGTGCGCAACAACGCGAGCCCCACACGGACAGCGCGCGCCCTCAACTTTCACACCAACACGATCCTGCAGCGCCTCGAACGGCTCGACCGCGTGCTCGGCGACGACTGGCGCGACGACGAGCGGCTGTTCCGCATCGGGATCGCCGTGCGCCTCGACGACCTCCGCGAGCGGCTCCTCCGTCCGACCACCCCCTCCTGACCGCGGCGCACGGTGCCGCGAGAGGCGGCGTTCGATCCGCACATGGTCTCGCCGAGAGCGTGGAGGATGCGCCCATACGCCCACGCGCACCCCGTTCGTAGGGTGAACCGACGCGTACCAGGGAGTGCGCGCTGACACGACCGTGGAGGAGCGCCCGTGCCGATCAACAGCCGACTCTCGGGGCTGCGCGACTCCGACCCGCTCGAGCGCCGGCGGCGCGTCGCCGAGGGTGCGGAACTCGAGGCCGGCGCGCTCAGCGCTCTCGACCCCGCGGCAGGCCTCACGCTCGAGCAGGCCGACCATCTGATCGAGAACGTCGTCGGCCTGATCGGGGTGCCGGTCGGCGTCGCCACCAACTTCACGGTCAACGGCCGCGACCACCTCGTGCCGATGGCGACCGAGGAGCCGAGCGTCGTCGCCGCTGCGTCGAACGCCGCGCGCATGGCCCGCGTGCACGGCGGCTTCCACACCTCGACGACCGGCGACGTGATGATCGCCCAGATCCAGGTCGTGGATGTCGTCGACCCCGAAGCCGGCCGCCTGCGACTGCTCGAGGCCCGCGACGAACTGCTCGCCGCGGCGGCCGCCTGCGATCCGGTGCTGGTCAGGTTCGGCGGCGGCCCGATCGACCTGCGGGTGCGCGTCCTGCCGACCCGCACCGGCGTGCATCTGGTGGCCCACCTCCACGTCGACGTGCGGGATGCCATGGGCGCCAACGCGGTGAACACGATGGCCGAGGCGCTCGCCCCGCGCATCGGCGAGCTCGCCGGCGGCCGGTCGCTGCTGCGCATCCTCAGCAACAAGGCCGACCAGCGCCTCACTCGGGTGCGTGCGGTGTTCGACGGAGAGCTGCTCGGCGGACCCCAGGTGGTCGCCGACATCGTGCACGCGAGCGCGTTCGCCGAGGCCGACCCCTACCGGGCGGCGACCCACAACAAGGGCATCATGAACGGCATCACCGCCGTCGTGCTGGCGACCGGCAATGACACCCGCGCCGTCGAGGCCGGCGCCCACTCGCACGCGGTGCTCGACGGGCGGTACACGGCCCTCTCCCACTACGAGCTGGGGCAGGACGGCCACCTGGTCGGCACGATGGAGCTGCCGCTCGCGGTCGGCCTCGTCGGCGGGGCGACCCGCGCGCATCCCGTCGCCCAGGCGGCGGTACGGCTGCTCGGAGTGACTACGGCGCGCGAACTGGCCGAGATCGTCGCCGCCGTCGGGCTGGCCCAGAACCTCGCCGCCCTGCGCGCCCTGTCGGCCGAAGGCATCCAGCGCGGCCACATGACGTTGCATGCGCGCACGATCGCCGCGTCGGCCGGCGCGAGGCCCGACGAGATCGCCGACGTCGCCGAGCGCATCGTCGCCGACAAGCGCATCCGCCTCGAGTACGCCGAGGAAGTGCTGGCCGAACTGCGGGCCGCCAGGTGAGCGAGGCGGCCGCCTGGCATCCGGCGCCGCAGCCGGTGGCGGATGCCGCGCTGCCGAGCCGCGTGCGCGTCTACGAGGTCGGCCCGCGGGACGGCCTCCAGGCCGAACCCGAGATCCTGCCCCCGGAGGTGAAGACCGAGTTCGCCCGGCGACTCGCCGCCACGGGGCTCGGCGCCGTCGAGGTGACGAGTTTCGTGCCGGCGCGCTGGATTCCCCAGCTCGCCGACGCCGAAGAGGTCGTCGCCGGCCTCGGCCCCACCGCCGGGGTGCGGCAGATCGCGCTCGTGCCGAACCTGCGCGGGTTCGACCGCGCCCTCGCCTCCGGCATCCGCGAGGTCGCCGTCGTCGCGAGCGCGACCGAGAGCTTCGCCGCCGCCAACCTGAACACCACGATCGAGGGCTCGCTGGCCATCTCGGAACAGGTCATCGCCGCGGCGGGTGACGCCGACATCCCGGTGCGCGCCTACCTCTCGATGTCGTTCGGCGACCCATGGGAGGGCCCGGTCGCCCACGACCGCGTCGCCGCCCTCGCCGCACGGCTGCACGAGGCCGGCGCGTCGACCGTCGCCTTGGGCGACACGATCGGCACCGGCACCCCGGCGCACGTCGACCGCGTCGTCGAGCTCACCGCGGCCGCCGGGGTCCCGCGCGAGCGCCTCGCCCTGCACCTCCACGACACCTACGGCCAGGCGCTCGGCAACGTGCAGGCCGGGTTGCGCGCGGGCGTGCTGGAGTACGACAGTTCGGCCGGCGGCCTCGGCCGGTGCCCGTTCGCGAAGGGGGCGACCGGTAATCTCGCCACCGAGGACCTCGTCTGGCTGCTGCACGGGCTCGGCATCGAGACCGGCATCGACCTCGAGGCGCTCGTGCGGGTCACGCAGTGGATGTCCCGCACGCTCGGGCGTCCGCTGCCGTCCCGCGTCGCGACGGCCCTCACGGCCGCAGGCGTGGCCTGACCGCTGAAGGAAGGACCGGATGCGCACCGAGAGACTCGACCTCCGCGCCGCCGCGCTCTACCGCGGCACCTTCGCCCCGACGGCCGCCGAGCCGGTGGACGGCGGCGAGCTGCCCCCGGGCTGGGAGGGCCTGACCTTCCCGTTCGACGTGCCGTTCGCCGACCTCCGCCCCGACGGCACCCCCGCCCGCGACGGCATCCTTCCCGAGATCGACCTGCCGCGGCGGCTGTACGCGGGCGAGGACACCGTCTTCCACCGCCCGCTGCGCTTCGGCGCCGAGATCGCCCAGGAGGCGCGCGCGGGATCGATCGTCGAGAAGACCGGCCGCGCGGGGCGACTCGTGTTCGCCGACGCCGAGCGCGAGTACCTGATCGACGGCGAGGTCGCGATCGCGAGCACCTGGCACGACGTCTTCCTCGAGGCGGCCGACGCGGACGCGCCGCCCGCACGCGTCGAGCCCGCGCCCCCCTCGGCCGACTGGACCGAGGACGCGGCCCTCGATGCGCGGCAGCTGTTCCGCTTCTCCGCGCTCACCTTCAACACCCACCTCGTGCACTACGACCGGAGCTGGGCGAGGGGGGTCGAAGGCCTCGACGACCTCCTCGTGCACGGGCCGCTGACTCGCATCCTGCTGCTCGATGCCGCCCGCCGCCACGACGACCGCACCGTCGCGGCGTTCCGGTTCCGCGCCGTCGCCCCGATCTTCGTCGACCGCGGCTTCCGCCTCCAGGGGTCACGCGCCGACGGGTCGAGCGAGGTTCTGGCGGTGTCGTCCGCGGGCGGCGTTCTCGCCCGCGGCACGGTGACCTGGGCCTGAACGGACCCTGCTCCGATCGACATGGCCCGACTTCGCGATGGGCAGATCCGACGTGGCCGGCCACGGAGAACCCGGGGGAGACTGAGCACATGGCCTTTGCCGAGCTGAACGGCGTTTCCGCCTACTACGACGTGACCGGATCGGGTGAGCCCGTGATCTTCCTCCACGGCGGCTTCTGTTCCGCCGAGGTCATGCGCGAACTGTCGGAGCAGCTCTCCGGCTACGCGGTGCACGCACCGGAGCGCCCCGGTCACGGCCGCACCCCCGACCGGCCCGGACCGTTCCACTACGACGACGGGGTCGCCGACACGATCGCGTTGATGGATGTCCTCGGGCTGACGTCGGCGCACGTTCTCGGGTTCAGCGACGGGGCCGACATCGGCATGCTGCTCGCGCTCGCCCATCCCGACCGCGTGCGATCGCTCGTGCACATCAGCGGCAACCTCCGCCCGGGCGACGACGTCTACCGGCCGGAGGAGGACCACGCCGCCGCCATGCCCGCGGCCGAGTCGGAGCGGGTCTCGCTCGAATACGCCGAGCTCTCCCCCGACGGCCCCGAGCACGCCGACGTCGTGGGCGCGCGCATCCTGCACATGTGGGAGACGGAACCGGCCATCGATCCGGCGAGCCTCGCGACCGTCGACCTGCCGGTGCTGGTGATGGCCGGCGACCGGGACATCATCGCGCCCGAGCACACGGCTCTCATCCACCGCAGCATCCCGGGCGCGCAGCTGGCGATCGTGCCGGCGACCTCGCACATGCTGGTGCGCGAGCGTCCCGGCCTCGTGGGTCGCATCGTGCAGGAGTTCCTCGACGCCGTCCCGCGGTAGCCGAGAGCGGGACGGCGACGTCAGCCGAGCCCGACCAGCACGCCGGCGACCGCCCCGAGCAGCACGACCGCCCACGGCGGAGCCTTCGCGACGACGAGGAGCACGAACGCGGTGACCGCGAGCGCGAAGGTCGGCCCGTCGACGATCGCGGTGGTGAAGACCGGGTCGTAGAGCGCCGCCGCGAGGATGCCGACGACGGCGGCGCTCGCTCCGCGGATGAATCCCTGGGCGCCCGGGCGGCGGCGCAGGGCGTCCCAGAACGGCAGCACGCCCACCAGGAGGAGGAAGCCGGGCAGGAAGACGCCGACGAGGGCGAGAGCGGCCCCGGCCACGCCGCCAGGCCCCGGTTCGGCGAGGGCGCCGAGGTAGCCCGCGAAGGTGAACAGCGGGCCGGGCACCGCCTGCGCCGCCGCGTACCCGGCGAGGAAATCGTCGGACCCGACCCAGCCCGGCGCGACGACCTCCGCTTCGAGCAGCGGCAGCACGACATGACCGCCGCCGAAGACGAGGGCTCCCGCGCGGGTGAAGGCGTCGAGAAGCGCGACGGCGGGAGACCGGACGAGCGCGGCGAGGATCGGCAGGCCGGTCAGCAGGATCGCGCACGTCGAGAGGGCGACGACCCCGGCCCAGCGCGGAACCCGGAACGTCGCGGGCTCGACTGCGGCGTCCGGGGTGGCGCGGCACAGCAGCATCCCCGCGGCTCCCCCCGCGAGGATCGCGACGATCTGGCCGAGCGAGCCGGGCACGACGACGACGAGCACGAGTGCCCCGACGGCGATCAGCGCGCGCCGCAGATCGGGAGTGAGGGTGCGCGCCATCCCGACCACGGCTTGCGCGACGATCGCGACGGCGACGACCAGCAGACCGCTGAGCGCGCCCTGGGCCAGCGGCCCGTCGAACCAGGAGACCCCGAAGGCGAACAGCACGAGCAGGATCGCGGACGGCAGGGTGAACGCGCTGAAGGCGGCGAGCGCACCGAGCGGACCGGCGCGCAGCAGCCCGAGCGCGAACCCCACCTGGCTCGACGATGGCCCCGGCAGGAACTGACTCAGCGCCACGAGCTCGCCGTAGCCGCGTTCGTCGATCCACCGGCGACGCTCCACGAACTCGGTACGGAAGAAGCCGAGGTGGGCGATCGGGCCGCCGAACGAGGTGAGTCCGAGCCGGAGGAACGCGAGGAAGACCTCGCCCGCGTTCCCCCTGCGAGTCTCGGGGGCGGCATCGGTCACGCGGGCATCGTACCGAGCGGCGGGAAACGAGTGGTTGAGTAGGGACGATGGCGCACGACGACGATCCCCCGGAGCTCCGCGGCTACGTGCCGAGCGAGGGCAAGCCGCTGCGGCATCCGATGACGATGCGCGTGATGCGGGTGACGATCGTGCTCGGCGTGCTCGGGCTCGTGCTGCCGAGCCTCTCCGCGACGATCGCGCTGCAGGCGCGCACCGCCGAGGCGCTGTGCTCCCGCGCGACCGACCCGATCGACGCCGACCCGGTGATCCGGTTCGAGATCGCCGGCCCGGCGGGCCCGTCGTGGTACTGCTACGCGCGGGAGTTCGGCGGCGACGAGGTGCTGCTCGGCTCGCTCGGCCTCATCCCGGGCTGAGAGTTCTCCGGGAAGCCCCGCGGCTCCCCAGGTTTCCCCGGGAACCGCCTGTTAGCCTCACCGGCGCATGTCATTCGCTACGAAACCGCCGTCCCCGCACCTCAACCGTCACGCCCTCGGCATGACGGGAGGCTCGTTGATCCTCGTGGGTCTGCTCGCGATGGCCCCCCTCGCCGCGCCGCCGTCGATCGCCGAGCAGCAGGCCGACTACGCCGCCGAGAACGCGCAGGACTTCGTCGTCAACCCGCGGCACGCCGACCTCGCCGCGATCAGCGCGCTCCCGGCCGCCCGCGACGCGTTCGGCGCGACGCCCGGCCCTGAGACGTTCATCGCGGGAGGCACCAACCACGACTGGGCGAAGCTCGTGCTCGTCTACGCGGGCTGGCCGGTCACCGACAGCAACGTCACCGTGATCACCCGGTGGATGCGGCAGGAGAACGGCGCCGACGACTGGTACCGCCGCAACAACCCCCTCAACATCGGCATGGGCGGTTTCGCGTCCTACTCCAGCCTCGACGAATCGGCCCGCGTCGTCGCGAAGGCGCTCACCACGAGCAGCGGGTACCGCGACATCGCCGCCGGGTTCGCGGCCTCCGCCGACACCGCGACGATCGAGTACGCGATCTGGGCCTCACCGTGGGCCGGTGGACACTACGCCTGGGGCGGCCACTGGCACTACACCCCGGTGGATGTCGTCACCGCTCCGCGCAGCGCCTGGGGCCGATAGCTCAGGCGGCGCCGTCGAACATCGAGGTGACCGACCCGTCGTCGAACACCTCGTGGATCGCCCGCGCGATGAGCGGCGCGATCGGCAGCACCGTGAGACGATCCCACCGCTTCTCCGCCGGGATCGGCAACGTGTCGGTGACGACGACGGAGTCGATGAACTCGCTCTGCAGGATCTCGGTCGCCGGGTCGGAGAAGATCGGGTGGGTCGCGGCGACGATGACGCCGAGGGCGCCGTTCTTCTTGAGCGCCTCGGCGGCCTTCACGATCGTGCGTCCGGTGTCGATCATGTCGTCGACGATGAGGCAGACGCGGCCCGCAACGGGTCCGATGATCTCGTGCACGCTGACCTGGTTCGGCACCAGCGGATCGCGACGCTTGTGGATAATGGCCAGCGGCGCGCCGAGTTTGTCGCTCCAGATGTCGGCGACGCGCACCCGCCCCATGTCGGGCGAGACGACGGTGAGGGTGTCGGCATCCAGCTTCGCCTTGAAGTGCTCGAGCAGCACGGGCATGGCGAACAGGTGGTCGACGGGGCCGTCGAAGAAGCCCTGGATCTGGGCGGCGTGCAGGTCGACGCTCATGATGCGGTTGGCGCCGGCCGCTTTGAACAGATCGGCGACGAGCCGCGCCGAGATCGGCTCGCGTCCGCGACCCTTCTTGTCCTGACGGCCGTACGGGTAGAACGGGGCGACGACGGTGATGCGCTTGGCGCTCGCCCGCTTCGCCGCGTCGATCATGATCAGTTGCTCCATGATCCACTCGTTGATCGGAGCGGTGTGCGACTGGATGACGAAGACGTCGGCGCCGCGAATACTGTCACCGTAGCGGGCGTAGATCTCGCCGTTCGCGAACGTGCGCGCCTCGGTCGGGACCAGCTCGGACTCGAGCTCCTGGGCGATGTCTTCGGCGAGCTGGGGATGCGCCCGGCCGCTCACGATCACGAGACGTTTCTCACCGGTGATCTTGATGGCCGACACGGCTTTGCTCCTCGCCCTTGGGACTCCAGCCTACCGGGTCCCCTGAGCGTCGTCCCGGTCACTCCTGAGCATCGGCTGCGGACTCCGCCTGCGCCGCGGCCTTCGCCGCCGCCGCTTTCACCGCGACCGCGGCTTCGTGGTGGCGGGCGGTCCAGCCTTCGACGAACTTCAGCTGCGAGACGCTCACCGCGAGAGCCCCCGCGGGCACGTCGCGGCGCACGACGGTACCGGCCCCGACCGTGGCGTCATCGCCGATCGTGACCGGGGCGACGAACGAGTTGTGGGTTCCGGTGTGCACATGGGCGCCGATCGTCGTCGCGTGCTTGTTCACGCCGTCGTAATTGGCGGTGATCGCCCCCGCGCCGATGTTGGTGCCTTCGCCGATCGTCGCGTCGCCGATGTACGAGAGGTGCGGAACCTTCGCCCCCGCGCCGATCTTCGCGTTCTTCGTCTCGACGTAGGTGCCGATCTTGCCGCCGTCGCCCAGCTCGGTGCCGGGGCGGAGGTAGGCGAACGGCCCGACGGTCGCCTTCGCGCCGATGACCGCGAGGGTCGCGTCGGCACGCTTGATGACGGCATCCTCCCCGACCTCGCAGTCGAGCAGGGTCGTGTCGGGGCCGATGCGGGCACCGCGAGCGACGGTGGTCGCCCCCGCGAGGTGGGTGTTCGGCAGCAGCTCGACGTCTTCGGCGAGCGTCGCGCGCAGGTCGATCCAGGTGGTCGCCGGATCGTGCACCGTGACGCCGGCCAGCTGCCAGCCGCGCACGATCATCGCGTTGAGCCGCGCGGCGGCCCGCGCGAGCTGCACCCGGTCGTTGATGCCCTCGACCACCCAGGCGTCGGGAGCGGGCACGGCTTCGACCGGACGACCGGCGGTGCGCAGCATCCCGATGACGTCGGTGAGGTAGCGCTCGCCCTGGGCGTTCTGCGCCGCCAATGAGGGGAGGTTCGCCCGCAGCGAGGCCACCGTGAAGACGTAGGTGCCGGAGTTGACCTCGGTGATCGCCCGCTCGTCGTCGGTCGCGTCGCCGTGCTCGACGATGCGGCTGAGGCCACCATCGGCATCCCGGACCACCCGCCCGTAGCCGGTCGCATCGTCCACGATCGCCGACAGCAGGGTCGCGGCCGCCGTCGCCCGCCGGTGGGCTTCGAGCAGGCCGGCGATCGTGCCCGCGTCGAGCAGCGGCACGTCGCCCGACACGACGACGACGTCACCATCGAAGTCGTCGGGCAGCGCGGACACCGCGACCTCGACCGCGCGGCCCGTTCCGGGGATGTCGTCCTGGTCGACGACCATCGCCCCGGGGAGGAACTCGGCCACCGCGGCGGCGACCAGGTCGCGTTCGTGCCGCACGACCGTGACCACATGGGCGGCGGAAAGTTCCCGGGCGGTGGCGAGCACGTGCCCGAGCAGCGGGACTCCGGCGAGCTCGTGCAGCACCTTCGGGCGGGACGACTTCATCCGCGTCCCCTGTCCGGCGGCGAGGACGACGATGGCGAGCCGGAGATCGGTCATTCCCCTATTGTCGCCGTTCGCGGGGGCGGCGCGACCTCAGCCCGCGACGGCGCACCAGTACTCGAGGATGATCACGACCCCCGACGGACCGTCATCCACGCCGAGGCTGCCCACCAGGACGGCGTCGTTGAGCCAGGCGTAGTCGCCGTCCCGCGGAGCCTCGATCTTCAGCGACGTGATTCCCAGCCGGCCGGCCGGACGATCCGTGATGACGCCATCGTTGGCGACCGACAGCAGCACGCCGTCGCGGGTGCGGATGACGTACCGGGCCGACACCGTCTCGGACCCGTCGGCGCGCACGAGGTTCCAGTCCGCGCCGAGCGGGAGCACCTCGCCGAACAGCTCGGGTCCGTCGACGGTGCCGGCGCCGATCGGGATCACCCGCCGCCGCCCGTCGGGGACCTCCCCCGCCTCCAGGAACTCTCCGATGCCCACCCGCAGACGGGCGATGAGACGCAGCTCGAGGACGGGATTCATCGCGAGACCTCCGTGGAGTCGGTCGGCACCTCGACGGGCGCCCAGTCGTCGGAACCCTCCTGCCCTTGCAGGAGGTGGAGCATGCGATATCGCCGCGGCGCCACCCCGAACTGGCGGGAGAACGCGCGGCTGAGGGCGGCGGGGTCGGGGATCGCCCAGCGCTCGGCGATCGTGCCGATCGGGACGCGCACCAGTCGGGGGTCGACGAGGTCGTCACGGATCCGTTCGAGCCGCCGTTGCCGCACGAGCGCCGAGACCGTGGTGCCGTTCGTCGCGAACACCCGGCGCACGTAGCGCGGCGACAGGAAGTGGGCCGCGGCGAGGCGTTCGGCGGAGAGATCCGGGTCGGAGAGGTTCGCCTCCACCCAGATCACGAGCGAATTGAACAGCGACATCGCGGTCGCGGTCCCGGGTACCCGCGCGTCGGCGATCACGGCGTGGGCCGCCGCCACCACCGCGTCGCCCAGGTGGGCGCTCGCCGCGATCGACGGCTGGGAGTCGGGGCGGGCGAGCGCCGCGAGGATCCCGCGCAGCACGTGGGCGGAGGGGACTGCCGAGAGGTCGGTGGCGATGACATCGGCGAACGAGCTGTGCCGCAGCGCGATCGACGCCGTCGGGATGCGCACCACGAGGTACTCGTGGTGTCCGGGCGAGGTGATGCGGTAGCGCTGCGCCCCGGTGTAGAAGGCGAATCCGCCGGCACCGAGCCGTACGGTGTGCCCGCCCTGGCTGACGGTGAGATCGCCGTCGAGGACGAAGCCCAGCACGACCCCGCGCCAGCGCCGCGCCGTCGGGAGCGGCTCCACGTCGACCGCCTCGCCGACGACCATCGCGACATCGAGCGTGCCGATCCGGAACTGGCGCTCGATCCGGGGGCCGGGGCCCTCGGTGCGCACCAGGATCGCGTCGGAGGTGTCCTGCGGACGGTCGCCGACGGCGGTATCCGACGCGAGCCAGCCGTAGAGCAGCACCTCGCGGTGCTCGGGCGACTCCCCCTGCGGTGAGCCGGCTCCGGCGTCGGTCACGCCGTCGCCTTCTTCGGTGTCGGCGCCGACCGCCGCCGGGCGAGGCGGGCGAAGGCGACCGCGATGAGGAGGGCCGCCCCGTTGAAGACCTGGTTCACCCAGGACGGCGTCCCGACGAGGGTCAGTCCGCTGACGGTCACCGCGATGAAGAGGATCGCGACGACGACCCCGGGCACCGAGGGGCGCCCGAGATCGATCACGATCGTGCTGAGCAGCACCGCGGTGAGCGCCGGGAAGAGCATCATCATCCCATTGTCGGAGGTCGCGCCGCCGTTGCGGGCGAGCAGCAGCACTCCGCCGATTCCGGCGATCGTGCCCGACGCGACGAAGGCGAGCAGCTGGGTGCGCCGCACGTCGACCCCGAGCAGATGGGTGGCGCGCGCGTTCGACCCGACCGCGTAGAGCCGGCGTCCGAAGACCGTCTGCGACAGGATCCACCAGGCGACGAGCGCGACCAGCCCCGCGACGACGATGACGCGCGGCACGCCGAGCCAGTCCCGCGATCCGATGTCGGTGAGCTCGGTGGGGATGCCGGAGCTGATGCGCAGCCCTCCCGTGTAGGCGAAGATGACGCCGCCGAGCAGGGTCGCGACCCCCAACGTGGAGATGAACGGATTGACGCCGGCGTAGGCGATGAGGAGGCCGAGCACGGTGCCGACGATCGTGCCGAACAGGATGCCGAGCACGATGGCCGCCGGCAGCGGCACCGCGAAGTGCGACAGCGCGGCACCCGTCACGACCGAGGAGGAGGCCGCGACCGCCCCGACGGAGAAGTCGAAGTAGCCGGCCGCGAGCGGGAACACCGCCGCGACGGCGATCAGCAGCGGCACCCCCTGGTTGGCGATGAGCGCGCGGATGTTCCGAGGACTCGCGAACACCTCTCCCGACGCCGGCAGGAGGGCGAACAGGGCGATGAGCGCGACGACGAGCACGACGAGCGCATACCGCTCGATGAGCGTGCGCCAGGCGATCCCGGGACGGGCGGGGAGGGGGGTCGGGTGGGTCACGGGCTCAGGCTCCGGTCTCATGCATGGAGTGGGTGATGGTCTCGCGGCGCACGTCGCTGCCGCGGAGGTCGTCGGTGATGCGGCCGCCCTGCAGCACGATCACCCGATGGCTGAGCTGCTCGAGCTCTTCGAGGTCGCTCGAGACCACGACGACGGCGGCCCCGCGCTCGGCGGCCCCGCGGATCAGCACGTGGATCTCGTCGCGGGCGACGGCATCCACACCCTGGGTGGGTTCGTCGAGCAGGATCACGCGCGGGTCGGCGCGCAGCCAGCGGGCCACGATCACCTTCTGCTGGTTGCCACCCGAGAGGGCGGCGAGCGGAACGCCCGCGGACGGCGCACGCACCCGGAATTCCGCCATCGCCGCAGGGGCGTCGGCCCGCTCGCGGCGGGACGACAGCCGGCCGAGGCGGCGGTAGCGCTTCAGGATGACGGCGGAGAGGTTCTCCCACACGGGGCGATCGAGGTAGGCGGCGTCGCGCTGACGATCCTCGGGGACGAGGGCGATCCCCGCGCGGACCGAGGCGCCCGTGGTGCTGTTCGCGACGAGGGCCGCGTCGACCGATACCGTCCCGGCAGCTCGGAGGTCACCGAAGATCCCGCGGAGGAGCGACGAGCGACCCGAGCCGACGAGGCCGGCCACCCCGACGATCTCCCCCGGCCGCACGTCGAGGTCGAGGTCGCGGAGCGGCCCGGCGCTGAGCCCGCGCACCGAGAGTACGGGCGAGGTGGACGCCGCGGGCGCTGCGGCCCGGGCGGGCGCCTCGTCGCGGGTGTGCCCGGCGATCAGTTCGACGATCCGCTTCTCGGAGAACTCCGAGATCGGGCCGTCCCCGACGACGGACCCGTCGCGGAGGATGGTGACGTCGTCCGCGATCTCGGCGACCTCGCCGAGTCGATGGCTGACGAAGACGATGCTGTGGCCGAGTTCGCGCAGTTCGCGGATCGTCGCGAACAGGTGGGCCACTTCGTCGACCGGCAGGCTCGCCGTCGGTTCGTCGAGGACGAGCGTGGCGGACTCGGAGTCGACCCCGTCGAACGCGCGGGCGATCGCGACCAGCGTGCGCTCGGTCGGCCGGAGCGTCCGCACCGGTTGGCGCGGGTCGAGCGCGAGCCCCCGGCGCTCCAGCTGGGCGCCGACGTGGCGCGCGAGCGCGCGGTCGTCGATGCCGCCGAGGCGTGTGCGCGGGTAGCCGGTCGCGAGAGCGAAGTTGTCGGCGAGCGAGAGGTCGTCGACGAGACCGAGATCCTGGTGGACGAACCGCAGCCCGGCGGCGGCCGCAGTGGCCGGACCGTAGTCGACGCTCGCGTGCGGAACGCCGCCGAGCTCGATGACGCCACCCGGGTCCGGGGCGACGACGCCCGCGATCATCTTCAGCAGGGTCGACTTGCCCGACCCGTTGCCACCCAGGAGCGCGTGGACGCGACCGGGACGCAGGACCCAGTCGACCTCGTCGACGACGCGGGTCGCGTAGGTCTTCGACAGCCGGGTGACCCGGAGCACGAGCTCCGGGTCACCCTGATGCGGATCAGTCACGATGTGCGACGGTCTCTCGGTCAGCCCGCGGCCGCCCAGAGCGCGGAGTAGCCCTCACGGTAGTCGACGGGTCCTTCGAACGGCTCGCCCTCGGCGGGCCAGTCCGACTCGTTGCTGGCGTCGTAGATCTGCCAGCCGATCGTCGACGGCACGGGCTCTTCGCCGTTGTAGAACCGGTTGATCCCGTCCAGCAGCGACCAGGCGGCCCGGCCGTTCGAGAATCCGATGCAGGCCTGCACGCCGCCGCCGGCACGCATGAAGGCGATCGTGTCGACGACGCACTCACCGCCGAGCACCGTCACGTCGCCGAGGTCGGAGGCTTCGAGCGCCTGCTGCACGCCCAGCGAGAGCATGAAGTCGAGGTCGGTCACGACCGCGGTCGCGTCGGTCGCCTGGAGGAACCCGGTCTCGAACATCGTGCGCAGGTTGGGCACGTCCGGCGGGGTGATCGTGACGGTGCCGACGATCGAGCAGCCCGCGCAGGTGGCGAGCTCCTCGGTGAAGCCCTGCGCGATGTAGTCGCCGATCGCGACGCCGGCGAACGCGACGTGCAGCACCTGCGCGGTGCCGCCCGTCGCCGAGATCAGGTAGTCGGCCCGCAGCTTGCCCACCTGGGTGAAGTAGTCGGCGACGTCGGCGAAGTCCTCGCCGTACTGCACCGAGACGTCGAACAGCGACTCGGATCCGCCCTGCGTCGGGTCGGAGCAGTCGAACGCCGAGATGCCCGCGACGGTGACGCCGGCCTCCTTGGCTTCGACGAGCGCCTGCTTGGTCGCTCCGCAGTCGACGCCGGCGAGCACGAGCGTGTCGGCACCGGCCGCGACGCCCTGACGGATGCAGGTCGACCAGACACCCGGGTCGTTCTGCCCGTCGCAGACGCCGGCGGTCCAGCCGAGCACCTCCGCGCCGGCCTGGATCTCTTCGGCGATCTTCGCCAGACCGCTCACCTGCTGGAACGCCGAGACGACCCAGACGTCGTGGTCGGGCGAGACGGCGGGCGAGGATTCGGGCAGCGGCCCGGACGTTCCCGCGAACGCGGAGTCGACGTTGGCCTGCACCTCGGCGGAGACGTCACCGGCGACGTCGTCGGTGACGTCCGGGGCGGGGGCGCTGCACCCGGCGAGGGTGAGCACGACGCCGGCGAACGCGGCGATCAGGGCGCGCTTCGCTGCGCGCCGGGGGTGGGAGAGATTCATTCGTCTTCGACTTTCTCTTGGATGGGTGGGGGTGCTGTTATCGGTAGCCGTCGGGAATCCGGGTGGTCCACCCGAAGTGCTCCTCGACGGAGGAGGCGAGTCGGAGCAGCTCCGCCTCGCCGAACGGCCCGCCCACCAGTTGTGCGCCGATGGGCAGCCCGAGGTCGGACGTGTGGACGGGGAGGGAGATCGCGGGAAGGCCGGCGATGTTGCAGAACGCGGTGAAGGCCACCATCTGGTTCTCGGCGACGCGCGGGCCGGCGAAGTCGTCGTTGGCTTCAGCGAGGACCGTGCCGACGAGCGGCGGCGGGGCCGCCATCGTGGGGGTGAGCAGAACGTCGAAGTCGCGCCCCCACTGCGCGGCGACCGGCGCCGTCTCGGCATAGAGCCGCGCGGCGGCGATCGCGTAGTCGGCAGCCCCGAACTCGGTGGCTCGGCGGCGACGCGCCGCGATGTACGGCTCGGCCAGCTCGGGCTGGTCGTAGGGGGTCGCCCACAACCACGCGTTGACGATGACGTCGAGGAAACCCATGACGGCCTCGAGGCTGAACAGCTGCGGGCGCGCGGGCTCGACGATGTGGCCGAGTCCTTCCAGCGCGGTCGCCAGCTTCTCGGCGGCGACCCGGGCCTCGCGGTCGACCGGAACGCCGTTGGGGGCGTCGAGCAGCAGCCCGATGCGGAGGCGCCCGGTCGGAGCGCCGATCTCGGCGGCGAACGGGCGTTGCGGGGCCGGGGCGGTATACACGGCACGGCGGTCGACGCGCGAGAGCTCGTCGAGGATCGCGGCGGTGTCGACGACGTGCCGGGTGATGACGCCGTCGGTGATCGAGTGCTCCCAGCTCGGGATGAGCGTCGGCACTCGGCCCCGCGACGGCTTGAGGCCGACGAGTCCGGTCGCGGAGGACGGCATCCGGATCGACCCGCCCCCGTCGCTGGCGTGGGCGACCGGCGTGTAGCCTGCCGCGACCGCGACCGCCGCACCTCCCGAGGAACCGGCCGGCGAGTACCGCGGGTCCCACGGGTTGCGGGTGACCCCGAAGCGCTGGTTCTCGGTGACCGACATCGGGCCGGCCTCGGGCGAGTTGCTGCGCCCGAACAGCACGAAGCCCGCGCGACGCAGCTGGTCGACGACGATATCGCTGTGCTCGCGCGGAGCGTCGCTCACCCCGAGCGAGGCGAACGTGCCGGGCTGCCCGGCCACCCAGGTGAGCTCTTTGATGGGGAGCGGGATGCCGTGGAACGGAGGGAGGTCGTCGCCGCGCGCGACAGCGGCGTCGGCCGCCCGCGCGTCGGCGAGCGACGTCTCGTCGTCGCGCCAGATGATCGCGTTGAGCTGCGGATCGAACCGGTCGCGCCGCTCGATGGCCTCGGTGACGAGCTCGACCGACGAGATCTCGCGGGTGCGGATCGCCGCCGCGAGGCTCACGGCCGATTGGTGCAGAACGGTCACGCCAACTCCTTTGTCTGCGATGAGAGTCGCAGGGAGCGTCCCGCAATAGTTGGCTCTGACGGTCGCCTTTTTGGCTAAAGCGGACCTAACTAGTCAGTCACGGTCACCGACTTGAGCATCCGGTCGTCGTCGCCTTCAGCCGCCGCCGAACGAACACCTCGAAACTCCCCCGAAGATCGAGCAGCGCGCACAACAAAAAAAGAGTCGTGCGGGCGGT
>NZ_JBIIAW010000167.1:0-4107 GCF_044239695.1 Pseudolysinimonas sp. | reverse complement strand
CCGGCACCACCGGCCCGTCGTTGCGGGTCCAGTGCAGGTAGCAGGCGTGCGGGCCGCTCGCGGCGATCGTGTCGTAACCGACCGTGTTGCCGTCGATGCGCGCGCGGCGGTCGAAGGTGCCCTCGACCACGCGCTCGCCGCGTTCGGTTGCGATCGCGGCGGGCAGGTCGGCGATGACCTCGTCGAAGCCGCGCTTGGTCGCCGCGATGGCGGCGCGCAGCTCGGAGAGCTCCCAGTCGTCTTTCACGAAGCGCAGCTCGGAGAGATCGCTCGCGAAGGTCGCGTCGGCCTCGTCCTCGACCGTCTCGGCGTCGACGGCGGCGAGCAGCCGGCGGCCGTCGATCTGGTCGGTGAGCCCGTCGTCGGCGTCGCGCACGATCAGCGTCGCGGCATCCACCTGATCGAGCACGGCCTCGAACTCCGCGTGGTCGCGGGTGGCGAGGCCGAGGTCGGCGGCGACCTGCGCGAGGGACGGGCGCGGGCCGGTCCAGAACTCGCCGATGCCGGCGTTCGCGTAGAACTCGGTCGTGTCGCGCCCGGCGGCGGCGAGGAAGTAGAGGGTCGCGTCGTGCCCGTCGTCGGTCGGTTCGAACACCAGCACCGAGTCGGGCACGGCATCCGATCCCCAGCCGGTGAGGTAGGCGAAGGCCGAGTGGGCGCGGTACGGGTGGTCGGTGTCGTTGGAACGCACGGCCGCCGGGCCAGCCGGGACGATCAGCCGCGTGCCGGGGTACTGCTGCGAGATGCGCAGGCGCCGGGCCGCGGCGTACGGGGCGGCGACGCGCGGCGACGGGGTGATGTCGGGGCGCTCGGCCCAGCCCCCGGAGATGTAGCTGCGGAAGGCGGAGTCCGTCGGCAGCGCCGACCGGTTCGCGGTCGTGCGCGGAGCGGCCGCTTCTGACGGGGCAGGGGAGGAGCTGGGCGAGTCGGCCATGCTCCCATTCTCATCCCGCGGGACGCAACTGCG
The DNA here is from genome assembly GCF_044239695.1 of Pseudolysinimonas sp. Lineage (GTDB taxonomy): Bacteria > Actinomycetota > Actinomycetes > Actinomycetales > Microbacteriaceae > Pseudolysinimonas_A. The sequence goes on along the minus strand of NZ_JBIIAW010000167.1, from coordinate 3,140 downwards.
CGACGACGGGGCGGTGGTCGCTGCCGGCGTCGTCGAGCGCGGTGATCACCCGGAAGCCGACGAAGTCCCAGTTCGGCGTCGCCATCACGTGGTCGATCGGGGCTCCCAGCAGCGTCGGCAGCACCGCCGGCCAGCTGCCCACCGCCGCGTTGCCGGTGAGGCGCGCGCCGTCCCGGCATCCGCCGAGCCCGCCGCTGGCGTCGGAGGCGGCGTCGAGTCCCGTGTAGTGGTCGAGGGTCGAATTGAGGTCGCCGGCGAGGATCACGTTCTCGCCCGCGCACCGGGCGGCGAGCCAGTCGAGCCCCTGCCGCCACCCGCTCATCTCGCCCGGGACGGGGGCGACCGGATGCGCACCCACGATCACCGGACCCGTTCCGTCGAGCGGGACCGCGAGTACCGAGGGCAGCGTGTCGGTGCCGCCGACGCTGTCGTCGCGGGCGTAGGCGCCGAGGTCGGCGGAGATGAGCACCATCGTCGACCGTGCCTTCGAGATGAGGTCGTACGACAGCGGGATCAGTTGCATCGGCGACCCCGCCGCGGAGAGCTGCGCCTGCACGAGCCGTGCGTACTCCTCGCTCGTCTCGGGGAGGACGACGATGTCGGCGTCCTCGTCGACGATCAGCCCGACGGTCGTCTCCAGCTCGGGCTGGTCGCCGAGGGTGTTCCAGGACAGCACCGTGAGGTCATCCGCCGCCTTCGCCTCGAAGGCCGCGTCGCCCGCGCCACGGGTGGTCAACACGGCGAGCTGGATGCCGGCGAACAGCAGCAGGAGCAGCGCCAGCGCGCCGGCGAACCGTCGCACGCCCGAGGAGACGAGCGCGATGAGCGTGAAGAGCACCGCGCCGAGGAGCGCGACCGCGGTCAGCAGGCCGCGCATCGTCGTCACCTGCACGACTCCCGTCTCGCGCTGGATGCCGAGCAACTGCGGCCAGGCCGCGATCAGCAGGACGGCGGCGGCGACGACGAGTACGGCGGCGGAGAGGACACGGCGGAACATGGCCCGTCGAGCCTACGATGGCGGGATGTGCCCGGCTGTCCCCGAACCGCGCGGTGCGATCGATCTGCACGCGCACAGCAGCGTCTCCGATGGCACCGAGACACCGGCGGAACTCGTCGCGGCGGGGGTCGCCGCCGGGCTCGGGGTGCTCGCGATCACCGACCACGACTCGACGGCGGGCTGGGTTCCCGCGTTCGAGGCGGCCGAGGGCACCGGTCTCACCGTGCTGCCGGGGATGGAGCTCTCCACCCAGCTCGACGGCGCGAGTGTGCATCTGCTCGCCTACCTCATCGATCCGGCCCACCCCGGGCTGCTGGCCGAGACCGAGAAGATCCGGGCTGAGCGACTGCACCGGGCCGAGGCGATGGTGCAGCGCATCGCCGTCGACTACGCGCTGGACTGGGAGGACGTGCTCGCGCAAGCCCAGCCCGGAGCGACTCTGGGGCGCCCGCACATCGCCGACGCGCTCGTCGCGCGCGGTCACGTCACCGACCGCAGCGCCGCGTTCCAGAGCATCCTGCACTGGCGCGGCGGCTACTACCGCCCGCACGCCGCGCCGAAGCCGCTCGAGGGGGTCGAACTCATCGTCGCCGCGGGCGGCGTACCCGTGCTCGCCCACCCCGGCGGGCGCGGCCCCGACCGGCTGGTCGACGAGCGTCGGACGCGGGCGCTCGTGGATGCCGGCCTCGCCGGTGTCGAGGTGGGGCACCGCGACAACCCGCCCGCCGCCCGCGAGAAGTGGGCCGCGATCGCCCAGCGCTACGACCTCATCGTGACCGGGTCGAGCGACTATCACGGGCGCGGCAAACCCAACCTGCTCGCCGAGAACACGACGACCCCGGAGGCCTACGCCCGGATCGTCGAGCTCGGCACCGGGTCGAGCCCGTTCGCGGGCTGAGCCCGGCCGCTCAGCGGTGCCAGAGGGCCGACAGCGGGGCGTCCGGCCCCTGCAGCAGCAGGTCGTCCTCGGTGCAGACGGCGCTGACCGTGGGGATGTCGGTGTAGTCGATCGCCGGCACCGGCGGGGCATCGGGGCTGACCGGCACGTCGGGGTCGGGCACGTTCGCCCAGTTCGCGAGGTCGACCGTGTCGGGCCCGGCACCGGCGGCCCAGTCGCCGGACCCCGTGTACGCCGACGGCTGGTCGAGCGGCACGCGGGTGTCGCCGGCGACGATCGTGCCCGTCGTGCGCAGATCGATGTCGGTCGCGACGAGACCGTCGGCGGTGAACGTGATCGTGCCGGCTCCCGTCATCGCGAATCCCTCGATCGGCAGGCCCAGGCCGAGCACGAACGCCTCCGACTGGGCGGCGTAGTCGGCGACGTCGAGCTGCCAGGTGCCGACGAGGCACGGCTGGTCCGTCGACGACGGCGGGTCGGCATCCGGAGTCTCGGCGGGTGCCGTGCAGCCGGTCATCGCGAGGACGGCAGCGGCGGCGAGAGTCACCGCGGGGACGGTGGCGCGCATGGGAGTTCCTTCCGTCGGTGGAGGTCTACGCTTCCACGACGTACGGCCCCGGGTCCAGGGTTGACGTGCCCGACCGCTCAGCGGGCGACAGCCTCCAGCAGCACCGAGAACTGGGCGATCGCGAGCACACACGCGCCGACGAAGGCCACCGCGGAGACGATCGACGCCCCCAGCACGAAGCCCCCCGGTTTCATGGGATCAGGCTAGGAGCGCACGCCCCATCCGCCCAGCCCCGGTTCAGGGGTCAACCCCCAGTTCGCCGCTGGGCGCGCCCGTTAGGGTCGTGGAATGCGCCGCTACCGCAACGAACCGATCTACACCGGAGCGATCACCGTGGGGCGGCTGCTGTTCGGCGTGCTGCGGGTGAAGCTGCGCGTCGCCGGCCGCGATCACCTCCCGGTCGACGGGGGCGCGGTGATCGCGATCACCCACTTCGGGTACCTCGAGTTCGCGATCGTCGAATGGGTGACCTGGCTCGCCAACAAGCGTCGCATCCGGTTCATGGCCAAGAAGGGCGCTTTCAAGGGATGGCCGCTCGGGGCGCTCATGCGCAACATGAAGCACATCCCGGTCGACCGTGCCGCGGGGGCGCACGCCTACGACGAGGCCGTCGCGGCGCTGAAGCGCGGCGAGCGGATCGGTGTCTTCCCCGAGGGCCCCGTGAGCCGCCGCTTCGA
>NZ_JBIIAW010000073.1:0-15543 GCF_044239695.1 Pseudolysinimonas sp. | reverse complement strand
GCCTTCACGATGTCGCCGGAGGTGCCGAGACCGCCGTCGGCGATCACGTGCACGTAGCGTCCCCCGGACTCGTCGAGGTAGTCGCGGCGCGCGCCGGCGACGTCCGCGACCGCCGTCGCCATCGGCGCGTGGATGCCGAGGCTCGTGCGGGTCGTCGACGCCGCGCCGCCGCCGAACCCGACGAGCACGCCGGCCGCACCGGTGCGCATGAGGTGCAGAGCCGCGGTGTAGGTGCTCGCGCCGCCGACGATGACCGGCACGTCGAGCTCGTAGATGAACTCCTTGAGGTTGAGCGGCTCGACGCCCTTGCTCACGTGCTCGGCGCTCACCGTGGTGCCGCGGATCACGAACAGGTCGACGCCCGCCTCGACCACGGTCTTGTAGTGCTCCTGGGTCAGCTGCGGACTCAGCGCCCCGGCGACGGGCACCCCGGCCGCCCGGATCTCGGCGATGCGCGACTTCAGCAGCTCGGGTTTGATCGGCTCGGCGTAGATCTCCTGGAGGCGCTTCGTCGCACCCTCCTCTTCGAGCCCGCGGATCTCGGCGAGGACCGTGTCGGCATCCTCGTAGCGGGTCCAGACCCCCTCGAGGTCGAGCACGCCGAGACCACCGAGCCTGCCGATGGCGATGGCACTCGCCGGGCTGACGACCGAGTCCATGGGAGCGGCGAGCACCGGGATGTCGAACGTGAACGCATCGATCGTCCAGGAGACGCTGACATCCCGAGGGTCGCGCGTGCGCCGACTCGGCACGATCGCGATGTCGTCGAACGCGTAGGCACGGCGGGCCCGCTTCGCGCGGCCGATCTCGATGTCGCTCACTCGTCGAGCTTAGGGGCCCGGCCTGGTATCGGGATCAGGCGACGAGGAGGACCAGCACGTGATAAACGGCGTACACCGGCCACACCGCGGCCTGGAGGAGGCCGAGGATGACCCCCCAGAACGACCCATCCGACCGGGAGACGAAGTAGATGGCGGCTCCGATGTAGGCCATCAGGAAGACGACGCCCCACGGCCCGGCCTTCTCCACCACCCTCACGCGTCCGTTGTCCATCACGCCGCTCCCTCGCCCGCCAGCGTCGGGCGGCTGGGCTCGCACATCCTCACGATGAGCACGATGAGGCCGGCGAGCGGCAGCAGGAGCCAGAACAGTTCAGCCCAGGAGCGTCCGGCATCGCGGAGCCGGCGCACCGCCACGGCGAGCGTCGGCACGAGGACGGCGATCGACCACACGGAGGCGAGGCTCGACCCGACGGCGATCGTGCCCTCCGGGGTCACCAGGGTGAAAGCGCCGAGTGCCGAGCTGACGATCGTCGTGAACAGGATGAACCACCAGAACTCGGGTCGCCTCGCTCGACCGGTGAAGTCCGCATACTTGCGGAAGACGGTGGTGACGGCGTCACCGAAGGACATGCTCGCGGGAATCTGCGCGGACGTCGACACGGTTGCAACTCCTCTCACCCGAGGCCGGGTACGCGGGAAGTCAAGCGCGCGGCCGCTCCGCCGCCCAGGGTCGAAGGTCCCGGCGACTCAGCGGGCTCGCGCGACCCGGGACTCGTCCCAGACCGGCTCGTCGGACTCGTAGACCCGGCCGTCGGCCCCGAACACCAGGAACCGGTCGAACGAGCGTGCGAACCAGCGGTCGTGCGTGACGGCGAGCACCGTGCCCTCGAAGCGGTCGAGGGCATCCTGAAGCGCCTCGGCCGAGACCAGGTCGAGGTTGTCGGTCGGCTCGTCGAGCAGCAGCATCGTGGCGCCGCTGAGTTCGAGCAGCAGGATCTGCAGCCGCGCCTGCTGCCCTCCGCTCAGCGACTCGAAGGTCTGCTCGGCCGCCTCGACGAGTCCGTAGCGGTTGAGCGCGCGGCTCGCCTCCTCGCGCCCTTGGCCGGCGCGGTTGTCGTCGCCGCGGAACAGAATCTCGAGCAGCGTGCGCCCCACCAGCTCGGGATGCTCGTGAGCCTGGGCGAACCAGCCGGGCACGACCCGGGCGCCGAGGCGCGCGACACCGCTGTGCGCGACCGGGGCGAGTGTCGCACCGACGGTCGTCAGGTGCCCCGCCCGCGGGTCGGGGTCGCTGCCGCCGAGCGCCAGCAACCGCAGGAAGTGCGACTTGCCCGATCCGTTCGAGCCGAGCACCCCGACGCGCTCCCCGAACCACACCTCGAGGTCGAACGGCGCCATGAGCCCGGTGAGTTCGAGCTGCTCGCAGACGAGCGCGCGGCGGCCGGTGCGCGACCCGCCGAGTCGCATCGCGAGGTTCTGTTCGATCGGCCGCGCTTGCGGCGGACCGGCGTCTTCGAAGCGCCGCAGCCGACTCTGTGCGGCCTGATACGCGGCGGCGAACTTGTCGTTGGCCGCCGCCTTCACCTTCATGTTCGCGACCAGCTGCCGCAGTTTCGCGTGCTGCTCGTCCCACCGGCGTTTGAGTTCGTCGAGCCGGTCCATCCGGGCGCGGCGCGCCTCGTGGTAGCTGCCGAAGCCGCCGCCGTGCGTCCAGGTGGTGTTGCCGGCGAGACCGAGTTCGACGGTGATGATGCGGTCGGCGGCGCGGGCGAGCAGCTCCCGGTCGTGGCTGACCAGCAGCACCGTCTTCTGACTCGCCCGCAACGCGTCCTCGAGCCAGCGCTTGCCCGGCACGTCGAGGTAGTTGTCGGGTTCGTCGAGCAGCAGCACCTGGTCGGGTCCGCGCAGCAGGGCTTCGAGCGCGAGCCGCTTCTGCTCCCCGCCGCTCAGGCTCGTCACCATCCGGTACCTGCATCGCTCGAACGGGATGCCGAGCGCGGCCGTCGTGCACTGGTCCCAGAGCGTCTCCTGCTCGTAGCCGCGGGCGTCGGCGTAGTCGGCGATCGCCGACGCGTAGGCCATCTGGCGCTCGGTCGTCTCCTCCTCGATGAGGGCGTCCTCGGCCGCGTCGAGAGCTCGGGCGGCGTCCCGAATACGCGGCGGCGCGACCGAGATGAGCAGGTCGCGCACCGTGGACTCGTCGCGGAGGTGGCCGACGAACTGGTCCATGACCCCGAGTCCGCCGTCGATCTGCACAACGCCTGCATCCGACTTCACCTCGCCGCGGATGATCTTCAGCAGCGTCGAATTGCCGGCCCCGTTCGCGCCGATGAGGGCGGAGGTCGTGCCCTCGCCCACGCGGAACGACACCTCGTCGAGAAGCGGCCGCCCGTCGGGCAGGGTCAGCGAGACCGCGCTGACGTCGATGTATCCCACGTGCTGCTCCCGGAGGCGTGTCCGCCCGCCGGGTGGCGAGCCGACCAGACTATCGCGCACGCACTTTCCCGCAACTCGGGCGACTTCGGACGCGTGGGGCGTGCGCGCACACCCCGGTTGTCCGAACTCGCCCCGATCAGCGACGACGACGGCTGATCAGCCCGGCCTCCACGAGACGGGACCGCAGCGGTGCACCGCGCCAGGCGTCATCCCAATCCCATCGGGCGACCGTCAGCCCCAGCGCCCGGAGGCGATTCTCGCGTCTCTTCTCGGCGATCACGATGTCGCCAGCACTCCGGCCACGCGCGTACTCGTCGCGGACGTACTTCGCGACGCCGTCGAACTCGCCCACCGTCCGGAACGCCGGCCACCAGAAGTCGACGATGCCGATCGAACCGTGCGCGTCGGCGAACGGGTGCTGGAGCCCCGGAGGCGGGAAACCCAGCTCATGAATGCGGACGCGACTCAGCGACTCACCCGGCGAGCCCGACCGTGCGTCGGCGAACGCGAGCGCGACCTCGGCACGGCGGCTCCCGCGGATGATTCCGCGACGCTCGAGGTCGTCCAGCACGTCGCGCGCGGTGATCGGATGATGGCCGAACGCCCAGTCGAGGATTGCGACGGCTGTGACGAAGGGTTCGGTCAGTGCGACGTCGGCGAGGGTGCGGGTCAGAGTGGTGACCGGGACTCCGTCGATCTCGACGACTCCGCTCGGGGATCCGGTCGCATGCTTTCGGAAGCCATGCTCGGTGCGCGTGCCGCCGCCAGGCGTCGCGACCACGTGCACGAGACCGAGGCTGCTGCCGACGAGCGGGGCGCCGTGCAGCGCCGCCGCCGAGAGGTGGCTGACGACCGGTCGGGTGCGGCTCGAACTCGCCGCCGCGACGACGCGCGCCCGATACCGACCCTCCGCCGAGAGGCCTGCCCACTCGGCCGCATCCATGAAGGCACCCCGATGCGGCCGGACCAACTCACCGCGTTCGGCCCAGCGACGGAGCGTACGAGGGTCGACCTCGGCCCAGGCGGCGTCACGGGTCAGACGGATTTCGGGTGAAGGTTCCATCCCGGCATCGTCGAGCGCGGCGAGGTGAGGCCGATGTCGTGACGGCCCTGTCGGGGCTTTCCGTGCTCGGCCGACCTCGGGAGGACGCACCTCGGGCGAGTTCGGTCTAGGCGGGCGTGCGCGCACGCCCGGCTTGTCCGAACACGCCCCGGATGGCGGGGTTCGGGGCGCTTACGACGAGTAGTTGGGCGCCTCGACGGTCATCTGGATGTCGTGCGGGTGCGACTCCTTCAGCCCGGCCGGGGTGATGCGCACGAACTTGCCGCGGGCCTTCAGCTCCGGGATCGTGCGGGCGCCGACGTAGAACATCGACTGCCGCAGGCCCCCCATCAGCTGGTACACCGTCGCGGCGAGCGATCCGCGGTAGGAGACGCGCCCCTCGATCCCCTCCGCGATGAGCTGCGCGTCGGAGGGGACGTCGGCCTGGAAGTAGCGGTCGCGGGAGTACGCGGTCTTCTTGCCGCGGTCGCTCATCGCCCCGATCGAGCCCATGCCGCGGTAGTTCTTGAACTGCTTGCCGTTGACGTAGATGAGGTCGCCGGGGCTCTCGTCGGTGCCGGCGAGCAGCGAGCCGAGCATGACGGTGTCGGCGCCGGCGACGAGCGCCTTCGCGATGTCGCCCGAGTACTGCAGGCCGCCGTCGGCGATCACCGGCACGCCGGTCTCCCGAGCGGCGAGCGAGGCCTCGTAGACCGCGGTCACCTGCGGCACTCCGACGCCGGCGACGACGCGGGTGGTGCAGATGGAGCCCGGTCCGACGCCGACCTTGATCGCGTCGGCGCCCGCGTCGATGAGCGACTGCGCGCCCGAGCGGGTGGCGACGTTGCCGCCGATCACGTCGATCGCGGCGAACGCCGAGTCGGACTTGAGGCGGCGGATGATGTCGAGCACCCCGGCCGAGTCGCCGTTCGCGGTGTCGACGACGATGACGTCGACACCGGCGTCGCGCAGGGCCCCCGCGCGATCCCAGGCATCCCCGAAGAAGCCGATGGCGGCGCCGACGCGCAGGCGTCCGGCGTCGTCCTTCGTCGCGTTCGGATACTTCTCGCTCTTGTCGAAGTCCTTGACCGTGATGAGGCCGCGCAGCACGCCGTCGGCGTCGACGAGCGGCAGCTTCTCGATCTTGTGCTGCGCGAAGATGGCGACCGCATCATCCGGGTCGATGCCGACCGGAGCGGTGATCAGCGGCATCTTCGTCATGACGTCGCGCACGAGCGTCGACGCCTTCTCGAACGGCGACACGAACCGCATGTCGCGGTTGGTGATGATGCCGACCAGCTTGCCGTCGCCCTCGATGACCGGCAGGCCCGACATGCGGAAGCGACCGCACAGCTCGTCGACCTCCGCCACCGTCGCATCGGGCGTCGTCGTGACCGGGTTGGTGATCATCCCCGACTCGGAGCGCTTGACCTTGTCGACGTGGCTCGCCTGATCCTCGATCGAGAGGTTGCGGTGCAGGATGCCGAGGCCGCCCTGCCGCGCCATCGCGATCGCCATGCGCGACTCGGTGACGGTGTCCATCGCCGACGACAGCAGCGGCGAGTACACGCTGATCCGCTTCGTCAGCCGCGACGCCGTCTCGGCTTCGCTCGGGATGACGTCGGTGTGCCCGGGCAGGAGCATGACGTCGTCGTAGGTGAGTCCGACGAATCCGAAGGGATCGGGCTGGTCCATGGTGTCCTCGCGCGCGTGAGTCGAGTGGATGCGAACCCGGCTGCGTCGTCGAAGACCGGTACTCGATGTTAACGGCTCACGCGCGCGGACATTCCAGCGGGCTCGCCCGCCATCTCACTGTTCGGTAACGCTTGCTCGTCGACGGCTCAGACGTCGCCGCCCAGGTACGCGGCCTTGACCGACGGGTCGACGGCGAGCGCCGGCCCCGTGCCGCTCTTCACGATCTCGCCCGTCTCCAGCACGTGCGCGACGTCGGAGCGCTTGAGCGCCTGGTTCGCGTTCTGTTCGACGAGGAGCACCGTCGTGCCCTGCGACTTGATCTCGTCGATGATCGTGAAGATCTGCTGGATGAGCTTCGGCGCGAGTCCCATCGAGGGCTCGTCGAGGAGCACGAGCTTCGGCCGCGCCATCAGAGCCCGGCCCATCGCGAGCATCTGCTGCTCGCCTCCGGACATCGTCCCCGCCATCTGGCCGATGCGCTCCTCGAGCCGCGGGAAGAGCCCGAACACGCGCTCCATGTCCTGCTGCACGCCGCCCGAACGACGGTCGGTGCGCAGGAGCGCGCCCATGTCGAGATTCTCGCGCACCGTCATGCCCGGGAAGCACCGGCGACCCTCGGGCGACTGGGTGAGCCCCATCTTGACCCGCTCGTAGGGCTTGGAGTTGGTGATGTCCTTGCCGTCGAACACGATCCGGCCGGTTCGCACCGGCCGCAGCCCCGAGATCGTCTTCAGCGTCGTGGTCTTGCCGGCGCCGTTCGCGCCGATGAGGGTCGTGATCGTGCCCTCCTCGACCGAGAACGAGATGTCGCGGATGGCTTCGATGTGTCCGTAGTTGACGGAGAGACCGTCGACCTCAAGAAGCGTCATCGACGTCCTCCTCTTCCACGCCGAGGTACGCGGCGATGACGGCCGGGTCGGCCTGGATCTCGGCCGGGGTGCCTTCGGCGATCTTCTTGCCGAACTCGAGCACGACGACGCGGTCGCAGACGCCCATGACGAGCTTCATGTCGTGCTCGACGAGCAGCACCGTGTTGCCGGCATCCCGGATGTCGCGGATGAGCTGCATGAGCTTCTGCTTCTCGGCCGGGTTGAACCCGGCCGCCGGCTCGTCGAGGCAGATCAGCTTCGGACGGGTGGCGAGCGCCCGGGCGATCTCGAGTCGACGCTGATCGCCGTAGGAGAGATTCGTCGAGAACTCGTCGGCACGGCCCGCGACGCCGACGAACTTCAGCAGCTCGTGAGCGCGCTCCTTCGACTCGCGCTCCGTGCGCCGGAAGTACGGCGTGCGGAAGATCGCGTTGAGGATGCCGACCTTGCTGTGGGCGTCCGCCCCGACGAGCACGTTGTCGAGCGCCGTCATCGACGGGAAGAGACGGATGTTCTGGAAGGTCCGCGCGATCCCGAGCTTGGTGATCTGGTAGCGCTTCTTCTTGCGCAGAACCGTCCCGTCGAACGTGATCGTGCCGCTCGTGGCCTGGTAGACGCCGGTGATGACGTTGAAGGCCGTCGTCTTGCCGGCGCCGTTCGGGCCGATCAGACCGAGGATCTCGCCCGGCTTGATGTCGAAGCTGACATTGTCGAGCGCGACGACCCCACCGAACTTGATCGTGAGCTGATCGATGTCGAGGATCGCCGTGCCCGCTGTCTGCTCCTCGGGGGTGGCGAGCGTGGTGTCAGACAACGGGAACCTCCGAGTGCGCCTCTTTCGCAGCTTGTCGCGCCGCGCGCTTGGCCCGTCGCGCGCTGTAGTTCGGGAACAGCCCCTGCGGACGGAAGCTGACGATCAGCACGAGGGCGATGCCGAAGAACCACAGGCGGAAGTCCTCGAGTTCGCGGAATCGCTCCGGCAGATAGGCGACGATGACGGCGCCGATGATCGCGCCCCATCGGTTGCCCGAGCCGCCGATCACGACGGCCGCGACGAACAGCATCGACAGGTTGGCCGGGAACGAGATCGGGTTGATGTAGCCGGCCTTGGCCGCGAACAGCGCCCCGGCGAGGCCGCCGATGAACGCGCCGGAGGCGAAGGCGAGCAGCTTGAACTTGAAGGTCGGCACGCCCATGATCTCGGCGGCGTCCTCGTCTTCACGGGTCGCCTCCCACATCCGGCCGACGCGACTCTTCTTGACCAGCCGTTCCAGGAAGATCACGATGATGAGCGCCGTGAGCGCGAGCCAGAAGTACGGCGTCGCGTCGAGCACGCCGAAGACGAGGAACTTCGTCTCGCGGTTGAGGTTGAGCAGCGGCGTGAGCCCGTCCCAGGCGAGGTGCGGGATCGCGAAGAGGCCGTCCGGTGCCCCGATGCTCTGCGGCGACGGGATCGAACGGATGCCGCTCGTGCCGCCCAGCCACTCGGTGTTGCGGATCGTGATGCGGATGATCTCACCGAAGCCCAGGGTGACGATCGCGAGGTAGTCGCCGCGCACCCGGAGGGTCGGCGCGCCGAGGAGGACGCCGGTGAGCAGCGTCACCGCCATCGCGATCGGGAGCACCAGCAGGAACGGCCAGGCGAAGTGGTACACCGTCAGCAGGCCGACGACGTAGGCACCGGTCGCGTAGAACCCGACGTAACCGAGGTCGAGCAGACCCGCGTAGCCGGTGACGATGTTGAGCCCGACCGCCACGATCGCGTAGATGGTGACGGTGAACAGCACGTTCGGGAAGTCGCTCTCCGGCGTGGAGATGATCGGCGGGTTGAGGATCGGCAGCATGTAGGCCAGCAGCACGCCGAGCACGATGAGCGGGACCTTGATCGGCTTGCGTCCGAGGGTCACGCCGACCGGGTGGAGGCGATCGCCGATGCGCTCCCCGGTCGAGGTCAGGAATTCCGTGAGGCGCTTCATGCGCGGGCCCTTCCGAGCGACTGGCCGAGCAGACCGTTGGGTCGGACGAGCAGGATCAGGACGAGGAGCACGAAGGCGACGACATCCTTCCACTGAGTTCCGAACAGGGCGGATCCGTAGTTCTCGGCGATCCCGAGCAGCAGCCCGCCGAGCAGGGCGCCGCGCAGGTTGCCGATCCCGCCGAGCACCGCCGCGGTGAAGGCCTTGATGCCCAGTACGACACCGATGTCGAACGAGGTCTGACCGGTCTTGATCATGAACAGCACCGCCGCGACACCCGCCATGAGACCGCCGATGAGGAAGGTCTTGTTGACGACGCTCGTCGAGTTTGCGCCCATCAGCGCGGCCGCTTCGGGGTCCTGGGCGACAGCCCGGATCTCGCGGCCGAGTCGCGTGCGACGGATGAAGAAGTCGAGCCCGACCATCATGATGAGGGCCGCGACGATGACCGTGACGTCGGTGTCGCGCACGCGGAACTCGCCGATCATGAACAGCGTCGTCGGCTGGATCTCGAACGGCAGGCGCGTCGGGCCGCGCGGGTTGTTGAGGTAATCGGCCAAGAGGGTCGTCAGGTCGACGCTGCCGCCGAAGAGGCCCGCGATGCCGTTGAGCAGACCGCTGATCGCCTCGACGATCCGGTCGCGGATGCCCATCGTCTCGGAGAGGACGAACGAGGCGCCGATCGCGGAAATGAGGACGATGTAGCTGAGGGCGCGCTTGCGGACGAGCCGGCGATACGCGACCCGCTCGACGAGCATCGCCAGCCCGCCGGTCGTACTGGCCGCCACGACGAGGGCGAGGAGCAGGAAGGGCAGTGCGGTGAGCAGCGTCCCGGTGGAATTGGCCCCGAGCAGGATGAACAGCCAGGCGACCACGAAGGTGCCCCACATGAAGACATCCGCGTGGGCGAAGTTGATGAGCTGCAGCACACCGTAGACGAGCGTGTAGCCGAGCGCGATGAGCGCGTAGACCGAGCCGAGCACGAGGCCGGTGACGCTCAATTCGACGAAGTTGTCGAAGAGGAAGGAGAAGTCCAAGAGGGTGGCTCTCGATCAGGTCCAGGTCGCTCGTCGACCTGGATCGGGGTGGCTGCTCCGCGCTGCGGTCGGGTCCGACGAGGACCCGACCGCAGACGAAGACTGTCCAGTGGAGATCGGGATCCCAGGGGATCCCGATCTCCGAACCGGATTACTCGGCCGGGCCGCCGTAGACGGCGACGCCGTCTTCGACCGTGTAGTAGTACACGCCCGACGCGCCGTCGATCTCACCCGCGGAGGTGAACTTGATCTGCTTGGTCAGGCCCTCCGCGTCGTAGTTCGTGACCCACTCGAGGAGGTCGGCGCGGGTCGTGTTGCCCTCGCCGATGCCGGAGAGCAGCACCCACGCGGCGTCGTACGCCTCGAGGGTGTACGCGCCGATCTCGCCCTTGTCGCCGTCGAGGGCGTCCCACTTGGCCGTGAAGTCCGCACCGGCGTCGAGGATGCCGGGGAACGTGAGGATCGAGCCCTCGACGAAGTCGCCGGCGCCCAGGAACGCGGCGTCGACGGTGCCGTCGCCCGAGAGGAAGTCACCCTCGTAGCCCGCGTTGCGGAGCTGCTGGAGCAGCAGCGCGGCCTCCGGGGCGTAGCCGGCGTAGTAGATCGCCTCGGCGCCCGAGGAGTTGATCCGCGCGACGGTCGCCGAGAAGTCGGTGTCGCCGACCTGGACCTTGTCGGTGCCGACCGGGGCCGTGCCGAGCGCGCCGATGATCTCGTTGCCGAGACCCACGCCGTAGTCGCTCGAGTCGTCGACGACGAAGATCGACGTGTAGCCGAGGGTGTTCTCCATCAGCGCGGCGGCCGCGGGGCCCTGCGCCGAGTCGGGCGCGACGACGCGGAAGAACGTCGGCCAGCCCTCCTCGGAGATGGTCGGGTTGGTGGCCGACATCGAGACGGTCACGAGGCCCGCCTCGGCGTACGCCGCGCCGGTGGCGAGGGTCTCGCCCGAGAACGCAGGGCCGGTGAGGCCGAGGACGGCCTCGTCGTTGATCAGGTCGGTGGCCACGGTCGGCGCCTGCGCGGGGTCGCCCTGCGTGTCGGCGTAGACGACGTCGATGGTCGGGCCGTCGGGGTACGCCTCGGCGTAGTCGGCGAGCGCGACCTCGATGCCGGCGGTGGCGTACGAGCCGTACGCGGCGTTGTCACCGGTCAGCGGGCCCTGGTAGGCGATCGAGAACGCTTCGCCGCTGCCGCCGCCGGTGTCGCCACCGGTCGTGCCGCACGCGCTGAGCGCGAGGACGGCGGTGAGGCCGACCGCCGCAGCGACCGTGACCTTCTTGAATCCCTGCATGGGGTTCACCTTTTCTCTTGGAATGTGACTGTTGGGTCTTGGCTGCACACGCTTCGGGCGAGCCCGGAGCCACCTGGACGTGGCGAGAGAAAGAAACCCTCCCGACGCTGCGCAGGTTGGCTTGGACACTACCAAAGCGGGTGCGATTTCCCCGACGGTACGGGACATTTGTTTCGCTTGGATTTCGAAGTTGAAACAATGACGCCGAAAGGCGAAAACAGTCAGCCGACGACGAAAGACTGCCGCGCGTACTTGTTCTCGCCGTTGTAGGCGACGACGACGTATCCGCCGCGCTCCGGATCGCCGTCGGCGTCGAGATTCACGGAGCCGCTGATCCCGTCGTAGTCGATGTCGGGCTGGGTCGTCAGCACGTCGGCGCACTCGCCGAAACTGGTGCACTTGATGCCGTCCACGGAAGCCGCGCGCAGCATCCGGACGATGGATGCCCCCCCGTCGTCGCCCGCCAGCACGGCCGCGAGCGCGGCGAGCACGGTCGCGTCGTACGCCTCGGCGGCGTAGCGGAAGTCGATGACGCCCGGATCCTCCTGCTTGATCTTCGCCTGGAATGCCGCGTCGGCTTCGGCGCCGTCCAGGAGCCCGTTGACCCCGTTGAGGAGACCGCCGGGCAGCGCCTGCGAGTAGTCGGCGAGGTTCCCGGTGGTGAGCCAGAGCTTCGCGCCACCGACGCCGGCCGCGGTCAGCGCGGAGATGAGGGCCTTGGTCTGGTCGCCGTTGTCGGGAGTGGCGAGCACGACGGCATCCGGCTTCGCGTCGGTTACCGCCTCGATCGCTTCGGCGATGGCCTCCGCGTCGGCATCGGACGCGATCTCGACGGCTTCGAGCTCGATCTCGGAGCCCTCCAGCGCGGTCGCGAGCGCGGCGGCGAGCGTGGCGCCGGGGTCGTCGTCGCGATACACGATCGCGGCCGTGGCGACATCGCGCGCGACGAACTGGTCGGCGAGCACGATGGCCTGGTGCGGGGAGGACGCGATCGTCCGGAAGAAGATGTCGCCCTCGTCGAGCGCCGTCAGCTGCGGGTAGGTCGCCGCCGGCGAGATCAGGGGGATGTCGGCGTCCGCCGCGAGGTCGAGCAGCCGCTGAGAGAGCACCGACGACGACGGGCCGATCACGACGTCGACGCCCTCGGCGACGAGTTCGGCGAACGAGGTCTCGACGGTCTCGGTCGACGCGTCGCCGGAGTTGCGGTTGACGACCACGACGGGCGCGCCGTTGACGCCGCCGGCCGCGTTGATCTCCCGCACCGCGGCGTTGACGCCCGCGACCTGGGCGGGTCCGATGAAGGCGACGCCGCCGCTCGACGGGAAGAGCGTGCCGATCTTCAGCACACCGTCGCCCGTCGGAGTCGGCGTGGGGGTAGGAGTCGGCGTCGGCGTCGGCGTGGAGCCGCACCCGGCGAGGGCGGCCAGCGCGACGACGACGACCGCCGCCACGGCGGTGCGGGCGAACTGACGCGGCATCCGGACTCCTCGTTCTCAGGACCCGGCCACCCTAGCGGGCGCTCAGACCCGCTCGAGGGAGGCGCGACGAGGGGGACGGGCCGCGACGATCATGTCGGTCATCAGCACGACGAGGGAGACCCAGACGAGGGCGAAGCCGATCCACCGCTCCGGCGGCATCGACTCCCCCAGCACGAGCCAGCCGAGCAGGAACTGGAGCACCGGCGCGAGGAACTGGGTCATCCCGAGAGCCACGAGCGGGATGCGTCGCGCGCCCGACGCGAACAGCAGCAGCGGGACCGTCGTCGCCACGCCCGCGAGCAGGAGCGCGACCATGTGCCAGGGGCCGTGCTGCCCGAACTGGAGGCCACCGCCGATGGTCGCGACGAGGACGAGCTGCAGGATCGCCACCGGGGTGAGCCACGCGGTCTCGAGCGTGAGACCGCCGACGGCGTCGACTGATCGCCCGACGACGCGCTTGATCAGGCCGTAGGCGCCGAAGCTGAACGCGAGCACGAGCGCGATCCAGGGCACCGAACCGTAGCCGATGACGATCACCAGGATGGCGACGAACGCGATCGCCAGCGCCGCCCACTGCGCGGGACGCACCTTCTCGCGCAGCACGAGCACCCCGAGCAGCACCGTCACGATGGGGTTGATGAAGTAGCCGAGCGACCCCTCGAGCACGTGGCCGTTGAGCGCCGCGAAGATGTAGACCTGCCAGTTCACGTAGATCGCGACGCCGGCGAGCGCCATGAACAACACGGTGCGTCGATCGCGCAGCAGCTCGCCGAAGCGGCTCCAGCCGCGCGTCACGGTGATGAGGAGCGCGCAGAAGATCAGCGACATCAGGATGCGGAAGGCCACGACCTCGAACGCTCCCGCCGGCAGCAGGAGGAGGAAGTAGAGCGGGAGGATGCCCCAGAGCCCGTAGGCGGCGACCGCATAGACGAATCCCGACCGGCTCTGCAGAGGAGGGGCCGGTCGCACCTGATTCACGGTACTCCCGAAATGGAGAAGGCCCCGCCGGATCGGCGGGGCCTTCTCACGTGCTGAGGATCGGGTCAGCCGATCACGGCGAGCACGTCGCGAGCCGACAGCACGAGCAGGTCGTCGCCGCCGTACTTCACCTCGGTGCCGCCGTACTTGGAGTAGATGACCTTGTCGCCGACCTTGACGTCGAGCGGGACGCGGTTGCCGTTGTCGTCGATCCGACCGGGTCCGACCGCGACGACTTCACCCTCCTGGGGCTTCTCCTTCGCGGTGTCCGGGATCACGAGACCCGACGCGGTGACCTGCTCGGCGTCGACCTGCTTGATGACGATGCGATCCTCGAGCGGCTTGATGGAGACCGACACGTGTGACCTCTTTCTGAAAATTCTGGGGTTGGCACACTCCGACTGAGAGTGCCAGAGACCACCATAGCGTTTCGTTAGCAGTCGTTCAATGCGAGTGCCAGCCCCGATCCCGTCCCGCCGGGGGAAGATGGCCACATGGATGTCGACGACCTGCGCCGACTGCTCTCCGCCGAGGGGCTGCAGCTGCTCGACGAGGTCGGTGATCTGTCCTCGGGAACCGACATCGTGCGCACGGTCTCGCGACTGCGGGCCGCGGGGTACGACGGAGGCCTCGTCGCCGCGGTCCTCGAGCAGGCGCGCCTGCGGTCACGGGCGCGGGCGAAGTTCGGCGACTTCGCCGACCGGATGCTCTTCACCCCGTCCGGACTCGAACAGGCCACCCGTCTGCGCGTCGCCGCCCTGCACGCCGGACGCTTCGCCGAGGCGGGGATCGACGTCGTCGCCGACCTCGGCTGCGGGATCGGTGCCGATGCGCTCGCGATCGCCGCCCTCGACCTCGGCGTCGTCGCGGTCGAACGCGACGAACTGACCGCGGCCGTCGCGGCGTTCAACCTGGCGCCGTTCCCCTCGGCGCGCGTCGAACTGGGAGACGCGCAGGAGACCGACCTCGCGGGTGTCGGAGGCGTCTGGCTCGACCCCGCCCGACGCGAGGGGGCCACCCGCCTGAAGGATCCGGGCGACTGGTCCCCGTCGCTCGACTGGACGTTCGCGCTGGCGGAGCGGATGGCGGCCGGCATCAAGCTCGGACCGGGCATCGACCGCGCCCTCATTCCCGACGGGCTCGAGGCGCAGTGGATCTCGGTCGACCGCGAGGTCGTCGAGCTCGTGCTCTGGTCGGGCGCGCTCGCCCGCCCCGGGATCCGACGCGGCGCGCTCGTGCTGGGTCCCTCCGGAGTGGCCGAGCTCACCGCTCCCGCCGACTCCCCCGACGCCGAGACCGGCGGGCTCGGCGGGTACCTCGTCGAGCCCGACGGCGCCGTCATCCGCGCCCGGCTGATCGGCGACCTCGCCCGGAGCCTCGGCGGACGGATGATCGACCCGACGATCGCCTGGATCACGACCGACGAACCCGCATCCACCGCCTTCGGTCAGGCGTTCCGGGTGCTCGAGCGATTCCCCCTCGACGTCAAGACGCTCAAACGGGAGTTGTCGGCTCGGGAGATCGGCACTCTCGAGATCAAGAAGCGCGGCGTCGACATCGACCCCGCGCAGTTCCGCACGAAGCTCGCACTGTCCGGCGCGCGGAGTGCGACGCTCGTGCTGACTCGGGTCGCCGGCGCACGCGCCGCGCTCCTCGTCGAACGGCTCTGAGCCGTCAGGCCGCCGAGACGCCGGCCGTGGTGAGGAGCACGCCGAAGAACGCGAGGTAGATGATCGCGAACACGATCCAGACGACGACGGCGAGCACGGCGACGCCGCTGAGGACGTAGCCGATGATGAGCCCGGCCAGCGCCATCTCGCGACCCGACTCGCCCGTGCGTTTGATCTGGCTGAGCGCCAGGTGGCCGCAGACGATGCCGCCGATCGAGACGACGAACGAGAGCACGAGCGCCACGATCGCGAGGGTGTTGACGGGCGGGGCGTAGCCCGGGATCGACGG
>NZ_JBIIAW010000166.1:0-4117 GCF_044239695.1 Pseudolysinimonas sp. | reverse complement strand
GGGTGCCCGTACCGGGTCGAACTGCGGGTCTTCACCTCGATGAAGACGAGCGCCTCACCGTCCATCGCGACGAGGTCGATCTCCCCGTCGGGGCAGCGCCAGTTGCGGTCGAGGATCTCGTAGCCGCGCGCCGTGAGCGCCCGCTCCGCGATGCGCTCCCCGCGTCTGCCCAGTTCGTCTTTCGCCGCCATTCCTCGAGGATTGCGATGTCCCTATCAGGCGCTCGACCTTCCGACGTCTGCCGGTGGAAACGTCGCCCGGCAATCTGGTTGGAAGGACTCGGCGAGGAATTGTTCGGGACACGGAGTCCTCGCCGCCGGAGGCGAGGCTAGTGTGTCGGCATGATCCGTCTCGGTGTGCCGCGGCGGCACGCCGCATGAGTCAGGCCGTGCAGTCCGCCGCCGTTGAGCTCTACACCTTCACAGAGAGTTGGTGGGGCAGCGACCTTGACGAGAGTCTCGTCGTCCGAATGGCGACGAGTTCGCGTACGACCTGGAATGCGTTCTTCGAGGCGTGGAGCGATCGTCTCCTTCGCCTCAACGAGGACCGACCCCAAATCGATGCCACCGGCATCCGTCCGATAATCGCGTCGCCCACCGGCCTCCTCTACCCAACCAGACGGGCGGTCGTCGAGTCGCTCCTCTACGCCGACTCCGCAGTCGTCGCACCGTTCCTTCTCGATTTGCACCCGTACCTCGACAACACAGCAGCTGGATACTCGTCCGCGCGGTTCCGTTACCTGTACGACTCGATGATGTGGGTCGTTGCGATCCGTCCACTCGTCGAAGACGGGTCGATCTCGTTCGAAGGCGGTGGTCCTACTCTCGACGATTACGACTCGCGTCTCGACCCGGAAATCGGCGAGTTCGCCGGGTGGCATTTGAGCCACGGCCACCTGGAGGACTACGAGCGCGCAGCAGAGATCGCGAAGGCTGGCCGAGGAACCCTCCTCGCCCTCTCGGAGGCGGACCGCGCGGTCTTCGAATGGATGCTATCGGGACGAAAGCTCACCATGCGGCGGACAAGCGCACTCGCCGAACTTGTGCGATTGGAATTGCCGTCGCTCGAGGTCAGCTTGCCAGAGCTGATCGCCGTCCGACGATCCTCGGAAGCCTGGAACACGTGGCGCGAGGTCCTGAGGGCGGCCCTGGGCGACGTGAGCCGTTCGTCGTTCGAGGAGTTCGAGGAACGCCGGGCCGAGTTTCGTGAAGCCCTTGTAGAGGCGCATGCGGTGATCGGTCGTGAGGTCGACAGGTCGAACACGCTGCGGAGCTTGGTCAGCGGTGTCACGTCTTTCGGTCTCGCCGGCGTTACCGCAGCCGTCGCGGACGTGGTGGTGAACGAGAGTATCGACCCATTGATCATCGGCGGAGCCGCTACGCTCGGCGCGATCGGTCAGAGCCTCCTTGAGGCCGCTGATCATCGACGACGAGACAAGGCGCTGCTCAGCCTCGTCATGAGCCTGACCTCCGAAGCGCGCGGGTGACGGCCCGCGGCCACCGCAACGAGACCGGATGCCGAGGCAGGATGGTGGGGTGACCCCGATCCTCGCCGCGCTGCTCCTCGCCGGAGCCGCGTTCAACATCCTCACCTGGCCGACGTTCCTGCGTCGAGTGGCGCGCGATCCGCGGGCCCGGGATGCGGATGGCAAGGCGACGCGGTTCCTCACCGTGCACGTCGTGCTGTTCGCGATCGCGATGGTGCTCGCCGTCGCGTTCGTGGTCGCGGCGGTGGTGGCACTAGTGGGGTAGGGGTTTCGATACACCGCGCTCCGCGCGGCACTCAACCCGCGGAGGGCGGGCTACTCGTCGAGGGCGAGTTCCTTGGGGAGCTCGAGATCCTTGTCGGCACGCTCCTCGACGTTGACGTCCTTGAAGGTGAGCACGCGCACGCTCTTCACGAAACGGTCGGAGCGGTAGACATCCCAGACCCAGACGTCGCTCATCGTGAGCTCGAAGTAGAAGTCGTGCTCGGTGTCGCGGCGCTCGAGGGTGACCTCGTTGGCGAGGTAGAAGCGCCGCTCGGTCTCCACGACGTAGCGGAACTGGCCGACGATGTCGCGGTACTCCTTGTAGAGCGCCAGCTCGACCTCGCGGTCGTAGTCCTCGAACTCGTCCTCGTCCATTCCGTCGAGTCTAGTTCGCGAGTCTGGAGTTGGACTGCCCTCAGTTGGCGATGTCCATCTCGAACAGGCCGGGCTGCTTCAGCCAGCTCCAGCGGTGCAGGGGGCTCGCGCCGACCCGGTCGATGCCGGCGTAGTGCTCCGCGCTCGCGTACCCCTTGTTGGACGTCCAGACGTAGCCGGGGTGCACGGCGTCGCTCGCGATCATCAGTCGGTCGCGGTGCACCTTCGCCAGCACGGATGCCGCCGCCACCGCCGCGCAGGTGCGGTCGGCTTTCACCTTCATCGTGACCGGCAGCGCGCCGCCGATCGCCGGGGACAGCCAGTCGTGCGAGCCGTCGAGCAGCACGACGGCGCCCGTGAGGTCGACCCCCTGCTCGCGGATCGCATCCAGAGCCCGCTTCGCCGCGAGCCCGAGGGCCGCGATGATCCCGATCTGCTCGATGCGCTCGTTCGACGCCATCCCGACGGCGCCGTGGCGCACCCAGCGGGCGACCTTCGGCTGCAGCTCCTCGCGCTTGGGCTCGTTGAGGAGCTTCGAATCCTTCAACCCGACCGGGGCGGTGCCGGTGGCGAGATCGACGATGCCCAGCCCCACGGCCACCGGGCCGGCGATCGCACCGCGACCCACCTCATCCATGCCGATCACCAGCCGCGCACCCTCGCGCAGCAGGGTGCGTTCGTGCCGGAGCGTGGGGACCGTCGAGACCATCGGGTCGACTCAGCCGGTCGGCGAGGAGGTCGGTTCGGGAGTCGGCTGGTTCTGCGGAGTCCCCGCACCCTCGTCGACGCCCGAGAACACGATCGGGTAGTTGTCGAGCCAGGTCCAGCGATCGATCGGCCAGGAGATCAGGATGGCGCGGCCGACGACGTGGTCGTAGGGCACGAAGCCGTTCGTCGGGCCGTCCTGGTTGTAGCGGGAGTCCGCGGAGTTGTAACGATTGTCGCCCATCACCCAGAGGGAGTTCTCGGGCACCGTGACCTCGAAGTCGTCGCGAGAGACCTTGGTGACGCCGTCGGGCAGGTACACGTAGAGGTCGACCTCGTCGAGCGGCACCCCGTTCACCGTCATCTGGCCGAACTCGTTGCAGCAGGCGACGACGTCGCCGGGCAGCCCGATGACGCGCTTGATCAGGTGGTCGTTCGAGTCGGGCGCGGTGAGACCGATGATCGAGAGGATCCAGTCGAAGAATTCAACGACCGGGTTCTGCTCCGGCTGAGGTTCCGGCAGCAACCAGCCGCCCGGATCTCGGAACACGACGATGTCGCCGCGCTCGATCGGGATGAGGTCGGGCACGAGCTCGTTGACGATGATCCGGTCGTTCTTGATGAGCGTCTGCTCCATCGACTCCGACGGGATGTAGAACGAGCGGATCAGGAACGTCTTGATCAGGAACGAGATGACGATCGCGGCGAGGATGATGAGCGCGACATCCCGCAGGAACGCCTTCCAGCCGCGCAGCTTCGCACGCTTCTTGCGGGTGGTCGCGACCTCGCCGGTCGCGGTGGTGCCAGCGGCCGATGCCGCATCGATCTCGGCGGGCGCGGTGCCCGTGCGCGCCGAGGGCGCATCCTGCTCTGTCATGTCACCCCTGGGTTCTGGGACAGCATATGCGGCGAACGCGGCCGGAAAGCACGACGCGCGCGGCTCCGTCAGACGAAGCCGCGCGCGGCGCGGGAAGTTGCGGGCAGACCCTTACGAGTCGCGCTTCTCCTTGATCTTCGCCTTCTTGCCGCGCAGGTTGCGCAGGTAGTAGAGCTTCGCGCGGCGGACGTCACCGCGGGTGACGATCTCGATGTGGTCGATGACCGGCGAGTGCACCGGGAAGGTGCGCTCCACGCCGACCTGGAAGGAGACCTTGCGCACCGTGAAGGACTCGCGGACGCCCTCGTTCTTGCGGGCGATCACGACGCCCTGGAACACCTGGATTCGCGAGCGCGAACCTTCGATGATGTTCACGTGCACCTTGACGGTGTCACCGGGGCGGAAGTCGG
>NZ_JBIIAW010000074.1:0-15151 GCF_044239695.1 Pseudolysinimonas sp. | reverse complement strand
GGATGGATCGCCGTGCCCGACTTCCCGGTCTGATCGGCCTGAGAATGGGATCGAACGCGTCCGGCTTCGGTTCGGCGCGCGCCTACCGCGTCGACGATCGCCCCGAGCTTCTGCGACTGCTGCGGTGCATGTACCAGGACATGCACGACGTGTATGGCGGTGTTGCGCCCGCCCTTGACCTCTCGCGTCGCTGGCTGGCGGACGACTATCTGAGGGTCTTCCCAGCCCCCGCCGGCGGCACACGGCTGAGGGATACATCGAGTGGGTGGTGACCGATCGCGAGTTTCGCCAGCGAGGGTGTGCCTCCGTAGCAGTCTCGCGTCTGTTGGAGTGGTTCCGCGAAGCCGATGCTCTGACTGTCTCGCTGACCGCCAGCCCGGCAGCAGAGTCGTTGTATCGACGTCTCGGATTCTCCGCTGAGGGACCGAAGGCCTTCAGTATCAGGCTCGAGGGCGGCTCCCGAGGCTAGCTGCATCGTCGGCGGCAGTCACCGCAAGCGCTCGAGCTCCTCGCTCAGTCGGCGCTGCGCGGGCTCGAAGATGGCCGCGAGTCGGTCGCGCTCGCGCTCGGGGATCCCGAGTTGCGCGGCCGCCGTTTTCCAACCGCTGGCCGCGACGAGCACCGCGTCGAGCATGAAACCGAGCTCTTGCTCGCGAATGCCGAGGTCGACGCCGAGCGCAACGGCCGCCCGCGCCTCGCGCGCGGGCGATGTCTCGCCGTCGATCGCGGTCGTGCGCGCTGATCCCGCGATGGGGTTCGGGGTGATGTCGAACGCCGGCGCGAGCGCCCAGCCTGCTGACGACCAGAGCAGTCCGTGATTCTTGAGGTGATCATCGGTGTTTCGCACCGCGACGTTGAACGCGAGCCGTCGCCAGAGGGCTCGCACGCTTGCGGGATAGTCGGCGATGTCCATCTCGGTGAACGCGTGGGCGACGTCGAGGTAGTCTCCCGACGCGGGATCGGGTGCGTCGGTCACGGCGAAGGCCGAAAGGTAGGGAACGCGTGCGCCGTCGGCGTCCCGGTCGAAGCGATCGAGCAGGAGGGCGCGTCCCCGCCCGGCCGGTACGAGCCGGGTGACCGGAACCGGGATGCCCGCGTGGCCGGCGAGGTCGAGGCACAGCTTCTCCCAGGCCATTGCGTCGATCTCGTCGGTCGTCGACGGGAACTTCGCGATCGTCAGGCGGCCGCCATCCGTCAGCGACGCTTTCGGGCGCACCCCTCCGAGGTTCGCGCTCCCCGCCTCGAGGAGGACCCGAACGGCGGCGAGATCGTCGGGGTCGTCTTCGACGGCCCGCGCCGAATCCGCGAGGTCGTCGAGACCGATCTGGCGGGGGAGGGCGTCCGTGCCGGCGACGAACTCACCGTCGACGGCGAAGCGCAGCGCCCCGATGCGGGAGATGTCGTCGACCGCGAGTACGAACCCGGTATCGGTGACCTCGTCGCCCCGGCGAGAGCGCTGGATGAGACGGCGACCCCACCCGTCGGGGCCTGCGTCGAGGATGCCGCGGGGCAGGGTGTCGGTGACGCGCCGACCGGAGGTGAGCGGATGCGCGGGGTCGAGCACCGGACGCGCGCGGCGCGCGAGGTAGTCGGAGTCGTAGGCGAACTCGATACGTGCGGTGCGCCCGCGTCGTTCGGTCGTGCTGACGACCCCCATCGGCACCGTTCCGGACGGGGTGGCGAGATGAACGCCGAACTCGGCCGGGTCGCTCACCGCCGCACTCGTTCCGGGAGCTTCCGGTCGGCGCTGGCCCGCCCCAGTTCCGTCTCGTACGGGTCGACGGCATCCACGAGCAGTCCGGTGACGCCGAGCACCCGCGTCACGCCGAGCAGGGCGCCGAGTCCGACCGAGGGGTCACCGTGCTCGATCTTCGCGAGGGTCGGCAGCGAGATCTCGGCGCGTTCGGCGACCTGTGCGGCGGTGTAGCCCAGCAGCTTCCGCCAGGTCGTCAGGTGTGCGCCGAGCGTGCGGGCATCACGCAGGGTGGTCCGGCTGGGCGGCATGTGGTTTCCTCCTTACACCAAGGATAGTTGGTGCAAAGAGGTTTAAACTAAACAATTGTTGGTGTTATTGCATCAAGCCCGTGCCGAACCGCTCCCGCAGCTCGTTCTTCTTCACCTTGCCGCTCGCGGTGCGCGGCAGTTCGTCGACGAGCACCGTCGACTTCGGGATCTTGTACCGGGCGATCCGCCCGTCGAGGTGCGCGGCGATCTCGTCGTGGGTGACCGTCGTCCCGTCGACCGCGATGACGACGGCGAGGCCCACCTCGCCCCATTTGTCGTCGGGCACGCCGATCACCGCGACCGACTCCACGGCATCCAGCTCCATGATGAGCTGCTCGACCTCGGCGGGGTAGACGTTCTCGGCGCCGGAGATGAACATGTCTTTCGCCCGGTCGGCGACCGTGAGGAAGCCGTCGGCGTCGAGGAACCCGAGGTCGCCCGACTTGAACCACGGCCCGTCGAGGGCGGCGGACGAGGCATCCGGTAGCTCCCAGTACCCGGGGATGACGTTGGGTCCCGAGACCTGGATCTCGCCGAGCTCGCCGGCCGGCAGCGGCTCGCCGGAACGCGACACGACCCGCACCGAGGTGAAGAAGTGCGGCAGTCCCGAGGTCGTCGCGTGGCTGGCGGAGTGCCGGGGGGCGAGGGAGGTCGCGCCGGGCGCGGTCTCGGTCATCCCGTAGCCCGACGAGAACGCGAGGCCGCGCTTCTCGTACGCCTCGGCGACCCGGGCGGGCACCGCCGAGCCGCCGCAGGTCAGCTTGCTGAGCGACGACAGATCGGTGGAGTCCCAGGCGGGATGCTCGGCCAGCATCTGGAAGGTGGTCGGAACGCCCGAGAGCGACGTGATGCCGTGCTGCTGGATGGCGGCGAGCACGGCCGCGGGATCGAACCGCGGCTGGAGCACCAGGGTGCCGCCCTTGAGCAGCGTCGGCAGCGCGCCCATCCCGAGCGAGGCGACGTGGAAGAGCGGCGACACCATGAGGGCCACTTCCCGGCTCGTGACGTCGTAGTCGACGATCGCGTTGATCGCGTTCCAGGTGAGGTTGCCGTGGGTGAGGATCGCGCCCTTCGGCCGCCCGGTGGTGCCCGACGTGTAGAGGATCGCCGCGGGGTCGTCGAGCGACACCGGGTGGTCGACGTGGGTCGGGTCGACGGCGGCGAGCAGCTCCTCGTAGGCGGCCCCCACCTCGACCGTCTCGACGGTGTCGGGGGCGAGCGCGGCGAGCGTCGGGTCGACGATCAGCAGCGCCGACCCCGAGTCCGAGAGCGCGTAGGCGATCTCTCCGGCGGCGAGCCGGATGTTGAGCGGCACGAAGATCGCGCCGAGCGAGGTGACGGCGAAGAGCGTTTCGAGGAACTCGGGCGCGTTCGGGCCGAGGTAGGCGACCCGATCGCCGCGACCGATGCCGCGCCTCGTGAGGGCCGCGGCGAGCCGGTCGACCCGAACCGCGAGTTCGGCGTACGTCGTGCGGCGCCCACCGTCGATCAGGGCGACCGTGTCGGCCGACTTCACGCGACGCCGGTGAGCCCAGTCGCCGATTCCCTCGTTCTGCACGCGAACCTCCTCGTTCGTCTTATCGTTGAAGATAACAACGAATTCGGATGTTCACGACTTGCCCGATCCGAGCCGACCTGTAACCCTGGGGCCGATGGCCTCCGACGCTCTGCAGGGTTCCGCGCTCGCCCGCGAGATCGAGTTCCTCAACGCCCGCGCACGCTCGATCGGCTCGGCGATCGCGAACGAGATGCTCCAGGAGCTCGGCCTGCGCGTGCGGTCGTACTCGGTGCTCGCCCTCGCGTGCGGCGACCTGCGGCCCACCCAGCGGCAACTGGCCGAGTTCCTCCGCTTGGACCCGAGCCAGATCGTTGCGCTCGTCGACGAACTCGAAGCGCCGGGGTTCGTGCGCCGCGAAGCCGACCCCGCCGATCGACGGTCGAAGACCGTCGTCGCCACGACGGCGGGCGAGGAGCTGTATGTCCGGGCCCGGGTAGCGACCGCGCGTGCCGAGGACCTCGCCCTCGCGGCGCTCACCCCCGCCGAGCGGGAGCGGCTCCGGACACTGATGACCAAGATCGCCTTCGCGCCGGAGGAGCCCACCGCCCCTAGTTGAGCGACACTCCGGACCGACATACTGGGGGCATGCTGCCCTTCCTACCGGACCCGTTCACCATCGGCCTCATCGCCGTCGTCCTCATCGTCCTCCTGATCGTGTTCATCGTGATCGTGCGCGGCATCAAGATCGCCAAGCCCGACGAGGCGATCATCGTCACCTCGCGCCGCGGCCGCGCTCGCGCGGGCGTGCAGGACGAGAATCTCGGGCAGAAGGTCGTCTTCGGCTCGCGCGTGTTCGTCAAGCCGGTCGTCGAGGCCTACTTCAAGCTCAGTCTGCGCAGCCGCCAGCTCAACGTGCAGGCCGTGGCCCAGACCCGTGACGCGATCACGATCCGGGTGAACGCGGTCGCGGTCGTCAAGGTCGGCGGGTCGGAGCCGATGGTGCGTGCCGCCGCCCAGCGATTCCTCAACCAGCAGGACCAGATCGAATCCTCGACCGAGGAGGTGCTCTCCGGCTCGATCCGCTCGATCGTCGGTCAGCTCACCGTCACCGAGATCATCACCAACCGTCAGGCCCTCCAGGGTCAGGTGCTCGAAGCGGTCGGCGAATCCCTCGACGTGCAGGGTCTGCAGATCGACACCCTCCAGATCAAGGAGATCGACGACGACAACGGCTACATCAAGGACCTCGGTCGCGCCGAGGCGGCCCGCGCCAAGCAGGTCGCCGAGATCGCCGAATCCGAGTCGCGTCGCGCGTCCGAGCAGGCGCGCATCGCCGCCGACCAGGCCGTCGCCGAAGCCCAGCGTGAACTCGACCTGCGCAATGCCGAGATCCAGAAGGAGACCGACAAGGCGCGCGCCGAAGCCGCGTCGGCCGCCCCGCTGGCCGAGGCGATCGCGCAGCAGGAGGTCGTCGCCCAGCAGGAGATCACCGCCGGCAAGCGGGTCGGCCTCCGCAAGCAGGAGCTCGACGCCGAGATCCGCGCGAAGGCGGATGCCGACGCCTACGCGCTCGAGAAGGAGGCGCAGGCGGCCGCCGCGGCCGCAGTCGCCACCGCCAACGCCGACCGCGACTCCCGCCGTTCGGCCGCCGAGGCGATCGAGGCCGAAGGTATCGCCGAGAAGAACCGCCGCATCGCCGCCGCCGAGGCGCTCCAGGCGGAGGGCGAGGCCGAGGCCGGCGCCATCCGCGCGAAGGGTGCCGCCGAGGCGGAGTCGCAGCGGCTCCAGGCCGAGGCGCTCGCCGAGCGCAGCGGCGAACTGCTCAAGCAGCAGATCATCGCGCAACTGCCCGACATCGTGCGCGCCGCGTCGGAGCCGCTCTCGGCGATCTCGAACATGACGGTGATCTCGTCCGACGGCAGCGGCACCGCCGCGATCGGCCAGGGCGTCGCGAGCCAGCTCGCGACCTCCACGCAGATCGTGCGGGACATCACCGGGATCGACATCGCCGAGATCATCAACGCCCGGGCCACGGGTGAGGCGATCGGCGACGCGATCAACCAGCCGGCCCCGCGGCGGACGCGCGCGGCGAAGCCGACGGAGAGCTGACCCGCGCCGGGCCTGTGCGCGCCAGGCCCGCGCGGGCAGGGGTCAGTCGGCGTCGACCCAGTCGAAGCTGCGGGTCACGGCCTTGCGCCATTCGGCGAGCCGGCGTTCACGCTCGGCCTCGTCGAACCGCGGCTCCCAGCGGCGGTCTTCGGCCCAGTTGGCCCGCAGGTCGTCGAGGCTCGTCCACACCCCGGTCGCGAGCCCGGCGGCGTAGGCCGCGCCGAGGGCTGTGGTCTCCGGGACCTTCGGACGCACGACCGGGATGCCGAGGATGTCGGCCTGGAACTGCATGAGGGTGTCGTTGGCGACCATGCCCCCGTCGACCCGGAGTTCCTCGATCGCCACGTCGGCGTCGGCGTTGGCGGCGTCGAGCACCTCGCGGGTCTGGAACGCCGCGGCTTCGAGCGCGGCGCGCGCGAAGTGTCCCTTGTTCGCGAACCGGGTGAGCCCGGTGATCACCCCGCGTGCGTCCGGGCGCCAATAGGGCGCGAACAGGCCGGAGAACGCCGGCACGATGTAGACCCCGCCGTTGTCGGGCACCGACGCCGCGAGCGCTTCGACCTCGGAGGCGTCGGAGATGAGCCCCAGGTTGTCGCGCAGCCACTGCACGAGCGACCCGGTGACCGCGATCGATCCCTCGAGCGCGTACCGTGGCGCGTCCCCGTCGATCTGGTACGCGACCGTCGTCAGCAGGCCGTTGGTCGAGCTGACGATCTCCTCCCCGGTGTTCACGATGAGGAAGTTGCCGGTGCCGTAGGTGTTCTTGCTCTCGCCCGCGTCGAACGCCACCTGGCCGAAGGTCGCGGCCTGCTGGTCGCCGAGGACGCCGGTGATCGGCACTTCGCGCAGCAAGCTGGATGATTCGGCGTGCCCGAACAGCCCCGAGGAGGGACGGATCTCCGGCATCAGCGACCGCGGGATGCCGAACGCCTCGAGCAGGTCGTCACGCCACTCCAGGGTGCGCAGGTCCATCAGCAGAGTGCGGCTGGCGTTCGTGACGTCGGTCGCGTGCACGCCGCCGTCGGGACCGCCGGTGAGGTTCCACAGCACCCAGCAGTCGGTCGTGCCGAACATCAACTCGCCGGCCTCGGCCCGCTGTCGGGCGCCGTCGACGTTGTCGAGAATCCAGGCGATCTTGGTCGCCGAGAAGTAGGTGGCCAGCGGCAGGCCGGTGATCTCCGTGAAGCGGTCGATGCCGCCGTCCGCCGCGAGCCGGTCGACGAGGCCCTGGGTGCGGGTGTCCTGCCAGACGATGGCGTTGTGGATCGGCTCGCCGGTCGTGCGATCCCAGACGACGGTGGTCTCGCGCTGGTTCGTGATGCCGATGCCGGCGATGTCGTGACGGGTCACATCGGCCTTCGACAGCGCCGTGCCGATGACCTCCCGGGTGTTGCGCCAGATCTCCGCCGCGTCGTGCTCGACCCAGCCGGGCTGCGGGAAGATCTGCCGATGCTCGAGCTGACCGCTCGCGACCGGGGAGCCCTGCTGATCGAAGAGAATCGCGCGCGTGCTCGTGGTGCCCTGGTCGATCGCAACGATGTACGGCATCGGCGAGTACTCCTTCGTCTCGGCGGGGGTTCCGCCCGCTCAGAGGTTAGGCCAGCCGTGCGGGCGCGGCCAACCGGATGCACAGACGTGCATCCGACCACCCACGCGGACCGCGGTCGACGGCTCTAGCGGCCCCGACCGCCCCCGGCAGCGGCGGGACGACCGCCGGCACCGGCCGGACGACGACGGCGACCGCCGCCTCCGTTGCCGCCACCCGCGGGCTGTCCGCCGGAGCGCTGCTGCTGTCCGCCGTTCTGCAACGAACCGCCGCCTTCGGACGACCAGGCGACACCGCCGCGCTGCGGACGGGCCGTCGACTGGCCGGCGCCGCGCTGGCCGCGGGGCTGACCGTCGCGCGGGGCGCGGGCCTGGCCCTGCTGGCCGGTGCGACCGCCGGACGACTGCCGCGGCTTCGACGACGGACGCTGCGGCTGCGTCGGCGCTTTGGGTGCGGGCTTCACGAACGCCGCGACCTCGCCGATGAGTTCGGTGACGGCGGGCGACGTGGCGGTCACGGGCTGCACGGCGGCCTGGATGCCGGCCTTGCGCATGAGCACCTCGAGGTCCTTGCGCTGCTCGGGCAGGACGAGCGTCACGACGACGCCCTCCTTGCCCGCGCGGGCGGTGCGGCCGGAGCGGTGCAGGTAGGCCTTGTGCTCGGCCGGCGGGTCGATGTGCACGACCAGCTCGATGTCGTCGACGTGCACGCCGCGCGCGGCGATGTCGGTCGCGACGAGCACGCGGGTCTCGCCGGTGGCGAACTCGGCGAGGTTGCGGTCGCGCTGGCCCTGCGAGAGGTTGCCGTGCAGGTCGGCGGCGGGGATGCCGGCGGCGGTCAGGTCGCGGGCCCAGCGCTTGGCGACGTGCTTCGTGCGGGTGAACATGATGCGCCGTCCGGTGCCGGAGGCGAGGGCGACGACGAGGTCCTTCTTCGCGGTCGCGTCGGACGCGGCGAAGACGACATGCTCCATCGTGCCCTGCGGCACGCCCGGGTCTTCGACGCCGTGGCTGATCGGCTGCGAGAGGAAGCGGTTGGCGATCTTGTCGACGCCGTTGTCGAGCGTCGCGCTGAACAGCATCCGCTGCCCGTCGCCCGGGGTCGCCGTCATGATGCGGGTGACGCCCGGCAGGAAGCCGAGGTCGGCCATGTGGTCGGCCTCGTCGAGCACGGTGATCTCGATCGCGTCGAGGAAGACGTGCTTCTGCTTCATCAGGTCTTCGAGGCGACCCGGGCAGGCGACGACGATGTCGACACCCGACTTGAGCGCAGCGACCTGCTTCTGCTGCGAGACGCCGCCGAAGATGGTGGTCGTGCTGAGCCCGTAGGCGGCGGCGAGCGGCTCGATCGTCGCCGCGATCTGGGTGGCCAGTTCGCGGGTCGGGGCGAGCACGAGGCCGAGCGGGCGGTTGGGTCGGCGCGGTCCGCCGGCGAGGCGGGTGCCCAGGCGGGCGACCATCGGGATGCCGAAGGCCAGGGTCTTGCCGGAGCCGGTGCGGCCGCGGCCGAGCACGTCGCGCCCGGCGAGGGTGTCGGGGAGGGTCGCGACCTGGATCGGGAAAGCCGAGGTCTTGCCCTGAGCGGTCAGGACCTCGACGAGGGGGAAAGGCACGCCGAGCGTGCCGAAGGTGGTGTCCATGGTGGTGGGATCTTTCTGCGATCGCACGGCACTGCGCGCACGATCGATGGGGAATGGCGAAGGTGGGAATGCCCACATCCGTTCGCCGTAAGAGAGTCGTCACCCTCGTTGCCTCCCGCGACGAGCGGGGAAACACGGGGGGAGAGGAAGCGTTCTACGACGCAGGGCGCACAGGAAGCGTGGCCCAGTTCCTCCACCGTAGCAGACGGGTCACTCCAACTGGGGTGAGGCGGCCACCACCCGCTCCCCGATAGCGTTCCAGCAACCACCGATGCTGCTGGCCGCACCGCTCGCGCCCGCACCCGGAGGAAGTCCGTGACCCACCCGTATCGCATCCTGCTCGTCGACAAAGACACCGACTCGCTCGCGCGTCTTCAGGCGGGGCTCGAGCTCGCGACGGGTGCCGAGGTGCTCGTGACCGACCCGCACTACCTTCGGGCGATCGTCGAGAAGCTGCGACCCGATGTCGTGCTCGCCGACGCGGCCAACATGGAGCTGATCCCCGCGATCCGCGACGAGAGCCCTGGCATCCCGGTCGTGATCACCACGGCGTCGGCGACCCTCGATGACGCCGTCCGGGCGGTGCGTTTCGGCGCCACCGATTTCCTCCCCGAGGTTCCGCCCGTCGCCGTGCTCGCCCCGCGTCTGCTCGAGCTCGCCTCGGCTTACCGTGCCCACGCGGGCGGCGGGCGGCGGCGGCAGAACGTGCTCGCCATCGGCGCGCATCCCGACGACGTCGAGACGGGGGTCGGCGGGATGCTGGCCGCCCACCGGGCCGTCG
Organism: Pseudolysinimonas sp.; assembly: GCF_044239695.1. Classification (GTDB taxonomy): domain Bacteria; phylum Actinomycetota; class Actinomycetes; order Actinomycetales; family Microbacteriaceae; genus Pseudolysinimonas_A. The sequence continues at coordinate 5,574 of NZ_JBIIAW010000074.1, read as the reverse complement.
GGGACTCACTGACCATCCTCACCCTGTCGCAGGGACGCCGCGAGGGCGGGCTGGAGGTCGCGCTCGCCGAAGGCTCCGCGTCGGCCGCGATCATCGGTGCCCGCTTCCTGCTCGAGGACCGCCTGCATGACGGCGCCGCCGAGGTGCTCGCGGCAGTCCGGCAGATCGTCGACGACATCGAGCCGACGATCGTCTACACCCACAGCCGCAACGACCGCCGCCAGGACCACCGCATCGTGCACGAGGCGGTCGTGACGGCCTGCGAAGAGGTGCCCACCCTCGCCTGCTTCCACGGCACGACGGGCACGGTCGAGTTCGCACCGACCCGCTTCGTGCCGATCGACGGATTCACCGACACCAAGCTGGCGATGCTCGCGTGCTTCGCCGCGCACGGCGACCGGCCGGCCTATCTCGCACCCGACTTCGTGATCGCGTCGGCCCGCTACTGGTCGCAGTACGGCCAGGGGTCCTTCTGCGAGCCGCTGGAGATCATCCGCGAGTCGCTGCTGAGCCCCGTCGCCCCGGCTCTCGCCCCCACGGCGATCCACGCGACCGACTCCTCGGCGTCGGGTACCGCGGCCTGACGGATGTCGGCTACGCCGGGTTCGCCCGCGCAGCCTTCCGTCGGCGGTTCCACCGCACGATCAGCACGATCGCGGCGGAGACCAGACCGGCGGTGATCAGCCACGGCAGCAGCACCCCGAGCGCGACGACGAGTCCGGAGAAGAAGGCGACGAACGCGCCCCAGCCCGCGGCGAGTCCGCTGACGAAGTCCATCGGCTCCTGCGTCGGGGCCTCGGCCTCGGATCGCAGGTAGAGCGAGAGGGTCGAGAGCGCCACCTGGTCGGCCACGGAGCGCTGCTGCGCTTCGAGATCTTCCAGGGTCGCCTGGTGCTCTGCGATCGTCGTCTCGAGCGTGATGAGATCCTCGATCGTGGCCGCCTGGCCGAACATCCCGTTGAGCCGGTCGATGATGGCGCGCTGCGTCGTGATGCGGGAGTCCAGGTCGGCGACGAGCATCGTGACGTCGCTCGTGCTCGTGGAGATCTCGTCGGCCCGCCCGAGCTCGGCGAGGTCGTCGAGCACGCCCTGCAGGTGGTCGGCGGGGATGCGCAGCGTGAGGTAAGCGCTGCCGGCGTCGCCGTTCGACGGCGCGTACTCGGTGCGGGCGTCGACCCGCCCTCCGGCGGTCTCGACGATGCGCACGGCGTCGGCCGACGCGGCGAGCGGGTCGTCGGCCGTGACCGTCATCGACCCGGTGACGATGACCTCCCGGGCCGCCTCGTCGCCGGTCGAGAACCCGTCGGCGTCGACGACCGCGCCGCCGCTGTCGCCCTCGACGAACCCGGGCGCCACCGGGACGCCGACCGCCTCGTCACCTGCCGAGCCCGCGCCGGCGCTGCAACCGGCGAGCAGAAGGGTCGCGGCCAGGACGGCCGAGCCGAGCAGTGTGGTCTTCCGGGTGATCCGCCTCATGACCGACACGTTAGGCAGCGCGGCCTGCGACCACCACACAACGTTCATCACGATTCGGTCGTCAGGCAGTCACGATTCCGTCACGGCCTACGCCTCTCGCGCAGGAGTGTCAAGGCTCTTCGGTTCCCAGGTCGGCTGCTTACCGTGGCTGGTGCCCGCAACGGACATCTCTCACGAGGAGGACAACATGGGATTCATGGACACCGCCAAGGACGCCGTCGACGCCACCGGCAAGAAGATCGGTGAGACGGTCGACGACACGAAGGAGCGCGTCTCCGACAAGGTCGACGAGATGCAGGCCGATGCCGACGTGAAGAAGGCCGAGGCCGAGCGCGACGCCGTTCACGCCAAGAACGAGCACAAGGAGAACCTCCGCAACGACTGAGTTGCGAGTCTCCGTCGCTAGCATGACGGGATGGGGTGGCTACGCAGTCTGCTGCGCAGGCCGCCCCTTCTTCATGTCGCGGGGGATGCCGGCGACGGACCGCCGGTCGTGCTGCTGCACGGGATCGCTTCGTCGTCGGTCACCTTCGAGTTCGTCGTGCCGCTCATCACGTCACGGCACCGCGCCGTGTCGATCGATCTGCTCGGCTTCGGGGCGTCGCCCGCGCCCGACGACGCCGGCTTCACGATCGAGGAGCACGTCGCCGCCCTGCACCGCACGTTGCGGAAGCTCGGACTGAAGCGATTCGTGCTCGTCGGCCACTCGATGGGGGCGCTCATCGCCACCCGGTACGCCGCGACCTACCGCACGCGCGTCACGCGACTCGTCATCGTCAGCCCTCCGGTCTACCTGACTCCGTCGGAGATCGGTCCCGCCTTCGACCGGGCGGCGATGGGCGGCTACTTCCGGGTCTACGAGTTCTTGCGCGCCAACAAGGACTTCACCATCCGGGCCGCCGCCGGCCTCGCCCGGCTCTCGCCGATCAAGAACCTGCTGGATGTCACGGAGACGAACTGGCGCGCGTTCGTGCTGTCGCTCGAGAAGTCGATCGAGTCGCAGACGACGGTCAGTGATCTCGTCTCCGTGCAGGCCCCCATCCATCTCGTCTACGGCGCGCTCGACCCGCTGCTGCACCCGGCCGGCCTGCGGATCGTCGAGAACCTGCGCAACGTGACGACGCACCGGGTGCAGGGCGTCGATCACGTCATCCGGCCGCGGATGGCGCGCGTCGTCGCGACCGCGGTCGGCTGACGTCGAGCGCGGTCAGCTCGGCTGGACCGGCACCGGCTCGGTGTCGGGGATCGGGCTCGCGTCGCGCCCGCGCAGGTCGGGCAGCGCCCGCCGGAAGACCACCGCGAGCAGCACGGCGACCGCCGCGAGCGTCGCCGCCGTCCAGAAGCCACCGGTCGAGCCCTGCGCGTCGATGAGGAATCCGGCGACCGCCGACCCGAGGGCGGCGCCGAGCAGCTGCCCGGTGCCGACCCAGCCGTAGGCCTCGGCGGTGTCGCTGAACCGCACCGACGACGACACGGCGGCGAACATCACGGCCAGCGCGGGCGCGACCATGAGCCCGGCGATCGCGAGGGCGCCGGCGATCGTCCAGAACTCGAACGCGAAGATCGCCAGGATCGACCCGAGCAGGATCACCGAGATCCGCCGCGCGAGCGCCCATCGGCTGATCGGGCGATGGCCGAACGCGAGGCCGCCGACGAGCGAGGTGAGCGCGAAGATCGCCAGCACGAAGCCGGCGTCGGGGCTCCCCTCGCCGAACATCGACACGACCCCCGCCTCGATCGCGGCGAAGCTGCCGACGACGAGGATGCCGACGATCGTGATGAGCAGCACGGAGGGCCGGGCGAGCACGACGCCGAACCGGCGCTTCGACTGCGGGATGCGCACGCGACCGAGCTCGGGGCTCGAGATGAACCAGATGCCCCCGCCGACGAGGAAGACGAGCGACATCAGGATGCCCGCGGTCGAGGAGATCTGCGTCGCGACGAAGGTCACCAGCACCGGCCCGGCGACCCAGATGATCTCCTGCGCGCTCGCGTCGAGCGAGAACAGCGGGGTGAGCTGCCGGCTGTTGACGACCTTCGGGTAGATCGTGCGGACGGCGGGCTGGATCGGGGGGTAGCTCAGGCCGCAGATCAGCGCGACGATCATGAAGCCGACGACCGGCAGCGGGGCGAGCGCCAGGATGCAGAGCGCGACGGCGCAGACCGAACTCGTCAGGATGAGCACCGGGCGCATCGCCCAGGCCCCCATCCATCGGCTGGTGAGCGGCCCGGAGATCGCCTGTCCGACGCTGAGGCTCGCGAGTACGAGGCCGGCGACGCCGTAGGAGTGGAAGATCCCCTCGATGTGGATGAGGAGCCCCAGCGACAGCATCCCGCCGGGGAAGCGCGCCAGGAGTTGCGCGAAAAGGAGCCGGGCGACCCCCGGCATGCGCATCAACTCCGCGTAACTCTTCACAGCCGACCCACACTACTCGCCTCCCGGGGTGCTCGACGCATGGCGCGGGGCTCGCCCGGGCTGTGGAATCTGTGCAGAACTCGGCGGACTTATCCACAATCTGTGGACGACACGCCCACTAGATGTAGTGGTGGCGATCCTGTCGGAGGCCCGATATATAGTGGTCAAACCTCCCGGCCAGGGGGAGGCTGCACCGGCCGGGATTCGGTCTGAATCCGGGATTTTTCGCGACCGCGGCGCTGGATCACCAGCGTGGTCGTATTACCAGGGGATGTGCCTTCGGGCACAGGAGGAGAACACACGTGAGCATCACTGTCGTCAAGCGGGATGGAACCCGGGAGCCGTACGACGCCAACAAGATCAACCTCGCGATCGAACACGCGAGCGCCGGCCTCGACGAGAACATCACCTGGGTGACGCAGATCGCCTCGGAGCTCGAGCTCACGCTCTTCGACGGCATCACGACGCAGCAGCTCGACGAGGCCGTCATCCAGGTCGCCCTGCAGAACGTGAAGGACGACCCGCAGTTCGACACCGTCGCCGCGCGCCTGCTGCTGAAGACGATCTACAAGAGCGTGCTCGGCGACTACCGCACCGCCGCCGAGCTCAAGGCGCTGCACGCCGAGCACTTCAAGGCCGCCGTGCTCCGCGGGGTCGAGGAGAAGCTGCTCGACCCGCGCTTCCCCGACCTCTACGACTTCGACCGCCTCGCGGCCGCGCTCGAGCCCAGCCGCGACGAGCTGCTGAAGTACATCGGCGTCGTCACGCTCAACAACCGTTACGGCATCAAGGCCCGCAACAACGAGCCGCTCGAGGTTCCGCAGTACTTCTGGATGCGCATCGCGATGGGCCTCTCGCTCAACGAGGCCGACCCCACCTCGGTCGCGATCGGCTTCTACGACAAGATGTCGAAGCTCGAGTACGTCGCCGCCGGCTCCACCCTGGTCAACGCCGGCACGGCCTACCCGCAGCTCTCCAACTGCTTCGTCATGGAGATGCAGGACGACATCGAGCACATCGCCAAGAGCGTGCGCGACGTCATGTGGCTCACCAAGGGCACCGGCGGCATCGGCCTCTCGGTGACCAAGCTCCGCGCCCAGGGCAGCCCGATCCGCTCGAACAACACCACGAGCACGGGCCCGATCCCGTTCATGCACACGATCGACTCGATCCTGCGTGCGGTCAGCCGGGGCGGCAAGAAGTTCGGCGCGCTGTGCTTCTACATGGAGAACTGGCACATGGACTTCCCGGAGTTCCTCGAACTCCGCAACAACTCCGGTGACCCGTACCGTCGCACCCGCACCGCGAACACCGCGGTCTGGATCTCGGACGAGTTCATGAAGCGCGTCCAGAACGACGACGACTGGTACCTCTTCGACCCGCTCGAGGTCACCGACCTCAACGAGCTCTACGGGGCGGCGTTCTCGAAGCGCTACGCGGAGTACGTGGCGATGGCCGAGGCCGGCGAGATCCGGATGTTCAAGAAGATCGGCGCCCGCGAGCAGTTCAAGGCGATCCTGATCTCGCTCCAGACCACCAGCCACCCGTGGCTGACCTGGAAGGACACGATCAACAACCGTGCCCTCAACAACAACACCGGCACGATCCACCTGTCGAACCTGTGCACCGAGATCTGCCTGCCGCAGGACGAGGAGAACATCTCCGTCTGCAACCTGGCCTCG
>NZ_JBIIAW010000008.1:0-50631 GCF_044239695.1 Pseudolysinimonas sp. | reverse complement strand
GGGCCAATTTCATTGCTGAGACCAAACGTCGGCAGAAGGCTCGCCGGTCTCCCACTTGAGCCGATTGACTATCTCGGCCAAGAACGCGTCGCCGGTTCGAACCCGGTCTCGAATCGCATTCGCAACGCCGGTCGCCTCAGCCGTAAGGATTGCCGCGTCGACACCGCCGACCCTAGACACGATCCGATCGAACACCCGCCCGCTTTGACGGGCGACTTCCTCAACACGTTCGTGAGCACAGTGCGGTGCGCAGAGCCGAGGCGCCCAGTCTTCGAGTTGCGCAAGCAGCTGTCGGAAGCGCTCCGCTGTCCATTCATTCTGGGTCGTCCTGATCCACTCCATCAGTTCCTGACGATCCGGAATGCCTTCATCGCAACGCTTCAGCAACTCGGAGTCGGGTGACCCCGCAACGACCGCTTCGACATCCTCCGGCGAGGCCTTCATGGGATCGAGTCCGAAGATCGTTCGGAACACGACGCCGGTCGCGGCCGACAGCGGCAGCTTCGCCTTGTACTCCTCGAAGGGCTCGCTCAAAATGCTGGGGTCATCCGACGCACGCTGCAGGAAGCGATCCAATTCCTTCAGGCCGTAGGTGATCGCGTTCGCCTTGCTCATGCCCGTATTCCGTTGGTAGCTGCTGGAGGCACCTCGAGCCGCTGACCACGCCATGCGATACAGATGGCCGAGCGCGAACCGCTCAGCGCCCTGGGTGGTCGTGGTGCGCAGAGCCTCTTCGTGCTTCTCGGTGAGGTTGGGCAGGTTGTGCTCCTGCAACATCCAGACGAAGTAGCGGGCAGCTTCCTCAGCCACGAGCCGAGCCGCGAGCGACTGAAGTTCTTCTCGCTCGGTCGACCACAGACCGGGCAGCGCGATCCTTAGCCGAAGCGCGTCGGCGAACTCTTCCAGGCGCTCCGGTAGAGACCCCTCCCCGGGGAAGAAGAAGCGAGCCTTTGCGACGTAGATGCTGCTGGTGAGGTCGTCACCCTCCCAGACGAACGCATCTGTCGGAGAGGTCGGATGAACTTGCAGCAGCTCGGAGTGCCAGGCGGCAACGAAGAGTTCTCGACCCATTGACTCGTTCGGCGCGATCGTGCCGTCGCCATAGTGAATGGGATAGACGAGCCCGCCTTCATCGCCTACCGCGTGAAGCACGGCCAGCGCACCAACTCGTGCGGTGATCGATGCCTGATCGAGCAGGTACTCGCCGCTGTCCGACTCGACCGAATAGCGGGTCTCGATAGCCTCTCGACGGCGCAGTTGCAAGTGCTCTGCGGCTTCGCGTGCTGAGCGCTGTGCGTCCTCCTTCTCCTTCTGCTGTGCTCGCTTTGCCAGCGATTCGGGTTTCAGGAGGCTTGCCGCTCGCTCGTCGATGGACGAATTGCAGGTGCGGCACTCGGGGTCTTTCCCGGCCTGAACGTCTGCGACGGTTTGGCGCGAACTCAGCGTCAGCGGTGCGCTGCATGACGGGCACGTTCGGTCGAGGAGTGTTGCCGTTCCGCCGGCCGCGGCCGCGACGTAAGCAACCCCGCTCCAGTACTTGTGCGGAATCTCGCCTGACTTTATGCGCCAGACTGGAGCGTGCGAGTCCGGGTCGAGACCCTCCAAGTCCCAGTAAGCCTGGAAGACCTCCTGCAAGTCGGGTGGCGCATCCGAGCGCGCCTCAGTCTGAATCGTGAAGTCCGGTTCTTTGAGCGGAGAGGCCACGGCGCATTCCCTTGTCGAGTGGTAAAGGCAGGGTAATGGCCCCGACCGTCCTCGCCATTCAGGCATTCGGGTCCCTGCTAGGACTCCTCGTCCTCTGGCAGGGTGACCCACCCGGTATCTACCCAGCCGCTCGACGCTGACCACCTGACGCAGCGGTGTCCGGTCGTCGTGCACCCCACCCAAACATGGTCGACCCCTGGAGGGAGCTGCGGCGGCGCGAGGTGTGCGTCGAAGTCGTGATCCGCTCGGAGGCTCCGCCGCATGCTCATGGAGCTTCCGAACGTGGCCCAGATGAATATGTGGCGCTCGCGAGCAGGGACGGCGAGGAGCTTCTTCGCGACGTCGGGGTTCTGTTCCAAGACGCGGTCGACCCAGGCGGGCAGCGAGATCGAATCGGTCCAGGTGTTCCAGCCCTCGGAGGTGATGTAAATCAGGTCGGGCTTGCCGAGCGTCGGCTCCGCGTACTCCACGCCAAGCGCTCGGAGCCCGTCCGAGACACGGTAGAAGACCGGACCCTCTAGCCGTTCGCGCGCGAGCTGCTGAATCAGCGGCTCGACGTGAGCGCGAAGCGTGGCCACGTCGCTAGCGTGACGAACCGCGACGTACCATCCAGGGCCAAGCCCCGGTGCGTCGAGCAAACGGCCCTGCTTCTTCAATGCATGTTGCTGCCGGAGGAAGTCGACATCCTGATCTGAAACGACCTCCATTGGATAGGACTCGTCACCGTCGCGAATCAGCGCGTCGGGAAGCGAGGGCGCGCGTCCGTCATCCTCTCGATCGACGCGAAGGCCCGTCCCAAACGAGACCACTCGACGCGCCAGCGCCTCCTCCAGCCCTTCAGGGCGGGCGCGGCGAGTCCGACTCAACGACCCATGCCTAAGGCGGTGAACTCGGCGACGTCAAGCTCGCAAGCCCGGACCTCACCTAGCCGAATCATCGCGGCCACCACCTCGGGATCGTCGTCCGCGAGTTCGCCCTCGCCAAATTCAAACTCATCCACGACGTCAGAATGCCACTCGCCAGAGACGCGCCGCGCCCTTCTTCAACAGAGAGCGTGCGGCCGGGCCTGCCGCGACGCGGTTCAGAACGAAGGACTGCGATTACGCCAGCCGCGACCGCCGCGGCTATTCCGAGATACCCGAGCACGAGTCCTGCCATCGCGAGGCCGCGACCACTGTCGCGCGAGCGCGCCGCAAACTACGGTCAAGGGATCGGGCGATCTGATGCGCCCGTGTGGGCGTCCGCCCTCATCCCTGATCCGTGGGCGGACGCCCGATCTCAGTTAGGGAAGCAGCGACCGGCGAGGCGGAACAGCATGCGCTCGACCTGCTTGATCAGGGGCTCGACATCTTCCACTTTGTAGCGGTACGGGTGGTGCCGGATGTCGTTCAGTCGCGCCCCGACCGTCGCTGCGGTCGCGAAGGCGTGCCGCTCATCCTCGGCCAGTCCCGACCTAGCTGCCACGGCGTAGCCGCGCGCACTCCAGGTGACGCGCGGCTCTCCACTTCGCATGTCGAGGTACAGCGCCCCCTGCGGCTTGGCGATCATTTCCACGACGATCTCCCGCCTCGGCACGAGAATCTCGAGAAGGTGATCCAGCAGCTGGCTTGCGAAATAGGCGGCACTGCCGACGGGCTGCAGGGGTGCCGCGAGCGCCGCGAGCATGGCTTCACGAAGCTCGGGCAGGTCTCCGCGGAGGACGGCCAGCCACTCAACGACTCCCATCCGGCGCGGTCGACCGGGACGACCAAGCCAGAGGTGTGGGAAGTCGGGAACGTTCAGCCAAGTCGAGACGCGGAGCGCATCGCTCAGCTGGGCGGTGACGGAGTCCGAGATCCCGGCGATGAGCTTGCTCAGCTCGGGCGTCATGACCTGCTCGGTGATCGCCTCGGCGATCCCGCTCAGGTGTTGCATCTGCGCGAAGGGTGACCGGATGCCGAGCTGCTCGAAGGTGAGATTGAAGACCGGCGACCTCGCGACGACGTCCTTCATGAGGAGTTGCACCGCGGGGGTGGGATTGGCCAGGCGCATCACGTCAACGGCAGCGTTGAGGTTCGCGAAGAGCTGAGGCGTCACCGGCTTGATCGCCTGGGCGGCAACGATCGCCGACGCCTGCATCCGTTCGATGTTTGCGACGATCGCCGGGCGAGCCGCGACGAGGTCAGCGAGGTGACGACCGCGGTCGAGGAAACGCGCCATCTGGTCGCTCTGATCGAGGTGGTTCTCCATCGCCTTGAGCACGGCGACCGGAGCGTCGCTACCGAGCACTTACCTACCTCCTTGGGAACGAAGCTGATCAGCGTAACTCCGCGCTACGACGAGAGGGCGAACGCTTTGGCGTGTCGGGGAGTCAGATGTAGTGTCTCACATCACTCGAACAAAGTTTCGACTGGTGGAGGGTGCCGTGAATGATTCCGTCTGGCTTGCGCTGAGCGACACCGGCCAGCCGACTGCCATGACATGGAGGGACGTCGAGTACCAAGTCACCGATACGCCGACCCGGCTCGAGGAAGACTGGTTCTTCGTCACGCACGAACCCCCGTGCCCGTTCGGCTGGCGATTCCAGGGGCGTCCGCTCGGTGGTGAGAACCAGATCTTCGATGTGCGCTTCGACCAGCGTTTGGAGCGGTGGTTCGTGGCTCGCACCTATGCCTGAGCAAGTCGGCAAGCCCTGGGAGGTCCGTCGCCGCGCTCCCTCCTCGTCGGTGCCGAAGACCGACGGTTTCGTAGGGCCGGCGCCGCGGCGCCGGGAGAGTCTTGGACACGTTGTGGAGGAACTTCGAAGGCGAGGTGAGTTCGAGGTCCGCGGCGAGGGCGGGCAAACTGGTCGGCTGGATCACGACTCTCGCCGATCGATATCAGGCGCTCGGGTTCGCTTCATGTCACGATCGGCCAGTTCCGTGAAGACAAGCGATCGGCGGATGGTGCGAGATACCGCCCCGCCTCACACTGGGCCTCAGCCGTCGAGCCATCTGCTCCGGCGCCTCCTCACCGCGCTGCGACTCCTAGGGGAACCACCCGGTTCGCCGGTCGCACGTAGGAGAGGAGGTGGGTCGCCATGAGCGATCCCAACGCATTGCCGGGGACGGGCTACGACCCCGGCGAGATGATTCGCCCGCTGTCGGTTCGCATGACCGAGAGCGCTCGCGCCCAGCTTGAGATCCTTGCGGATCTCAACGCTCGGAGCGTGACCGAGGAAACGCGCCTGGCGCTCGAGTATTGGATCGAGAAGTCCAAGAGCGATCCGAAGGTGCTGGAGCGCGCCGAGCAGGTGCGCGCCAAGATCGAACGTGAAGCCGCCGCCAAGCGCGGCGCGATCGAGTCGATCTTCCAGGGCCGCTCCGAAGGGTGGTGATAAGCCGCCTCGCGCACGCGCCGACAAGGCGGAGTAGCCCTATAGCCCGGTTCCCTCCCGCTCGCGCGGTCGAGGGGACCGGGCGCTTCTCATTCGAAGTGGAAGTCTCCATACTTGTCCCGGCGAATCGCAGCCGAGCTCTCCCGATCGCCTAGGGCTAATCAGTTCTCCGGCACCGGGTTCAGCGCTTGTGCATGATCGCCATTGTTCATCAACCGCCACGTGTACGGTCACGGCTGTGATGGACGACCTGGCCGCAATCGGTGTTCCCAACTGCCCAGTCGACCTGATGCCCATGGTGATCCTCGAGGACCGTGGCCCGCTGCGCTGGTTCTGTCCAGTGTGCAGGACGCCACGAATCGCTTGACAAGAATGGTGCCGCTTGCGCCGTATATCTTCACGGCGACGCGCTTGCGGACAATGGTGTCGTGCTGCGGATCTACCTCGACCAGAACAAGTGGATCGATCTTGCACGGGCCGCAACCGGGCACCCCAGCGGGAAGGCATTCACTGAGGCTCTAGCGTTCGCTCGAGCCGCGATTGCTACCGGGTCGGCGTCGTTCCCGCTCGACTTCTACCGCTATTCCGAAACAACGAAGCGCGCCGATCCGCGATCACGGAACGACGTGATCGACGTGATGCTCGAGCTATCCCGACATCATACGATCGCTCTCGCTCGAGACGCTCTCCCCGCGGAAATCGACTTTGAATTGAACCGTCGCCTCGGCCGTCCCGAAGTCCCGAGGCGGTCCGAAGTCTTTGGCCTCGGACTTCGGCACGTGCTGAAGGATCGCCTTGACCTGCCGCGGCCCGATCTCAGCAGGCTTGACGACGCCAGCAAGGCGAAGATTCTTGGCCGCGAGCTGGACTTCGAGCGAGCATTCCAACAGGTCGTCGAAGAAGAGCTGTTTCGGAGGGGCTCCGACGCGCTACAGGCTCCCGAGTTCGTCAAGACGATCGCCTCGATCGATGCAAGGTACGCGGACCATGAGACCTTGATCAGGTCGGAGATTCAGAGGAGGGGGCTGACCGGCGAGCTGCTCGAAGCGGCCGTTCGCGCCTCCGATCTCGGAAGCATCCAGGGAGAAGTCATAGAAGCGCTTGAACGTGTGGGCCTCACGTGGGAAGAGTTCGTAGGAGAACTAACCCCCTCGTTTGTGCAGTCGTTCATGGATAGCTTGCCCACGAGGCATGTAACCAATGTCATGCGATCGGCGAAGCTGCGTCAGTGGGAGCAGCAATGGGAGCCCAATGATCTCAACGACCTTCTCGGCCTGCCGATCGCGGCGGTGTACTGCGACGTTGTGGTGACCGAACGGCAGTGGGCGCATCGTCTTCGCGTTGGCAAGATCGACGAACGCTACGGCACTGTAGTGCTCAGCAATGTGGCTGACCTCGTACCCATCCTTCAAGGTGCCAGTGATAGGTGAGTCCAGGCGACTGCAAAGACCGCTATGGACAAGGGAGCCCTCCAGCGGCGACGACGGCGGAAAGGCGGAATCCCGGCTATTGCGCCATCGAATTGATCGGCTCCCGAGTAAGGCGCTCGAGGACTTGTGAAGGCAGCACTCCGCGATGGCGGAAAACGGATCCCGCGAGGTCGCGGAGCTGCGCTTCCGTGAGACCTTGACGTCTGGCGAGGAGATCAGTCCAAGCGGAGGCGACGTCGTGGGCGATCTCCTGAAGGAGCAGGGGCGCGGCGAAGTGCACGTGACTCTCGGCGCCCACGACTCCGTCGTGGTGGATCCCCGGCTTTGGTGAAATCAGGATGGTCGCGCTCTCCGGCGGCGCCATCGGGACAGACCTGTCGCCGGCAAGCAAACGAAGTTGATCATTGGCCTGACGCACATCGTCATGCGGGACGACACCGCTGGCGACGTGGTCGCTCTTTGCCTCCAGCGCTAGCCACAGTTCGTTATCCCAGAGCCAGACCGAGTCGCAGCGACCGCTCGGGGCGGGTTTGTATGCGGTCGCGCCCAACAGCTTTCCGAGGTCGGTAAGTGCCGGTTCGTACTGGCCGGGTGAGGTCGCCTGCAGACCGGCGTGCATCTCCCCGACCATTCGAGAGTGGCTGCCCTGGTTCACGCCGCTGGCGAGTTTCGCTGCGATAGCGGCCACCGCGACCGCGTCGGGAGCTTCCAGCGCCGAAGCAGGCATCGCTGGGAATTGTGCCATCTCGCGAACCCACGATCCGAGTCCCATCGTCGCCTCGGCCTGACGGACCAGGGCGTCGGCGGTCGCTCGACCCGTCGCGTCATTCGTCTGTTCAGCTGCTTGGTCGGTCCACACTGCAGCGAGATACAGCCAGTACGAACGATAGCCGCGCGTCTCGTTGCCACCCTCGCCAACAATCCTGGCCGCCTCCAACGCATTGGCGGCGGCATCCGCCCAGGCACCGGCGTTCGCCGACGCCCAAGCGCGAACCTCAAACTCGACAGCTGCCGTTAGGGCGGCGGACCCGGGCGGCGACTGCTGCGGCATCTCACGCCGGTAGTCCGCGAGGGCGGGCTCGGCGAGGGTGCGCCACTGATCGTCGGTGCCTTGACTGAGGAAGGTGGTGACGTTCTCTAGAACATCCGCGGCGCTCTGTGCAGCCTGGGAATTCTCGCGGCCGAAGCGGATCTCCGCCTGCAGCTCCGAGTCAAGCGCTCCGAGAGTCTCGGGCCGTCCGAGATAGCGAGATAGCGCAGGATCCTTGATCAAGACGAGCGCGATATCTCCTGGTCCCCGCGTGCATCGGCCCGCCCCTTGGATGATTCGAGTCCGTACTCGCTCCGCGAGGATCAAGGACGCCCGTGCGCGTCCGGCGAAGAAGCGCTCCTGCAGGTTGTCCTGATCGGGCAGGCCCGCCATCACTACGAGGCGACAGGCGTCACCCGGGAGGTCGATCCCGTCGTAGCGACCAGCAAGTCCGCACATCCCATTTGTGAGGTTGGCGAATGGCGTCATGCTTTCCTCGACATCGCCAATACCGAGCACCGGCCAACCAGGCTGAGCTAGGTCAGTCGCTTCCTTCATGGCGCGTTCGGTCTGCGGTGAAAGCACCAGCGCCTTCCCAGCCTGCTGAACGACTGACTTCGCGAGCGAGTCCGAGTCGATATCTTCCGCGAGTTCGGGGAAGACGAAGAAGCGACGCCCGTAGCGCGGAGCGGCGGATCCTTCTGGGAGTGACAGCTTGATCATCCCGGTACGTCCGAAAGCTCGCTCCAGCTCGCCGCCGCCCCCGAGAGTTGCCGACAGGTAGAGCCGTTGGCGGGCGCGGCTAAAGAGCGGGTTTTGGAAGGTCGGCGGGATGAACGGGCGAATCAGTATGCCGTTGTAGGCCACATACACCAGGCATGACGCCAACCCGCTACCGATCATTGCGTAACTGAACTTCTCAGGCCCATCGAGCCCAGCTAGACGCGTCCCAAGAGCTCTGACCATGCCAGGTTGTCGAAGCGGAATGACCAGACGCACGATATCGCCAACGCTCGGGTCGGGCTGCGGCGCACGAAGTCGCTCCAGGAAGACACCGTCAAGTGCGGGCGCGACAGCCTCGAGGATCTGGTCGTAGTCGTCATTGTGCACCCAGCCGCCATCCTGGCGAAGAGAGCGCCTAATGCTGACGGCGTACTGCTCGCCAACGTACTGCTCGCCGGCGTGTGCATCGTCAAACAAGATCACGGCTGGTTCCGCAAGGTGCGGGTTCGAATTGAAGATCGAGCTGTAGGTCGTGATTGCGATCGCATCCGTGGCTTCGTACCGATCCTGCGCGACCGGGTCCCAACTGGTGTAACGACCGATCAGCAGCGACGCATCGATCCCCTCGCGATAAGCCGACGCTGCCACCTGGCGTGCAAGCTGCTTCGTCGGGGACGCGTAGACGACGCGCTCGCGGCGAGTGCGTCGCGACCATTCTGCGACCAGGAGGCCGGTCAGGGTCTTGCCTGTGCCCGTTGGGAGTTCGAGCGCAACGTCCGGGTCGGATACGTGACCGACGTAGTCACGCAGTATGTCTGCTTGATGAGACCACAGCCCTGGAACGGCCCCGGGTCGTCTCGGGAGGTCCCTGTAAAGATCTTCGGGGGACGCGTAGCTCGGTGCGCCCGCGGGGGTTCTGATGAGTGCCACGTTGCCTTCGTTCCCTGGGAGTAACGGACTCTCAATTGTCGCGCATCGATCCGATGGTTACGAGAAACTCCGCTGTGAAGCAGATGGCCCCGGCGCGCAAGGTCCCCCACCACTCCACGCCGTCCAACTCCTTAACCACGCGCCTCCTCAAATGGAGAAGCGCCCCGCCGGCGGATCAGGGATGCAGACGGGGCGCTTCAGATTGGAAGTATGGCAGTCGCCTACTTCGGCGAGAGAACGTATTGCACGCTGTAGAAACTCTGACCGCTCGGGATGTTGACGTAGTAGCCGTAGACGTAGTTGAGCTTGTAGGCGGTCGACTCGAGGAACACCGAGTGCGCCGTCGGCCCGTCGACCTCGTTGTCTTGAGTGACGACGAAGCCCGCACCCTGGAGATCAGCGAGGCCACGCAGGGCGATCCCCAACGCAGCCTGATCGTCGGTCGGCGCGACGTTGAGCATGATGTACCAGCCGGTCGAGTCGTGCTTCCCTTCCCACACCTCTCCTGCCAGCATGGGCACCTCGGCCGGCCACGCGTTGGGATCGACAGCTGGCTCCTCGACAGTCGGGACATCGATCTGGGGCGCGGTGTCTACCCCGGGCTGACTCCCGCAGCCGCTGAGCAGGGCGAGTGCCGCAAAGGCAGCGATGACGACGGGACTTCCTCCGAGGAAGTGTGAGCGGATGGTGCGCATGGCGACCTTTCGACGTGGGCGTGTGATGGTCATGGCTTCCTTTGGCGGGGTCGGAATCGAGAGGTCTAGAGCAGTCCGAGAACCGCGACGGCCACTGCGTCGAGTTCCGGCCTTTGGATGACGAAGCTGGCGCCACGAACCGTCACGGTCGATGTCCCGCTGCTCACCCAGATGTCGTTGGAGAAGTCGTTGTAGTAGGCCGTATGCGCACCTGAGATATCGACCGGGTCGTAGTTCGCAACCGAGACAGAATCAATCGGCTCGGTAGAGATTGCGATCATGAGGACATACCAGCCCGCGGACTGCTTGCCGAATCCGCAGTAGTACGAGCCGTATTGCCCGAAGCTGGCGTTCGGCAAGATGTCCGCTTCGTCGAACTCGCGATCGACGAGCGGACCGACCAGGCTGGCCGAAGGGCATTGACCCTCTATTAGAGTTGCCGGCTCCTGTTCTGATGGAGATGTCTCAGCAGGGGCACTCGTGGCCTCCCCTGTAGCGGGAATATCGGGGTTGCCCGGCAGCTGAGCGGCTGAACAGCCGCTGAGGAACAATGCGAGCACGAGGGCCGTTCCGAGCCCTAGGCGCCGGTTGACCGTTCTCGAAGGTGATTCGCCTGCGCACGAGGCCAAGCGACGGTGAGCTTTCCTGATAAGCGGCATTTCTGGTGGCACCCTTCTCTTCTGCGCGCGCGATTCGAGTCGCAGCCACTTTTATGAGGCCACCTAGACCATGCCAGCCCTGCCCGGCTTTGGGAAGCCCAGGCTCGGCAGAACTAGCCACATTTTTGAGGCCAACCCGAAGCCCGCCGCCACTGAGGCTGGGACGGTGCGTTCGAAGCGGTCAGCCAGCGGGTGGGCGGAGTTCGCCGTCGCTCTCGGTCGCGAGATCCAGCGCGCTCGCTCCAACGCTCAGCTGAGCCAGGAAGACGTCGCCTACCGGGCCGGCCTCAGCCGCTACACCTTCCAGCGACTGGAGAAGGGTGAGGCCTCCCCCGGCGTGCCCTCCAACCCGTCCCTCCAAAACGTGATGGCGGTAGCGCAGGTGCTCGGCATCTCGATCGACGAGCTACTCCCCAAGAAGACTCCAGACCTGACCGCAGGGCGCTGAACAACGTCGATCTATCGCTCGACTGCTCGAACGACAAATTCGACCACGTAGGACTCACCCGGATAAAGTTCGCTCGCATCATCGAGCAACCGCCCACCAGCGGGCAAGAACACGTTCTCGACACCTGCGTTCGTTGGGCCCCCACCGAACGGCACGCTCTTGATACCTAGGGTCGTCTCATCGATCTCCAGCACGACCCCGCTCATGGCGTGAATTGAGGCGCCGTCGTAGACCGTCCCGGCGTTCTCCGAACTGAGCACGGCGTAGAGATCGTAGGTGCCTTCTCTCCGGCCCACGTCGATCGAGAGGCGCGGATCTCGTATCGCCCGCTCCTGGTTCTCTCTGCCGCTCGAGCCTCCTGCAGCGGAGTTCGTGACGTAAACGCGCATCTGGAAGACTTGGCCCGGGGCCGCCCAGACATTGTCACTCCATGCCGTCGCGCTATCGTCTTCGATGTTGCGAAGCAAGACGAAGTTGCGTTCGTCGCCTACCTCACCGTCGATGCGGCTATTGAACGCGGGCGAAATATCGTCAGCGTTCTCGTAGAGTTCGCGCTCCGGTCCCCAACCCGGCGTCCAGTCGCTCGGCCGCGGACTCGGCGCGGCGGTTTCGGAACTAACGGGGCGAAGATGCACATCGGTACTCGCTGCCGCCATCAGTGAGATCGTTCCGACGACCATCAGAGTCAGAATTGCCGCGACCACAGCGACGCCCACCGCCACCAATAGCACACCTGCTAGCCGCCTCGGTACTTGAAAGGTCAGCGGCAATGCTTGTTTCGCGGCCGAGCTTGAGGCTGCTCTGCCCAGCAGCCGATCAACGTATCGCCTGCGAGCGACGGCGCTTCCAACGAAAGCATCTAGGTCCCGACTCAAGAGGCGCGCGAGTCGCTCGCGGTCGTCACGTCCCGTCTTTTCGGTGACGACGGGCAACCGCGGATCACCGCGTCGAAAGCGCCGGACCTGTGTCGCAGCCCAGCGGCCCCTCACGCCCTTCGAAGCCATCAGGGGGCTAGTGACGTCAGTCGTAGCCCACAACTCGAGACGGTCCCGCTCGTCGGAGGGAGTACCGGGGTCGCCCTCAGCATTACCCAAGTAGAGATAGGCGCGGATGCCCACTCGGTCCGCCTCGCGCACGTGGCGCTCACTCGGCGTCATGCGGTCGTTGACCTGATCCAACTCGCTCCCGAACGCGAGAACGCTCCGGAGGAAGTCATCGAGTCCGTCCTGTCCGATGGCGATCTGCGACCGCCTCGGCACCCAGGAGAGGATAAGGGCCACAAGGCCCGAGCAGGCGTGCGGGGTGAATTCAGGGTTGTGCGCCTGTTGATCCTTCCCGAAGAGAACGTCAAGGTCGCGCTGCGCCGCGAGGACTAGCGACTGCGAGTCGTTCTCTGCGGGCACGAGCCGATGATATTGCGCCATGGCTTCTGCTTTTCTGGTTTCGCTTCAATTGTCTTGACTATTCCTCATGTTTGTGATATAAACATGGATGGGGATTGGCCTACCTCTGAGGAGGCTGATCATGCAGTTTTCGATGGCCCAGCGGGCCGCTTACCAGTTCTGGAAGTCGCTTGACGGCGACGGCGAGCCACGCGAGTCGGTGCTCATCCTGCGGGATGCAGCGGCGACCACCGGCAACGCGAGCAACGAGCTCAAGTACCTGTCAGACTGCCTGCACCTCTGGCTGCTGACGGGTGCGGCGCACCACAGCACGGGAGGCGACTACAGCCTCTACATGCAGGCGGTTGCGATCGCCTGCGCTGAGTTCGTCGACCACCCGAACGCTTTCGGAACCGACGTGGTTGGGATCTTCCGGCCAGCGTTCGTTCCGACCGAGAGTCGAGAGGAGCGGATGTTCGACGCGGACTACATCACAGGTGAGTCCCAGTCCTACGTCGTGCCGCTCGCGATCCAGCCGGAGTTCTACCGCTACACCGCCGCTCTTGATAGGGCGGCAAGGGTCGAACAGATCGTGCGGTTCCTCCTTCAACCCGAGGAATACCGCGACCGCATCTAGCATCCAAGACCGTCCAATTCACCCGCCGATCCCCACAAGCCCCGGTTCGCAAGGACCGGGGCAAAAACATTCCGACGAGATTTCCGACGGCGTATCGACGTGTTTCCGGCGCTCCAGACGCGTGGTTTGACACCAACCAACCACGCTTCCGACGCTGCTCAAAAGTTGCCGACGAACTTGCCTTCCAACCTCGGTCACGGAGCCCGCATGGTGGTGACCGCAGTAGTCGAGGAGGTAGCACC
The DNA here is from genome assembly GCF_044239695.1 of Pseudolysinimonas sp. Taxonomy (GTDB): domain Bacteria; phylum Actinomycetota; class Actinomycetes; order Actinomycetales; family Microbacteriaceae; genus Pseudolysinimonas_A. The sequence goes on along the minus strand of NZ_JBIIAW010000008.1, from coordinate 37,396 downwards.
GCATGAACACCCCAAGGGCGCGCGTCACCCGCGAGCCGCCGATGTCCCCACGAGAACGCGCCGCGCATGAGGCCCGGATGGCCGACATTCGAAGAATCTGCGACCGCTGGTGTCCGCCGGAGGTGATGCCCGGCCCCGACGAGGCTGACGACCTCCCCTGATCCGCAGGCGAGGGCCGACCTGTCCTACCAGGCCGGCCCTCCGTGGACACCCCGACCCACCCGTCCCGATCAAAGAACAGAAGGGAATCAGAAGTGAACGAAATCATCCTGCGCTCCCAAGGCGTCTTCGGCCAGTCCAGCCGGGCGCTGGCACGGCGCGTCGACGCCGAGCTCCAGATCGTCGCCGCTCGGAGCGAGATCGCCCAGGCCAAGGAGATCGCGCACGCCAGCACGGTCGCCGCTGCGCTGACGAACCTCGATGCGATCTCCGGCCTCGCGGAGTCGACCGCCAAGGCACATCCGGCGTTCGCCAACGAGGCGGCCATGCTGGTGCGGGGCTACGTCACCGCCGCCGCGCTCCGGTCTAACGGCTTCAAGTGATGCTCGACCGACTGGCCTGGGTCGTCGGTACGCTCTCACCGCGGGTGAGGGCGCGCCGACGCCACCAGGCAGAACTGCTGCGCATCCGCGCCGAGTCCCTACGAGACCGAGCTGAGCTTGACCGCCAGGCGGCCATCGCCCGGACAGCCCTGCTCAACCTGTCCCGCCGCCGCGCCTTCTTCGATGCCGCCTCCGACCCGGCCGCTCGGGCCGCCCTCCCGCCCGAACCCCGCGACCCGGCCCAGTAGCCGATGTCGATTCCACAACGCGCCCACGGGCCGCACAGCCGCTTCCCGTCCGCCCGTCCTGACCTCCGGGGCGAGCCGTCCGGTCGCGCCGCCGATCGGGCCGGGCGGGGAGCGACCGGCGGATCAACCGACGAACCGATCTACGGCTCACTAAGTGGGCTTCCCGAGCCTGTCGTGGCTCGCCTCTAAGCACCGGAAGCGAAAGGAGCGCCCCATGACTCATCAACTGAATCCGCTCGCGCGCGTCGCCCTCGTGGATCCGCCGTGGCAAGGCAGCAACGCTGAGAAGCACTACCGCACCGAATCGCTCGACTGGATCAAGGCGCTGCCAATCGCAGACCTCATGCACGCCGACAGTTGGTGCTTCCTCTGGATCACCGGGGGCATGCTCTGGCATGGTCCGGACGTTCTGCGGGCTTGGGGCTTCGAGCCCGTCAAGCCGCCAATGATCGTCTGGTTCAAGGGGTTCACCGGCACTGGCCAACCGCTCCGAGCATCGACTGAGTACCTGCTTCTCGGTCGGCGTGGTCGCCCCGGCTACGCCTTCAAGGGTCAGCCCACGCACCTGATCGCCCCGCGCGCTCGACACTCAGAGAAGCCCGCGGAACAAATCGCCCTCATCGAGCGATTGGTCGGCGGCGACGGTCCCTTCATCGAAATCTTCGCCCGCAAGCGCCCCTCGTCCTCTAAGCCATGGCGCATCTGGGGGTTGGAGGCAGAAGGCGGCAGCGACTTCGCGATGCCCGGCCACCCGCTTCCCAACGATCCTGAGCACCGCGAGGAGCTCACCGAATGAAAGGAACACCGCATGTCCAAGCACAGTCCCTCGATTCTCAGCCGAGTCGTCGAGGGTGCCCTCGCGATCCTGGTCGTCGCGGTCGTGCTCACCCTTGCGCTGCAGCTGCTGTCGGCCCTGTGGGGCTGGCTCCTGCTGTTCGCTTTGGTCGGCCTCGTCGCTATTGGTCTCGTCCAGTGGCGTCGCAGCCGCGACCGTCGCTGGTAGCCCGCGGCCGATCGCTCGCGTTTCGCGTCTCCTGTCGTCTCGAGGTGGAGCTCCGCCCGTCGCCCTCGGTCGAGCGTCATCGCCTCTTGACGAACCGCGCCGACTCGTTCATACAAAGGGGCGGCAAGGGAAGAGCAGCAAGACCGGGCAGACCGGGCCCGCTCCCGTTGTCAGGAGCAACCTCATGACGGGTGGGAGGAAACAACGAGGCCGGCGCACCCGCCAGCGCCGAATTGTGGTGCGCGCCGTGCGGCGCGACCCGGTTGACGTACGCAAACTCAGCCGCGCCCTCATCGCGCTGGCGCAAGCCAAGGCCGAAGCCGAGGCGCAGGCGACGCATGATCGAGACGCCCGCGAGGACCCGGGGCCGCGCCCATGACGACGCAGTACCACTGGTTTGCGCTCAATTGGCCGCGCCCGCTCGATCCCGAGACGGCCCTCACCATGCTCAGGCGGCTCGCCACTGAGCAGAACCGATCGCCGTTCGTGTTCGAAGCCATCGGGCAGGCGAAGGAGGTCCGCTACCGGCTGGCAGTACCGCGTGCGGCAGTCTCGACCGCTCGACAACTCTTCGCCGCTCTGCTGCCGGGCGTCGTGCTCAGCGAGACGTCCAGCGAGATCATGCCCGCCTCCGCGGCGGTGCGCATGGTCGCGCGCGGAACGCCGCTCGGGCTACGGGCCTCCCGACCGATCGAAGCATCGGCCGCGGTCCTCGCCGCGCTGTCTGCCGCCACCGCCGATGAAGTCGTGACGCTGCAGGTCTTCGTCGGCGACGGTCGACCCGCGCATCTCACCGGGCGCTCTCCGGCCGACCCGCGCCAAGGCCTGCTGAGTCAGGTGCTCAGCGGCCCCCGTCCGGCTGACGCTGAGGTGGCGGGCCGCATTCGCGAACGAGCCACCGAGCACGCCCTGATGACCCTCATCCGTTTGGGAGTTGAAGCCGAGGACGTCTCGCGCCGTCACGCCCTCCTCAAAGGAATCATCGGCGCGCTTCGACTGACCCAGTCGTCCGGAACCCGTCTCGACTTCCTGCACGCTTCAACGCGTTCACTCGGACGCATTCCGCAGCGCGGCTTCATTCCGCTGCTACCTCGCGAACTGCTGTCGCTGTCGGCCTGGCCACTTGGCGACGGCGAGCTGCCGGGGCTCAGCGGGCTCCATCCGAAGCCACTACGCCTCGGTGGCAAGACGACGGACGACGAACGCGTCTTCGCCGTCACGGCGGCACCTGGCGACAGCCGCCGCGTCGGCATCACGGCTCGCGACAGCCTGTTCCACACCCAGATCATCGGACCGACCGGTGTCGGCAAATCGACACTGCTGACCAGCCTCATCACCGCCGACATGCAGGCCGGGAGGTCAGTTGCAGTCATCGACCCCAAAGCGGATCTGATTTTCGAAGGCGCGCTCCCGCGCGTCCCGTACCGGCGCCGGTCCGACGTCGTCGTACTTGACCCGCTGCACGAGTTCCCAGTCGGGCTGTCACCGCTGGCGCAGGGCAACCGTGCTCCTGAACTGGTGGCCGATTCAATCGTCGCCACCGTCCGCGGCCTGTTCCCGAACCTGTTCGGCCCGCGCACCAGCGACGTACTTAGCGCCGCAGTGCTCAGCATCGTCGGACTCGACGGCGCGACCCTGACCTGGCTGCCCCGACTGCTCACCGAGGACGGCTTCCGCCGCCAGATCGTCGGGCAGCTCAGTGATCCGGTGCTCATCGGCTTCTGGCAGGAGTTCGACGGAATGAGCCCAGCCCAGCAAGCGCAGTTCGTGGGCCCCGTGCTCTCCCGCCTGCGCCGCTTTCTGCTCAGCCCGACGCTGCGCCGTACTCTCGACCAACCGCATCCGAAGTTCGACCTCGCCGAGCTCTTCACCACACCCAAGCTGCTGTTCGTCCCGCTCAACTCCGGCCTGCTGGGGGGCGAGACGACGCGTCTAATTGGGAGCCTCCTCGTCGCTCAGCTGTGGGGACTGACGCTGGCCCGTGCCGCAGTGCCCTCATCGCAGCGGACGCCCGTCAGCATGTACATCGACGAGGCAGCCGAGTTCATCCGAACCGGCGGCGAAGAACTGGCCGACTTCCTGGCCCGCTCGCGCTCGCTCGGCGTCGCACTGCACCTCGCACTCCAGTACCGCGGCCAGCTGCCAGACGACCTCCAAGAGGCCCTCGACGTGAACGCCCGCTCGCGCATCGTCTTCCAGCCCGGCATCAAGGACGCCAAGTTCTTCGCGGGGCAAGCACCGGAGCTCGAACCAGAGGACTTCCTCGCACTGCCCAAGTACCACGTCTACGCCAACCTGATGCGCGACTCACAACCGAGCGGCTGGTTCTCGGCCCGCACGCTACCCGCACCCTCGGAGACGAGTAGCGCTGACGATCTCGTCGCCCGTAGCATGCGCCGCTACGGCCAGGGCCTGCCCGACCCGGTCCCGCGGCCTACCGACGCGGGTGAGGAAGACGGCGCGATCGGGCGACGGAGGCGGGCTCGATGAGTCCCGATGAGAGGAGGGCAGCCCCGCCGATCGCCCCGCCAGTCGCTGAGACTTCGCGCCCGCAAGACGCCCGTGTTCCCGGCCCGTTCTCGCCACAACGGGAGACGACTCCGACGCATCTGTCGGCTATCGACATCGCGTCATCGCGCAGGAACAACCACGCCGGATCGATCGGACTCAACAGACTGCAAAGACTCGTACAGCCACGAGACTTCGAGATCCTCACGTCAGTCGCCGCCCACCGACTTCTGCTCACTGGCCACATCCAGGCGCTGCACTTCTGGAACCACGCGTCCGAGGTCTCCGGAATCCGCGCGACCAACCGCATCCTCGCTCGACTGCGCGAGCACCGTCTGCTCCGACGCCTCGACCGCCCAGTCGGTGGGTACGGCGGCGGCTCCCAAGCATTCGTCTGGGCGCTCGACGTCGCCGGCGAACGCCTGCTGCGACACATCAACGGCAACGAACACCGCAGTCGACCCTTCGAGCCCTCGACCACCTTTCTGGCGCACACCCTGGCCGTCGCGGATCACCGCGTCGAGATCGAACGAGCGAGGAGAGCGGGGCGGTTCGAGCTGCTCACCGTCACCACCGAACCTCAGACCTGGCGACAGTTCCCCGGACAGCACGGGCAGCTCATCTGGCTGAAACCGGACCTCGAGGTAACAACCGCGCTGGGCGACTGGGAGCACGACTGGTTCATCGAGGTCGACCTCGGTACCGAATCCGGCAGCGCCCTTATCCGCAAATGCCGCAACTACCAGCAGTACTTCCACACCGGCCGCGAACAGAACCAACGAGGCGCCTTCCCGCGCGTCCTCTCGCTCATGCCAGACCAATCCCGCGTCGAGCTACTCAATCGGCTCCTCGGAGCCGAGACGAGCATCACGCCGGGCCTATTCACCGTCACCACCAGCGAGCAACTCGTCGCCACGCTCGCGGACGCCCATGCACCCGACCAAGAACTAACTCGATCCGACGAGGTCAGAGAGGAGGAATCCAGTGAGTGAATACCAACCGAACCCCGAGGCCCGCCACCGCGCCGAGGGACTGACCATCGAGGCGCTGCCCGTCACCAGCGAGTCGCGCGTCATCCGCGACCTGTGGAAGACCGGGCTCAGCCAGTGGGGCGACGCCTTCATCGCGTACGCCCGCCTGGGGACGCTCGAACTGCACACCCCGGATGTCCTCTCCGGATTCGAGAACGCCTACGTCGCGACCCTGGAGAGCTACGACGCATTGATCGATGACCACCTAGAAGGGATGGGGTGGAGGCAGCCCCTCACCGAGCTGCGCGAGAAGTACGCCATCCCAGAATTCCTCCTCGACTGGAACCGCCCGGCAGTGCTCGCCGCCTTCAAGGAGTTCATGGAAGTCGTAGAGGAAGGAGGCCGCATCCATGTCTTCCACGTCTGAAATCGACCCCTTAAGTGGTAAACATCACCACTCCGATCTGACCCCCGTTGTCGGCTTAACAACGGCCTCCGAAGAGCCCCGGAGGGCTGGACTTCCGGTCCCAACGGAGCCACAATCCGGAGGCCTCGACCCGAGCGGGCCGGGCGGACGGGAGGAACCCACGGTGCGGGTAGCGACCACGGAACGGAGACCGCAGGGCGTCATGTACCTGCGAGTCTCGACACGAGAACAAGCTGAGCGTGACGGCGACCCGGAGGGCTATTCGATTCCAGCGCAGCGTGAAGCCAACTACCGCAAGGCCGAAGCAATGGGCGTGGATATCATCGCCGAGTTCGTCGACCGTGGCGAGTCCGCCCGCTCGGCTGACCGTCCCGAACTTCAGCGAATGCTGACCTTCGTCCGCACGGAGCCGGTGAGCTACTGCTTCGTTCACAAGGTTGATCGACTGGCTCGCAACCGCGCCGATGACGTCGAGATCAACCTCGCGCTGCACGCCGCCGGCACACAACTCGTCTCAGCCACGGAGAGCATCGACGAGACACCCTCCGGCATGTTGCTGCACGGCATCATGAGCTCGATCGCGGAGTTCTATTCGCGCAACCTCGCCAATGAGGTGAAGAAGGGTCTGCACCAGAAGGTCAAGAGCGGCGGCACCGTGACCCGCGCGCCGCTCGGCTATCGGAACCACCGGTCGGTGGATGAGCAGGGTCGCGAGGTCAGGACGGTCGTCGTGGACGAGAGCCGCGCGCCGCTGATCCGCTGGGCGTTCGAGGAGTACGCGAAGGGGCGGACCACGATCGATCAGCTTTGCGAAGAGCTTGCCACCCGGGGTCTGACGACCCTCACGACCCCACGTCGAGCGAGTCGTGCGATCTACCCCAGCCTGCTCCACAAGATGCTCACCAACCCCTACTACAAGGGCGTCGTGACCTATCAGGGTGTCGAGTACCCAGGTCGCCATGAGCCGCTCACGAGTCGCGAGACTTGGGCGCGCGTCCGCGACATCTTGGCGCTGCACTCGATGGGCGAGAAGACCCGACAGCATCCGCACTACCTCAAGAGCACCGTCTACTGCGGTCGCTGCCATCGCCGCATGATCGTCCACCACGCCACGAACTCGCGCGGCACCGTCTACGAGTACTTCGTTTGCAGCGGGCGACACGGCAAGTTCAACGATTGCGAGCAGCCAGCTCTTGCCATCGATGTGGCGGAGGAGAAGGTCCTTCGGGAGTACAAGCGCCTTGCCATCACGGAAGGTCTGCGCAGCCAACTTGAAGCGTCGATGGTCGCCGATCTCGAGCAGACGATGGCGGATGCCAAGACGGCACGGGTCACCCTGAGTCGTGAACGTGACCGTCTCGAAGAACGGCGACGGAAGCTACTCGAAGTTCACCTGGCCGACGCGATGCCGATGGAGGTGCTGCGCGGCGAGAGCGAGCAAATCGCCTCAAGGCTGGCTGCGATCAACGAACGGCTCGCGGCTGCCGATCTCCGATACGAAGCCGTCCAAGCAACGCTGACCACTGCGCTTACTCTCGCACGGGACTGTTACGAGATGTACCGGACCGCCGAGGATACCGTCCGGCGACAAATGAATCAGGCTTTCTTCGAGCGCATCGAGATCGCGATCTACGACGACGAGATCACCGTCGAGACCCACCTCGCGGCGCCATTCGACACGTTGCTCGTCCTCAGCGACAAGCCTTCAAACGACGAGGAACCCCCGACCGGCATGAAGCATGTCGAGGGTTCCAAAGAGGATGTTCTGGTGGATCTGAGGGGACTCGAACCCCTGACCCCCTGCATGCCATGCAGGTGCGCTACCAGCTGCGCCACAGACCCAGATTGTGAAACGTGCCGCCCCGAGGGGCAACCGCATCAGCTTACAACACCCGGGGCGCGACGCGAATCGGCGGATGATGGGGCCATGACGAGCGAGTCCAGCACGAGCGAGCCGATCACCGTCGCGATCACGCGGCATGTGGATCCCGAGCGGGCGAAGGAGGTCGCGGCGTGGGCGCGCGCCGGCGAGGACCTGCTGCGCGCGAGCCCCGGCTTCCTCGGCAACGGCTGGATCCGACCCGACCCCGACAGCCCCGAGTGGCACATGCTGTTCCGTTTCGCCGACGCCGAGAGCCTCGCGATCTGGGAGAGTTCGCCGGAGCGCGCCTGGTGGATCGCCTCCGCCCAGGGCCTCGTCGAGGACGCGCGTCAGGAGCGCCGCACCGGCATCGAGGGCTGGTTCGACGCCCCCGCCGCGGTGGAGGTCATCCGCTCTCCCCCGGCGTCACCGCCGCGCTGGAAGCAGATGATCGCGATCTTCCTGGTGTTCTATCCGCTGAGCCTCGGGGCGAACCTGCTGCTCGGCTGGATCATCCCCGACTGGCCGGTGTGGCTGCGGGTGCTCGCGCTCGTGCTGATCGTGAGCCCGATCATGACCTACTTCGCGCTGCCGTTCGTCACGCGCGCGCTGCGGCCGTGGCTGCTGCGGGGCCTCCCCCGCGGCTGACTCAGCCGAACAGGTTGCCGAGGAACCCGGCGATGCCGCCCTCGTCGTCGTCGTCGCGACGCCGGCGGTCGTCCCGGTCGTACCGCGCGTCGCCCTGACGACCGTCATATCGCGAGTCGGTCGGGATCGCGCCCGACCGCTCGACGATCTTGTCGAGTTCGCCGCGGTCGAGCCAGACGCCGCGGCATTGCGGGCAGTAGTCGATCTCGACGCCGCTACGCTCGCTCATCACCAGGGTGGAACCATCCGTAGGACACTGCATGCGTCCAGTGAACCGGGAGTTCCTTGAAGGAATCCTGGATGCCGCCCTGAACCGGCCGCAGACGCTACGGCGTCGGCGCGGGGAGGTCGAGCGGCAGGACGGGGCAGTCCTTCCAGAGGCGCTCGAGCGAGTAGTACATCCGGTCCTCCTCGTGGAAGACGTGCACGACGAGGTCGCCGAAGTCGAGCAGCACCCAGCGACCCTCGGAGCGGCCCTCGCGGCGCAACGGCTTCGCGCCGGCCTCGATCAGCTTGTCCTCGATCTCGCCGGCGATCGCCACGACGTTGCGCTCGTTGCGCCCCGTCGCGAGCAGGAAGACGTCGGTCAGCGGGAGCGGTCCCGACACGTCGAGGGCGACGAGGTCTTCGCCCTGCTTGGAGTCGGCGGCGAGTGCTGCGACGCGCAGCAGTTCACGGGCGCGTTCAGAGGCGGCCACGGTGTCCTTCGGTGTTCGAGATCAGATGACTTCCGTGGCGAGGGCGACGACGAGGAGCGTCACGACGACGACGACCATGACGGATGCCGAGATGATGAGGGCGGTGAGCGCGCGGCCGGCCTTCTTCGGCTGGCTCGTCGCGATGACGCCCCGCGTCGAGGTGTGACTGGACACGGCACGGATGGCGCGGATCGGCACGGAGTCGGTGTTGACGAGCTGGTGGTCGCCCGGGTCGAGCAGGTGGTCGATGTCGGACTCGTCGATCGAGTGGTGCGCCCCGGTCGACGCGAGGGAACTCGGCAGGCTGATCGAGCCGGTCAGCATGACCTCGCCGGTCGACATGTCGTGCCCCGGGATCGACGGGAGCACGAGGGCGCTCGTGGTGATCGCGGCCGACCCGACGGTGCGCGACGTGGTCGATCCGGCGACCTGCACGGCATCGTCGAGATCGGACTGATTGGTCCAGTGCCCGACCGGACGCTCGCCGGTGATCGGAGCCGAAACCGGCATGGGAGGAACCGGAGCAACGGGCGCGGCCTGCGGCGGCAGCGGCGCGGGCTGGAACTGCGCGGGGGCCATCGGCGCGGGCTGGGGCGGCAGCACGACGGGAGCCGGCTGCGGGGCCGCCTGCGGCACGGGAACGACCGCCGGCGCCGAATAGGTCGGCTCGAAGACGCCGAGGCCGTCCTCAGGTGCCACGTCGGACTGCGGCGCGGCGCGACGACCGGCGCGACGCGAGCCCGCCGGAGCACCGGATCGACCGGAGAGGGCGTCGAATTCGGCCATCGCCGAATCGAGCTGCGTCGAGGGGGCCGGAGCCGGGGCCTGCGGGGCGGCGACCGGCATCGGCGCCTGCTGCGCGGTGACCGGCGTCGTGGGAGCCGGGTCGGGGGCGATCTGGCTGGCGTCGCGGATGGCGCGGAGTTCGCGGCGGCTGAGGGTGTGCTCGGTCGGCTCGCTCGCGAGCGCGGCGGCGAGCGACCCACCGACCGGCGGGACGACGGCGGCACGCGCCTGGGTGTGGTGATCGAGGACGCCGTTGCCGCGGTCGTGCTCGGGCGCCCACGCGGGAGGCGCCGAGCGTGCCTCGGGACTGTAGTCGCGGGGCCGGAAGGACTGAGCGGAGGGGGCCTCGGCGACCGTCGGTGACGCGACAGGATCCGGTGCGCCCGCGTCGGAGGCGCGGCGACCGCGGGGCGGCGCGCTGTCGTAGCCGGGCAGCGGCGGGCGGTTCTGCGTGACGTAGCTGAGCGGCTCACCGGCGCCGGCGGCGGTGCGCGGCACCTGGGGCGGGGCGAACGGCGACGACGGTTGCGCCTCCGGGCGCTCCCCCTGCCGGGACGCGCGTCGCGACTGCAACGGCGGATCCTGGTATGTCGTCATGGTCTAGCTCCGATAGTCCTGGTCCCGGTACAGGTGGTGTTTGGAGATGTACTGCACGACACCATCGGGGACCAAATACCACACCGGGAAACCTCGGCCGACTCGTTGCCGGCAATCAGTGGAGGAGATCGACAGTGCGGGTACCTCCAGCGAGCTTACGCGCTGCTCCGGTAATCCGCGAATACTCAGTTGATGCCCAGGGCGTGAGACGGCGACGAAATGGGCGAGCTCCCAGAGCTCTTCGATGTCTTTCCAGTCGAGGATCTGGGCCACGGCGTCGGCCCCCGAGATGAAGAAGAGCTCGGCATCCGGTCGCTCCTGTCGGATGTCGCGGAGGGTATCGATCGTGTACGTCGGCCCCGCGCGCTGGATGTCGACGCGGCTCACCGAGAACCGGGGGTTGGACGCCGTCGCGATGACGGTCATCTCATAGCGACGTTCGGGCGAGGAGACGGCTTCCTTCATCCAGGGATGCCCGGTGGGCACGAAGACGACCTCGTCGAGGTCGAAACTCTGCTGCACCTCGCTCGCGGCCACGAGGTGACCGTGGTGGATGGGGTCGAAGGTGCCACCCATCACGCCGATCCGAGGTCGGCGTGGTGCTCCTTCGCTCATCTGCGCAGCTTAAGGGGCGCGGGAGCCTAGTGGTGGGCGTCCTGGTGGCTGCCGGCGTCGCCCGACGTGCGGTCGTTGTGACGGTGGTAGACGTCGCGGTAGCTCCAGGTGACGACCGCGAGGATCAGGAAGATCGCGGCCGCGATGACCGGGAACGCCCAGATCGGGAGGATCAGCGGGGCGAGCTCCTCGTGAGCTTCGAAGGGCAGCAGCAGCATGGGACCCACTTTATCCCCGGCGGGGCTAGCTTCGAACCTGGCCGGCGCCGCGCACGAGCCACTTCGTGCTCGTCAGCTCCGGAAGCCCCATCGGACCGCGCGCGTGCAGCTTCTGCGTCGAGATGCCGACCTCGGCTCCGAACCCGAACTCGCCGCCGTCGGTGAAGCGCGTGCTGGCATTCACCATCACCACCGCGGAGTCGACCTCGGCGAGGAACCGCTCCGCCCGCGCCAGGTCGTTCGTGATGATCGACTCGGTGTGGTGGGTCGAGTACCGGCGGATGTGCGCGAGCGCGGCATCCAGATCGTCGACGACGGCCACGTTGAGGTCGAGACTCATGTGCTCGGTCGCCCAGTCGTCGTCGGTCGCGGAGACGGCATCCGCGAAGATCGCCCGGGTCGCGTCGTCGGCGTGGAGGGTGACGCCCTTCGCGCGCAGCGCGGCGAGCACCGGCGGCAGCAGCCGCTCCGCGGAGCGGGCGTCGACGAGGAGTGTCTCGAGGGCGTTGCAGACGCTCGGTCGCTGCACCTTGGCGTTGACGGCGATGTCGACCGCCATCGCCTCGTCGGCGCTCTCGTCGAGGTAGAGGTGCACGACACCGGCCCCCGTCTCGATGACCGGCACCTTCGACTCCGACACCACCGTGTCGATCAGCTGCGCCGAGCCGCGCGGGATGAGCACGTCGACATAGCCGCGGGCCTGCATGAGCTCCTTGGCGCCCTCGCGCCCGAACTCGTCGATGGTCTGCACGGCGTCGCCCGGCAGCCCGACGCTCGCGAGCGCCTCCTGGAGCAGCTCGACCAGCACGCGGTTGGTGTTCTCGGCGGCCGATCCGCCGCGCAGCACGACGGCGTTGCCGCTCTTCAGCGCGAGGGCGGCGATGTCGATCGTCACGTTCGGCCGGGCCTCGTAGATCGCGCCGACGACGCCGAACGGCACGCGCACCTGGCTGAGCAGCACCCCGTTGGGCAGCGTGGAACCGCGCAGCACCGTGCCGACCGGGTCGGGCAGGGCGACGACCTCCCGCACGGCGGCGGCGAGCCCGCGCAGTCGGGACTCGTCGAGCTTCAGACGGTCCTGGAGTCCCGCGGAGAGGCCGTTCTCGCGCCCGTTGGCGAGATCGAGCTCGTTGGCCGGCAGGATGCGGTCGGCGCCCGACTCGACGGCCCGAGCGATCGCTTCGAGGCCGGCATCCTTGGCTCCGGATGCCGTGGTCGCGAGGGTGCGCGACGCGACGCGGGCGCGCTCGAGCTTCGAGGTGAGGGAGGCGACGACGAGGGTGTCGGACATGCGCGCGAGTCTACCGGCGGCTCACCCGCACGACCGGGCCCGGAGTCAGTCGGGCAGGCCCGCCAGGAAGTCCAGCGTCGACTGGAGAGCCGCGCGGGCATCCTCGAAGTCGAGGTGGAACTGGTACTCGTGCGGCAGCGCGGGCTCGTGGTCGTCGGGGTAGAAGACCGTCTCGACGTCGACGCCGAGCCCGTCGAGTTTCGTCGCGAGCGGCTTCGACTGCCCCGCCGTGAGCGGGTCGCCGTTGCCGCCCGAGATCCACGTCGTCGGGAAGTCGGCGGTCACCCAGTCGAGCGTCGACATCTGGCGGTCGCCGGGGGTGTCCTCCCAGTCCCGCGCCCCGAGGTACGACCACAGCGCGATGCGGAAACCCCAGCCCCCGATGCCCGGCGCGTTCGGGATCTCCGAGACGTCGTAGATCCCGCAGTTCAGGATGACCGCGCGCAACTGGTCCGGCGAGAGGGCCGGCTCGATGCCCACCTCGGTCGCGTACGCGGGGTTCGTCGTCAGCACCGCGAGCTGGCTCGTCAGATTGGCGCCTGCCGAGTCGCCGGCGATCACGATCCGGTCGGGATCGATGCGGTACTCGTCGGCGTGCTCGAGGAGGAACGCGAGCGCGTCGTTGAGCTGCGTCACCGCCGTCGGGTAGCTCGACTCGGGTGCGACGGTGTAATTCAGGCTCGCCGTCGTGTAGCCCTCGGCAGCGATCATCCGCACGTAGGGGCGCACGTTCTCCTTCGTGCCGGAGATCCAGGCGCCGCCGTGGATCCAGACGACCGTGGTCAGCGCCTCGTCGCCGGTGTCGGGGGTGAAGACGTCAAGGGTCGTGTCGACTCCGGCATCGCCGTAGGACACGTCGAGGTGCTCGGTGAGACCACCGGTGGGCGCGTACGGCTCCATCTCGGCGACCGTCTTCTGCGCCTCGTCCTGGAAGACCGCGCGGATGAGCAGCGCGGCGGGCCACGGGCTGATCGCGGCGACGAGGGCCACGACGATCCCCGACGCGAGAAGGACCGTCGGGATCACCCGCGCCGGCCGTCGATACCAGGGACGGTGAGCGGTCGTCGTCATGGTGCCGACCCTAGCGAGCGGGGCGACGGATCACGAGAGGTGCGCCGCCCCCCGAGCGGGGCGCGGCAGGATGGGAGGGATGTCGCTGCGCACCCCCCGTCCCTGGCTCATGCTCGTCGTCGGCGGCGGGTCGCAGGCGGCGACCGGTCTGCTCATCTCGACGCCGGCCTACCTCATCCCGCTGCTCCACACCCAGCGCGGCCTCTCGCTCGCCGAAGCGGGGCTCATCGCGACAGCGCCCAACGTGGGCGTGCTGCTGACCCTCATCCTCTGGGGTGCGGCGGTCGACCGCTGGGGCGAGCGGGTCATCCTCGTCTCCGGGCTCGTCGTCGCGGTGCTCGGAGCGGTCGCCTCGATCGCGGCCTCCGGGTACGTGCTGCTCGCTCTCGCCTTCGCCCTCTGCGGCGTCGGCGCGGCCGCGACGAGCGCCACGAGCGGACGGGTCGTGATCGGCTGGTTCCCCGCCGACCGGCGCGGCTTGGCGATGGGCCTGCGGCAGATGGCGCTCCCGCTCGGCATGGCAGCGGGGGCGCTCATCGTGCCGCCGCTCACCGCCGACGGCGACATGGCTGCGGCCCTGCTCGTCTCGGCGATCGTCGTCGCCGTCGCCGCCGTCGCGAGCCTCGCGTTCATCGTGAATCCGCCGCGCCCGACGAGAGCCGTGGATGCCGAGGGGCGCCCGGCGAACCCGTACCGCGGCGACGGCACGTTGCTGCGCATCCATCTCGTGTCGGCCCTCCTCGTCGTGCCGCAGTACCTGCTGGTGACCTTCGGCCTCGTCTGGCTCATCGTGGATCAACGCTGGGACCCCGTCGCCGCCGGCATCCTCGTCGCCGCCGCGCAGATCCTCGGCGCCGGTGGACGCGTCGCGGTCGGCATCCTCAGCGATCGACTCGGCAGCCGGCTGCGTCCGCTGCGCTGGGTCGCGCTCGCCGGCATCCCGTTGCTGCTGCTCACCGCCGGGGCCGGAGCGCTGCACTGGACGCCCGCGGTCGCCGTGCTCTACGTGCTCGCGTCGTGCGTGAGCGTCGCCGACAACGGCCTCGCGTTCACCGCCGTCGCCGAGATCGCGGGGGCGCATTGGTCGGGGCGCGCGCTCGGCGCGCAGAACACCGGCCAGTACCTCGCGGCCGCGATGGTCGCCCCCGCGGCGGGACTGCTGATCGCCGTGACCGGCTACTCGCTCGCGTTCGCGCTCATCGCCCTCGCGCCCCTCATCGCGCTGCCATTGATCCCGAAGGACGCGCCCTCACTCGCGGGTTGAGTGCCGCGCAGCGGCGTATCGAAACCCCACGTCGCCCGTGCCCGGTTTCGATACACCGGGCTTCGCCCGGCACTCGACCCGCGAACCGATCAGACGGGCTTTGCGGCGAACCAGGTGCCGGTGTCGTCGCCCGCGAGGGCACGCGCCACGTTGGCGGTCGAGGTGAGCAGCACGGGGGTGCCGGCGGCGGCGGCGTGCTTCGCGGCGGCGATCTTGGTGCCCGCTCCCCCGGTGCCGACTCCGGCCGCGCCGATGTCACCGAGTTCGACGCCCGAGAGGTCGTCGTCGAAGGGCACGTGCCGGATCGGCCGGGCCCCG
The DNA here is from genome assembly GCF_044239695.1 of Pseudolysinimonas sp. Lineage (GTDB taxonomy): Bacteria > Actinomycetota > Actinomycetes > Actinomycetales > Microbacteriaceae > Pseudolysinimonas_A. Next base: position 22,330 of record NZ_JBIIAW010000008.1, on the reverse strand, counting down.
GGCTCCGACGGCGGCCGGGTGTAGAGCGCGTCGATGTCCGACAGCAGCACGAGCAGGTCGGCGCCGATCAGCTCCGACACGAGGGACGCGAGACGGTCGTTGTCGCCGAAGCGGATCTCCTGCGTGGCGACGGTGTCGTTCTCGTTGACGATCGGCAGGATGCGCAGGTCGAGCAGACGCTCCATCGCGCGCTGGGCGTTGGAGCGGTGCGTCGGGTTCTCGAGGTCGCCGGCGGTGAGCAGTACCTGCCCGGCGAGGATGCCGTAGCGGTCGAGCGAGGTCTGGTAGCGCCACATCAGGATGTTCTGCCCCACCGCCGCGGCCGCCTGCTGGGTGGCGAGATCCTGGGGCCGGCCGTCGAGGTTGAGCGACGACATCGCCGAGGCGATCGCACCCGACGACACCAGCACGACCTCGACGCCGCGCTGATACGTCGCGACGAGGGCATCTACGAGGGGCTCGATCTGGCCGGTGTTCGCGCCGCTGACGCTCGAGGAGCCGACCTTCACGACGATCCGCTTCGCGGTGAGCACGGCGTCGTGCTGCTGGGACTGCGGGGTCACACGTCCTCCTCGTCGACGTCCCACACCCCGGCGTCGCGCTCGGCGGCATCGGCGGCCCGCGCGGCGGCCTTCGCGTCCATCCGCGCCTTGTACTCCTCGCGGCGTTCGGTGCTCGTGCGGCGGTTGCTGGTGTCGAACCGGGCGTCGGTGCCGCGCGGGCTCGTGATGAGCTCTGCGGCGGAGGTGAGCGTCGGCTCCCAGTCGAAGACGCGCGAGTCGCCCTCGCCGATGACGACGGCCGAGCCGGGAACGGCACCGTGGGCGAAGAGCGCCTCCTCGATGCCGATCTTCGCGAGCCGGTCGGCGAGGAAGCCGACCGCCTCTTCGTTGTTGAAGTCGGTCTGCGCGACCCAGCGCTCGGGCTTCGTGCCGAGCACGCGGTAGAGCGTCTCGGTGCCGCCCTCGACGCGGATCGTGAACTCGACCTCGTCGATCGCCTTGGGGCGCAGGATGATGCGGGGCTTGATCGCGGCCGCGGCGATCCGTGCGGCGCGGTCGGCATCCACGATCTCGGCGAGGGCGAAGGAGAGCTCCCGCAGCCCCTCGCGGGAGACCGCGGAGATCTCGAACACGCGGTAGCCGCGCTCCTCGAACATCGGCTTCACCATCTCGGCGAGGTCACGGGCGTCGGGCACGTCGACCTTGTTGAGCGCGATCAGCTGCGGGCGCTCGATCAACGGCACCTGACCTCGGGAACCGGGTAGGCGGCCAGCTCGCCGAGGATGACGTCGAGGTCGCTCAGCGGATCCCGGCCCGGGTCGAGCGTCGCACTGTCGATGACGTGCAGCAGCGCGGAGCAGCGCTCGACGTGCCGCAGGAACTCGAGCCCGAGTCCCTTGCCCTCGCTGGCGCCTTCGATGAGACCGGGCACGTCGGCGACGGTGAAGCGCGAGGACCCGGCTTCGACGACGCCGAGGTTCGGGTGCAGGGTCGTGAACGGGTAGTCGGCGATCTTCGGGCGGGCGGCCGAGATCGCGGCCACGAGGGACGACTTGCCCGCACTCGGGAACCCGACGAGCGCGACATCCGCCACGGTCTTCAGCTCGAGGACGACGTCGCCCTCCCAGCCGGGGGTGCCCAGCAGCGCGAAGCCGGGAGCCTTGCGCTTCGTCGTCGCGAGCGCGGCGTTGCCGAGTCCGCCCTGCCCGCCGGCCGCCGCGACGAAGCGCATGCCGGGCTCGTCGAGGTCGGCGAGGGTCTCGCCGGTGCGGGTCTTCACGACGGTGCCGACCGGCACGGCCAGCTCGAGCGGGTCGCCGCTGGCGCCGGAGCGGTGGTCGCCCATGCCCGGGCCGCCGTTGGCACTCGAACGATGCGGACCGCGGTGGTAGTTGAGCAGAGTCGTGACCTGCGGGTCGGCGACGAGCGTGATGTCGCCGCCGTGTCCGCCGTTGCCGCCGTCGGGACCGGCGAGCGGCTTGAACTTCTCGCGGCGCACCGACACGCAGCCGTGCCCGCCGTGACCCGCTCGCAGGTGGAGCGTCACCTCGTCGACGAAGGTCGTCATGGCTTCACTCCTCTCGAAACTGTCCGTAAACGCGACGAAGGGCGGACCGTAGTCCGCCCTCACCAAGTCGCTGGTTGAGTAGCCCGCGTCGCGGGCGTGTCGAAACCGGTGGGCGTCAGCCCGCCGGAACGATGTTGACGACCTTGCGGCGGCCCTTCACTCCGAACTCCACGACGCCCGCCGAGAGGGCGAACAGCGTGTCGTCGTTGCCACGGCCGACGTTCGCGCCGGGGTGGTGGTGGGTGCCGCGCTGGCGGACGAGGATCTCGCCGGCCTTGACGACCTGGCCGCCGAAGCGCTTGACGCCGAGGTACTGCGCGTTCGAGTCGCGACCGTTCTTGGAGGAGCTCGCGCCCTTCTTGTGTGCCATCTGGGGCGCCCCTTACTTGATGCCGGTGATCTTGACGCGGGTCAGGTCGGCGCGGAAACCCTGGCGCTTCTTGTACCCGGTCTTGTTCTTGAACTTCTGGATGACGATCTTCGGACCGCGCTCGTCGCCGACGACCTCGGCCGTGACGGTCACCTTCGCGAGCGCCTTCGCGTCGTGGGTGATGGTGTCACCGTCGACCAGCAGCACGGGGACGAGCTGGATGTTGCCGTCCTTGTCGGCGGCGATGCGGTCGAGCACGACGACCGTGCCGACTTCGACCTTCTCCTGCCGCCCACCGGCGCGCACGATTGCGTAGACCACGAAACATCCTTAGATAGGTACAGGCTTTGTTGGAAAAGAGTGGGTGACCGCTCTGCCGGGAAAGACATGACTTTCGGAGGCGGAGTGCCCGGCACCTGCCGGGTCGCACACCAAGGGTCGAGTTTAGCCTGTGATCGGCCGAAACATCAAACCTCGTCGAGCGTGCCCGCCAGGCGCTTCGTCGGCGGGTGTCGCTGGAGCCATCCCCAGAGCAGCACGGCCCCCAGGACGAGCACCGGAAGCACCTGGAGGAAGGTCGCGAGCGACTGGAAGAGCAGGGGCAGGACGCCGATGCCCCCTCCCCCGCTGCCGAAGATCTCACCCGCGCGGAGGAGGCCGCCGAGCGACAGCACCCAGAGTAGGACGCCGAAGAGCAGGCCGAGCAGGAAGAGCAGGAGCGTGCCCGCGAGGCCGGCCAGGACCGCGCGGGTGACGACGTGCGCGAGTCGCAGGTTCGGGGCGATGGGGGCGATCTGCCAGAAGCAGACGAACGCGCCGAGCGCGATCGGCAGGGGCCCGGCGAGGCCCCAGACCAGCTGGGACGCCCAGATCTGGAGGAAGAACTCCGCCGGGTAGTCCGCCCGGGTGGTGACCGACAGGGCCGAGAGCGTCGCTCCGAGGAACCCGAGCACCACGAGGGCGACGAAGATGCCGAGTGACGTCAGGAACGGGGGCAGGGCCCCGGGGCGCTGGAGGGCTCTCGCGACATCCTTCTCGTCGATCACCCCGTCAGACTAACCAGCCCCTAGCATCGGCAGATGACCGTCCTCATCGACGAGCCCGTCTGGCCGGCGCACGGCACGGTCTGGGCGCACCTCGTCAGCGACACGTCGCTCGCCGAGTTGCACGCGTTCGCGGAGGCGGCCGGCATCCCGGAACGCGGGTTCGACAACGACCACTACGACGTGCCGCTGCGCAGCTGGGACGACATGGTCGCCCGCGGGGCGGAGCCGGTCACCGCTCGTGAGCTGCTCCGACGCATCCAGGCGGCGGGCCTGCGGGTGCGTCAGAAGGACAAAGGGCCGAAGACCGGCCGACCCTGAGCCCGCCCGTCAGTCGGTCAGACCGAGTCCGTAGATCACCGACGACACGACGGCGTACAGCACGAGGGATGCGGCGACCCCGAGCGCGACGATCGCGATCAGGTTGTTCTGCCGGCTGCCGCCCCGACGGTAGCCGTGCGACGCGAAGATCACCGCGAGGACCCAGAGCGCCCCGCCGAAGAACAGGCCGCCGCTGGCGTACATGTAGCGGCCGCTGCCGAGCGCGAGGCCGACGATCGACCCGAGCCCGCCGGCGATCGCCCACACCACGGCGGAGGCTGCGACGAGCGCCACCGCGACCGTCGTGATCGGCGTGGCGGCGCGCAGCGGGTACCCCCGCCGGGCGACGTACGCTCCGATCCCGCTCACGACCGCGATCGCGAGCAGGTCGACGTTGATGCCGAGCGCATAGACCTGCTCGACGGGCGCGTTGTACGGGAAGCCGACGAGTCCGACGGTGTTCGCCAGTAGCGCGACGATGGCCGCGATGCCGACGCCGAGCAGCAGCACGGGGCTGCGCGTCGGCGCCCCCGCGGGCAGCACGATCGGCGTCAGCCGCTCACCCGACGCACCCGTGCCGTCGGGTGACGGCGGCAGCACGACCGACATCGCTAGTCCTCGGTGCCGACGGCGGGCGGCGTGACGGTGCCCCCGGTCGAGGCCCGACGCGAGCCGCGCCGACCCTGGCCGGGCTGCTTGGGCTCCGGCAGCGCTTCGAGCACCGATCCGAGGATGTTCTCGGCGTCCTTCGGGCTGACCCGCCGCGAGGATCGGGGCGCTTTCTGCACCGGGATCTCGAGGATCTCGACCGCGGTCTCGGCCGCCGCGACGGCGACCGCCTCCGCCGGATGCGTCTCGATCGAGCCGGTGTGGGCCTCGTCGGTGTGGACGGTGCTCTTCGCGATCTGCGCGAGGGCGTTCTTCACGTCCTCGGTGATCGCGTGCGTGCCGGCGCCGCCGACCCCGTTCTTGACGCCCGAGCTCGCCGGCGCGGCCCCGCCGCCGCCCCCGCGTCCGCGACGGCTGCGCGACGAGCCGCCCGACTGGTTCGACCCGCCGGGGTTGTCGCCCGCCGGCGACCGGTGCTTGAAGACCGGGTCGTGGTGGATGATGATGCCCCGACCGGCGCAGTGCTCGCAGTTCTCGCTGAACGACTCGATGAGACCGAGCCCCAGCTTCTTGCGGGTCATCTGCACGAGCCCGAGCGAGGTGACCTCGGCGACCTGGTGCTTCGTGCGGTCGCGCGACAGGCATTCGACGAGTCGGCGCAGCACGAGGTCGCGGTTGGACTCGAGCACCATGTCGATGAAGTCGACGACGATGATGCCGCCGATGTCGCGCAGCCGCAGCTGGCGCACGATCTCCTCGGCGGCTTCGAGGTTGTTGCGGGTGACCGTCTCCTCGAGGTTGCCGCCGGATCCGACGAACTTGCCGGTGTTGACGTCGACGACGGTCATCGCCTCGGTGCGGTCGATGACGAGCGAGCCGCCCGACGGCAGCCACACCTTGCGCTCGAGCGCCTTGTCGATCTGCTCGCTGACGCGGAACTCGTCGAACGAGTCGCGCTCGCCCTCGTGCTTCTGCACGCGCTCGACGAGGTCGGGGGCGACGGCATCCAGGTATCCGGAGATCGTCTCGAGGGCGTCGTCGCCTTCGATGACGAGCTTGTGGAAGTCCTCGTTGAAAACGTCCCGCACGATCTTCAGCAGCAGGTCGGGCTCGCTGTGCAGCAGCGCCGGAGCCGGCTGGGTCTGCACCGCGTGGTCGATCTCGGCCCACTGGGTGATGAGGCGCTGCACGTCGAGCGTCAGCTGCTCCTCGGTGGCGCCTTCGGCGGCGGTACGCACGATGACCCCGTTCTCGTCGGGCAGCACCTCCTTGAGGATCTTCTTGAGCCGCGCCCGCTCGGTGTCGGGGAGCTTGCGGCTGATGCCGTTCATCGAGCCGTTCGGCACGTAGACGAGGTAGCGGCCGGGCAGGCTGACCTGGCTCGTCAGACGGGCGCCCTTGTGGCCGACCGGGTCCTTCGTGACCTGCACGAGCACCTTGTCGCCGGGCTTGAGCGCCAGCTCGATCTTGCGGGCCTGGTTCTTGTTGCCGTCGCTCTCCGCGGCGGCCGCGGCGGCCTCCCAGTCGACCTCGCCGGAGTACAGCACGGCGTTGCGACCGCGGCCGATGTCGACGAACGCCGCCTCCATCGACGGCAGCACGTTCTGCACGCGACCGAGGTAGACGTTGCCGATGAGGCTCGCGTCCTGCGCCCGCGCGACGTAGTGCTCGACGAGCACCCCGTCCTCCAGAACGGCGATCTGGATGCGGCCGAACTTGCTCCGCACGACCATCACCCGGTCGACGCTCTCGCGCCGGGCGAGGAACTCCGCCTCGGTGATGACCGGGCGGCGACGCCCGGCATCCCGACCGTCGCGGCGGCGCTGCTTCTTCGCCTCGAGCCGGGTCGAGCCCTTGACGCGCTGCGGCTCGGTGATCAGCGGCGCGGCCGCGCGCGGCTGCCGCACCCGCACCGTGGTGTTCGGGGCGTCGTCGCCGTCGCGGGGGGCCTCCCCCGAACGTCGGCGTGTGCGCGTGCGGCGCGACGACGTGCCGCCCGCCGGCTCGAGGTCGTCCTCCGGGCCGTTCGCCCCGATGACCGGGGTCGGCAGCGGCGGAGCCTGGAACATCAGCGAGAACGCGCTCGTGGCCGCCGGCGGAGCGGCAGGCTCTGCCGTCTCGGGGGCCGGCTCCTCGGTCTTCGCGCGTCCGCGCTTCGGCTTCTCGACGCTCGACGCGTCGGACGTCTCCGCCTTCTTGCGGCCGCGCTTGGGCTTCTCGATCGGCTCGTCGACCGGGACCAGGCCCGTGTCGGTCTCCGCTGAAACGTGGGAACTCGCGCTCTTCGGCGCATCCTTCTTCACCATCGCTGGTGCACTCCTCGGCCGGAGGTGCCGCGCATCCGCCGGAACAATCGAGCGAACCGGTCTGTCAGTTCGCGAATCTGAAATCTGGGATGCGACCCCCGTTCCCCTGAACGGTGTTCTGGTCGCTGCGTTCTCTCGAACACTGCGTTCTCTCACAACGCCCGCCCTGTCACGGCGGCTCGGAACTGGCATCCGACGCGGTGCACGACTGGCTGTGAAAAACACTGTCGGCACTCGCGGCCCGGTCTGGTTGCCCGGAAAGCTTTGATCGGTGCGGTCGGGCGCGGCCCGAACGACTTGCGCTCCAGTATCGCACGCCGGGACCTTGGTCCCGGTATTCGCCCGACCCGGGGTTGCGATAATCACATGGTGACCGTGACCGAGACTCCCCGCCGCCTCCCCGTCGCCTTCGCGATCTTCCTGATCGTCGCCGGCATCCTCGGGTGGTGGGCCGCGTTCTCGCTCACCGTCGACAAGTTCCTGCTGCTGCAGAACCCGCAGGCCGACCTGGACTGCAACTTCAGCCTCATCGTGCAGTGCGGCAAGAACCTCGACTCCTGGCAGGGTGCGGTGCTCGGGTTCCCCAACCCGATCCTCGGGCTCGGCGGCTTCGTGGCGCCGATCGCGGTCGGCGTCGGCCTGCTCGCGGGAGCCCGCTTCGCGCGCTGGTTCTGGATCGCCTTCAACGTCGGCCTCGCCGGTGCTCTGGCCTTCGTGATCTGGCTCATCTCGCAGAGCATCTTCGTGCTCGGGACGCTGTGCCCCTGGTGCATGCTCGTCTGGAGCGTCACCATCCCGCTGTTCTGGGTCGTCACCGCCCGCAACCTCGCCGAGGGTGCCTTCGGCGACCGCCTAGTCGCCGCCGGGAAGTGGCTGCGCTCCTGGGCGATTCCCGTCACGATCGTCAGCTACGTAGTCGTCGCGTTCATCGCGCAGCTGCGCCTCGACGTCGTGCAATACCTGTAGAACACGGCCGGGCATCTCCATAGGATCATCCGGATAAGGTCGTCACCGTGACCCAAGAACGACTCACCAAGGACCAGCGCCGGGAGCAGGCACGCGAGATCGCTCGCCTCGAACGCGAGGAGCGTCAGAAGGCGCAGCGCCGCAACAGCATCCTGATCCGCGTCGGAGCTACCGTCGCGATCGTCGGTGTGCTCGCCGCCGTGGGCTGGGGCATCTGGGCGGGCACGCGTCCCGCCGGTCCGGGCCCCGTCAACATGGCGTCCGACGGCATCCTGTTCACGGGGGCGGACGACGGCTCGATCGAAGCGGTGGAGACCGGCGCCGTTCCCGCCGACAGCACTCCGGTGCCGACCGACCCCGACGCGTACGACGTGCCCGTGCGCATCGTCACCTACATCGACTACGGCTGCCCGTTCTGCAACCAGTTCGAGACGGCGAACGCGTCGCAGATCAATGACCTCATCTCGGCCGGCTACGCCACCCTCGAGGTCCACCCGATCTCCATCCTCGACCGCGCGTTCCTCGGGAGCGAGTACTCGACCCGCGCCGCGAACGCGATGGCGTGCGTCGCCGCCTCGGAGCCGGATGCGTTCCTCGATGCCAACTCGGCGCTCTTCGCCGCCCAGCCTGCGGAATCGACCGCGGGCCTGACCGATGACGAGATCCGCGATGTCCTGGATGGCGCGGGCGCGCTCACCGACGAGGTGTCGGCATGCATCGGGGACAAGCGCTACGCCGGCTGGGTCAGTGCCGCCTCCGAGCGTGCGTCGAACGACCCAGCTCTCGCCAACCCGACCACGGGCAGGTTCGGCACGCCGACCGTCCTGGTGAACGACGTGCGGTACGAAGGCGCTGTCGACGACCCCGAAGCATTCGCGGCGTTCATCGCTCAGAACGCCACGCTGGGCGACGAGCCGACTCCGACACCGTGAGCGCGGGGGTGCGGCCGACCCGCCCGCACCCCCGCTCTCTCGCTAGCGGTATTGCAGTGAGAACGAGTAGCTGGCCCAGTTGGAGCACGTCGGGAAGACCGACACGATCGTTTGCCCTCCGCCCGGGCTGTGCCAGGCACCGTATGACGTCCACGGTGTCCACGGCCAGACCGCTTGACAGGTCACCTTGAAGCGCACCTGCCCCGGGCCGACGCAGTTCGCGGTCGCGTAACCGCTGCCCCACGCATCCCAACTCGCGTTGGTGCACGACGCGGCGGCGGCGGGGGCCGCGACCAGCGCCACCGGCACCGTCCCCAGCGCCATCGCGAGCGCGGCTGAGGCAGCGAACTTCCTGAGCTTCGAATTCACCCTGATCCTCCGTTCATCGAATCGAAGGCCGGTCTGATCCGGCCTCGGCTCGACCCTAGGCTCGCGCCAGGCGCACCCGCAGTCCGCTTTTCTGAGGACTCCTCCGAGTCAGGAGCGGGTGAACCAGAGAGCGAGCTCGCGGGCGGCGGATTCGGGCGAGTCGGAGCCGTGCACGAGGTTCTGCTGCACCTTGAGGCCCCAGTCGCGGCCGAGGTCGCCGCGGATCGTGCCGGGGGCGGCCGTCGTGGGGTCGGTCGTGCCGGCGAGGGAACGGAAGCCCTCGATGACGCGGTTGCCCGCGATGCGCAGGGCGACGACGGGCCCCGACTCCATGAACTCGACGAGCGGCTCGTAGAACGGCTTGCCGAGGTGCTCCTCGTAATGCGCGGCGAGCAGTTCCCGATCGGCTTCGACGAGACGGATGTCGACGAGCGAGTAGCCCTTCGCCTCGATGCGGCGCAGGATCTCGCCGGTCAGGTTGCGGGCCACGCCATCCGGCTTGACCAGCACCAGGGTCTCTTCGACGTTCATCCATCCACTCCTTCTGCGGCGGTACGCCGCGACGATTCGATGCGCCGTGCGCGCACCAGACACCACACCCACAGTCCGGCGAACACCGCGCCGATGACGAACATGAAGCCGTGCAGGAACCCGGTCGCGACGAGCCCGACCTGCAGCACGCCGCCGAGCACGACCCCCCAGTTCCACCGCTGGAACTGCGAGACGAGCAGGAAGATCGCGACCGCCCAACCGGTGCCGCCCAGGACCATCCACAGCGGGTGGTCCGACAGCCCGATCAGGGTGAGCCCCGCGAAGATCAGGATGACGGCCTCGAGCACCAGCACGACCGACAGCAGCGTCTCGGTCACCCCGCGCTCGCGGCGCGGGCGACGCACGCGCCCGGGTCGCCCGGTCGCGGGTGAGGTCTCGTCGGGGTCGGGGGTGCTCACGGCTTCCATTCTCCGGCGTCGGCGAGCGCGATCGCTTCTCCGACGAGGGTGATCGAACCGGTGATCAGCACGGCGCGGGAGGGGCCGTCGGCGGCCCAGGCGCGGGCGGTCTCGACGGCTTCCGCGAAGTCCTCGAAGGGGATGACGGCATCCTCCGCGGCGACGGAACGCGCGATGTCGGCGAGGTCGTCGACGGGTGTCGCGCGGTCGGACTGCGACGTCGTGACGTGGAACCGGTCGGCGACGGGAGCGAGCTCGGCGAAGATGCCGTGCGCGTCCTTGTCGCCGAGCACCGCGATCACGACGGCGATCCGCTGGAAGTCGAAGTACTCGGTCATCGCGGCGGCGAGCGCTTTCGCCCCGTGCGGGTTGTGGGCGGCGTCGACGAACACCGTGGGTTCGATGCCGATCAACTGCAGGCGCCCGGGCGAGGTCGCGTTGGCGAGCCCCGCGGCGACGACATCCGGATCGAGCGGGACGGTGCCGTTGCCGATGAACGACTCGACCGCCGCGATCGCGACGGCGGCGTTCTGGCCCTGGTAGTCGCCGTACAGCGGGAGGAAGACATCCGAGTACGTGCCGGCGCGCCCGCGCACGGTGATCACCTGACCGCCGACGGCGACGGTCGTGGATTCGAGGGCGAAGTCGACCATCTCGATCAGCATCTCGGCTTCGTCGAGGACGGCCGCGGCGCGTAGCTCATCCATCGCCTCGAGCGGCTGCATCGCGGTGACGACCGTCGCGGCGGGCTTGATGATGCCGCCCTTGGTCGTCGCGATCTCGGCGATCGTGTTGCCCAGACGCGCCTGGTGGTCGAGGGCGATCGGGGTGAAGACGGCGACCTGCCCGTCGGCGACGTTGGTGGAGTCCCACTCGCCGCCCATGCCCACTTCGAGCACCATGACATCCACGGGGGCGTCGGCGAAGATCGCGAACCCGAGCACGGTGAGCGCTTCGAAGTACGACAGGGCCTCCTCGCCGTTCGCGAGCAGTTCGGCGTCGACGATCGCGAGGTACGGGGCGATGTCGCGCCAGTTGCGCACGAGCGCCTCGTTGGAGACCGGGAGTCCATCGATGACGATGCGCTCATTGACCTTCACCAGGTGCGGGGAGGTGAGCAGCCCGGTCTTCACTCCGGCGGCGCGGAGGATCGCCTCGATCATGCGCGACGTGGACGTCTTGCCGTTGGTGCCGGTGATGTGGATGACGGGGGCGGTGCGCTGCGGATCGCCGAGGAGTTCGCAGACCTTGCGCGTGGGCTCGAGGCGCGGCTGCGGGGTGGCTTCGCCGATGCGCACGAGCAGTTCGGCGTAGACCTCGTCGGCCTCGCGCTGGAAGAGCTCGTCCTCGTCGAATGCCTCGTCGGTCATGCGCGCACCACTTCGATCGTCACCGCGGATCCGGCTCCGACGGCAGTCGCCCCATTCTCCCCGGTCTTCACCGCGATCGTCGTCGCGAGGGTCTCTCCCGCGATCAGTTCCTGGTGAGTGGAAACGGCATCGACGGCGATCGCGTCGCCGAGGATCGTCAGCGCGATGCGGTCGCTCACGTCGAGCCCGGCATCCTTCCGCGCCTGCTGAACGGCACGGATGACGTCGCGCGCGAGCCCTTCGGCGTCGAGTTCCGGCGTCACGGCGGTGTCGAGCACGACGAAGCCGCCGTCGCCGAGGAAGGCGACCGCGGCATCCGGATCGGCCGCGTGCAGCACGAGGTCGTACTCCCCCGGCTGCAGCGCCGTGCCGTCGACGATCACGATGTCGCCCTCGGTCATCCAGACCCCGGCCTTCGCCGCCTGGATGACGCGCTGCACGTCCTTGCCGAGCCGCGGGCCGAGGGCGCGGGCGTTCACGGTGAGCCGGCGCTCGATGCCGTGGGTGGCGAGGCTCGACTCCACGAGCGTCTCGAGGTCGACGGCCTTCACATTGAGCTCGTCGGCGAGGATGTCGGCGAACGGCTCGAGGGCCGACGGATCGGCGGAGACCACGGTGAGTCGGCTCAGCGGGAGTCGCACGCGCAGTTTCTGCGCCTTGCGCAGCGCGAGACCGGACGAGGCGATCTCGCGCACCCGGTCCATCGCGGCGACGAGGGCGTGGTCGGCGGGGAACTCGTCGGCCGACGGCCAGTCCTCCAGGTGCACGCTGCGGCGTCCGGTCAGCCCGCGGAAGATCTCCTCGGTGACGAGCGGAAGCAGCGGGGCCGCCATCTTCACGAGGGTCTCGAGCACCGTGTACAGGGTGTCGAAGGCCTCCCGATCGGTGCCGTCCCAGAACCTGTCGCGCGACCGGCGCACGTACCAGTTGGTGAGCACGTCGCCGAAGTCGCGCAGCGCCTGGGCCGCGAACGGACTGTCGAGCTGGTCGAGGTGCTCGGTCACCTGCGCCAGCACCTCGCCGGTCTTGGCGAGGATGTAGCGGTCGAGCACGTTCGTCGAGGCGGTCGATCGCGTCGCGGTGACACCGGCGGAGTTCGCGTAGAGGGTGAAGAAGTAGTACGTCGACCACAGCGGCAGCAGCAGTTCGCGCACGCCGCCGCGGATGCCCTCCTCGGTGACGACGAGGTTGCCGCCGCGGATGACCGACGACGACATGAGGAACCAGCGCATCGCGTCGGAGCCGTCCCGCTCGAACACCTCCGACACGTCGGGGTAGTTGCGCAGCGACTTCGACATCTTCTGCCCGTCGTTGCCCAGCACGATCCCGTGGCTGATGACGCCGCTGAACGCCGGCCGGTCGAACAGCGCGGTCGCGAGCACGTGCATCGTGTAGAACCAGCCGCGGGTCTGCCCGATGTACTCGACGATGAAGTCGGCGGGGTTGTGGGCGTCGAACCACTCGCGGTTCTCGAACGGGTAGTGCACCTGCGCGAACGGCATCGATCCCGAGTCGAACCACACGTCGAGCACATCCGGGATGCGGCGCATCATCGCCTGACCCGAAGGATCGTCGGGGTTCGGCCGCACGAGGTCGTCGATGTACGGCCGGTGCAGGTCCACCTCGCCCTCCGGGTTGCGCGGCAGGGTGCCGAAGTCGGCCTCGAGCTCGGCGAGGGAGCCGTAGACGTCCTCCCGCGGGTAGGCCGGGTCGTCGCTCTTCCAGACCGGGATCGGCGAGCCCCAGTAGCGGTTGCGCGAGATCGACCAGTCGCGCGCGTTCGCGAGCCACTTGCCGAACTGGCCGTCTTTGACGTTGTCGGGCACCCAGGTGATCTGCTGGTTGAGGTCGACCATGCGGTCCTTGACGTCGACGACGCGCACGAACCACGACGACACCGCCTTGTAGATCAGCGGGTTGCGGCAGCGCCAGCAGTGCGGGTACGAGTGCTCGTACGACTTCACTTGGAAGAGGCGGCCCTCTTCACGGAGCTGCGTGATCAGCAGAGGGTTGGCCTCGAACACCTGCAGGCCCGCGACCGGCTCGACGACCGGCAGGAAGCGTCCCCCGTCGTCGACCGACAGGATCACCGGGATGCCGGCGGCCGCCGTCGTCACCTGGTCGTCCTCGCCGTAGGCGGGCGCCTGGTGCACGATGCCGGTGCCCTCCCCGGTTGCGACGTACTCGGCGACGAGGATGCGCCAGGCGTTCTCCATCCCCGAGGCATCCGCGTAGTAGTCCCACAGGCGGTCGTAGTGGATGCCGTCCAGCTCAGCACCCGGAACCTCGCGGACGATCGCCGCCACGGCATCCGCCGCGTTCTCGTAGCCGAGTTCCTTCGCATACGCGCCCACCGTGTCGGCGGCGAGGAGGTATTCGCTGACGCCGTCCTGCGACGGCACGATCGCGTAGGAGATCGCGGGGCCGACGGCGAGAGCCGCGTTGGTCGGCAGCGTCCACGGGGTCGTCGTCCAGGCGAGCGCCTTCACGCCGGTCAGGCCGAGCGCCTCCGCCTTCTCGCCCAGGAGCGGGAAGGTGACGGTCACCGACTGGTCCTGGCGCATCTGGTAGACGTCGTCGTCCATGCGCAGTTCGTGGTTGGACAGCGGGGTCTGGTCGCGCCAGCAGTAGGGCAGCACCCGGTAGCCCTCGTAGGCGAGGTCCTTCTTGTACAGCTCGGAGAACGCCCAGATGACGCTCTCCATGAAGGTCACGTCGAGCGTCTTGTAGTCGTTCTCGAAGTCGACCCAGCGGGCCTGGCGGGTGACGTACTCCTCCCACTCCTTCGTGTACCGCAGCACCGATTCGCGGGCCTTCGCGTTGAACGCGGCGACGCCCATCTCCTCGATCTGGTGCTTCTCGGTGATGCCGAGCTGGCGCATCGCCTCGAGTTCGGCGGGCAGGCCGTGGGTGTCCCAGCCGAAACGGCGCTCGACCTTCTTGCCGCGCATCGTCTGGTAGCGCGGGAACAGGTCCTTCGCGTAGCCGGTCAGCAGGTGCCCGTAGTGCGGCAGGCCGTTGGCGAACGGCGGGCCGTCGTAGAACACCCACTCCTCGCAGCCGTCCCGGTTTGCGATCGACGCGCGGAAGGTGTCGTCGCCCTTCCAGAACGCGAGAATGCCGCGCTCGATCTCCGGGAAGTCCGGGGACGACGGGATCGACGGATAGGGCATCGGTTTCGCTCCTGGTGAAGGTTCGGACACTTCACGAGGACGACATCCGTCTTCTCGACGGAGACCGCGGTACCACCTCGCTTGCGCATCCCGCGGATGCGCCGCTCTTCCCGGCGATGACGGGCCGTCCCGTCCGGTTCTACGGCCCCGAGGAGCTTTCTTCCGGAGACTCCCCGGTGATGGCCGGATCGCAGTCGTTGCCGTCAGCTTAGGGGATTCCTGTGCGAGCGGCACGGGAGTCGCGGGGCGGTCACGCGCCCGTCACGACGCCGTCACGGGGTGCCGGAGATACTTCCGGCAACGAGGTCGCACCTCGTCTCACCGTTCGGTGCTGGGGGTCACAGAGGGATCTCGCCGGACGGATGCGGTACAGGCACGGTCGTCCGGGGGGACGGCCGTGCCTGATCCGGAGGTCGTGCCTGTAGGCTCGGCCCCCCGACACCCGGTCAGGGGGTGGTCACGCATGATGCAGTTCGATCGGTGGAGCCTTCCCGTGATCGGCGAAGCCCTCCTGCGCGGCACGTCGCGCCGCGAAGACTTCCAGTCGTTCCTCGGGATCGCGCCCGACATCCTGAACTCGCGACTCGCCTCGCTCGTCGCCGCGGGCATCCTCGCCCTCGAGATCGACCCGGAGGGGGTCGAGCACTTCACGCCGACCCCGAAGGGTCGCGCGCTCGAAGTCGCCCTCCACGCGCTCAACGCGTGGAGCCGGGAGTGGGATCCGCTGAGCACCGGCGATCTCCTGGACATCGTGGATGTCGTCGCCACCCCCACCTCTGCAGACCCGAGCGCCGGGAGCGACTCCGATCCTCCGACGATCGAGCTGTGCGTGCTCGAAGGGTTCGAGTTGAGTGTCGACGGCGAGCGCGTCGACCTGTCCCCGGGCTCGCAGCGCCTCCTCGTGTTCCTCGCCCTGCGCGAGCGCGCGATCACCCGGATCGCCCTCGCCGGCACGATGTGGCCCGACGTCTCCGAGGGGCGTGCCGGCGACAGCCTGCGGTCGGCGATCGCGCGACTCGAGCCCCGGGCTCGCTCGGCGATCCGAATGTCGTCCACGGGTCTCCTGCTGAGCGAGCGGGTGTCGATCGACCTGCGCGACGCGCAGGCGCTCGCGCATCGCCTGGTGCAGAACGGCGACGTGCACGAATCGGACCTCGGCTCCGCGTCGGTCACGGTCCTCGGACGTGACCTCCTCCCCGATTGGTACGACGACTGGATCGTCGCGGAGGCCGAGGACTGGCGCTACCTGCGCATGAACACCCTCGAGTCGCTCGCGCGCCGCCTGATCGCCGACGAACGTTTCGGGGAAGCTGCACTCGCCGCCCGCGCGGCGATCCGCATCGATCCACTCCGCGAAACGCCGCAACTGATCCTCGTGCGGGTGCAGCTGGCGATGGGCAACCGGGGCGCCGCTCTGGGGAGCTATGAGCACTACCGGATCCTTCTGGATGCCGCGGTCGGCCTCGCGCCCACACAGCAGTTCGCCGACCTTGTCGGCTCCGTCGCGGACTGAGCCGCGACCTCCCCGCGCATCCGTCACGACGGCGTCACGGGCCGTGTTCCACACTGCAGATGACGCAGGGGGAGAACATGGATCGCAGCATCGCACCGGTCGTTCGGGCCGACGGCACGGCATCGCGACGGCCGATGGGCGACCGGCTCGCGGTCGGCATCACGATCGTGCTCGCCGCCGCCGCCGTGGGGATCGGGGCAGGCCTGCACGCGCAGGCGACGCCGCCGGCCGTCCAGGCCGACAAGCGGGCCCCGCTGACTGTCGTGGACCGTCCCGACGAGGTAGTCGACCCGTGGCTGGCGCTCTGGCTCGTGCCGATGGCGGCCGCGCTCCTCGGCTGCGCCGAGGTCGCTCGTCGCGTGCGCCAGGTCCCGGCGGCGGATCCCTCGCACTGACGCGGCCAGCGGCGAGGCCGCGCACGTCCTAAAGTCGAGGATCGTGACCACAACTGAGAGTGGCAAAGTGCCAACCACGTCTCCCACGGTCCAGACCACGAACACGACCCCGCGTCGCGTCGCCTGGGCATCACTCGTCGGAACATCGCTGGAGTCCTACGACTTCTACGTGTTCGCGTACTTCTCCGCGTTCTTCGTCGGCCCGCTCTTCTTCGAGCCGCTCGGCCCGGTCGGGGGCACGCTCGCCGCGTTCCTCGGCATCGCCGTCGGCTTCGTGGTGCGACCCCTCGGCGCCATCGTCTTCGGCCACCTCGGCGACCGGATCGGCCGTCGCACGACGCTGCTCTGGACGATCGCCATCATGGGCGTCGCGACGGGGCTCATCGGCCTCCTGCCGCCGTACGCGGTCGCCGGCTGGCTCGGCGCGATCCTGCTGATCGTGCTGCGCCTCGTGCAGGGCCTGTCGCTCGGCGGCGAGTGGGGCGGGGCCGTGCTGCTCGCCACGGAGCACGCCGACCCGAAGCGCCGCGCCCTCGCCGCCGCCTTCCCGCAGCTCGGCTCGCCGATCGGTTCGATCCTCGCGGCGGCCCTGTTCCTGGTGATGACGACGGCGCTGACCCCCGAGGCGATGGTCGAGTGGGGCTGGCGCATCCCGTTCCTGACGGCCATCCCGCTGCTCGTCGTCTCGCTGTACCTGCGCTGGTCGATCGACGAGACCCCGGTCTTCAAGGCGGTCGCGTCGGCGCAGGCGCGCCCGCGGGTGCCTCTCGTCGCCGCCTTCGCGAAGGCGCCGGTCGGGCTCCTGATCGCCGTCGGCGGCGCGCTGCTCGGCATCGGCTCGTATTCGCTGATGAACACCTACACGGTGAACTACGGCGTCACGACGCTCGGCTTCTCGTACCAGCAGCTGCTCATCGCGACGACGATCGGCGGGTTGCTGCAGCTCGTGACCATCCCGCTGTTCGGCTGGTGGGCGACCCGCATCGGGGCCGCCCGGGTGGTCGCGATCGGCGCCGTCGGCACCCTGCTGATCGCGTTCCCGATGTACTACCTGCTGCAGTTCGCGACGTTCGAGATCCTGGTGGCGACGATGATCGTCGGCGGGATCCTGCCGACGATGAGCTGGGCCGCGCTCGGGGCGATGCTCGCCGACCTGTTCCCGGGGCGTTTCCGGTACACGGCGATCTCCGTCTCCTATTCGGTCGCGGCCGTGATCTCGGGCTTCGTGCCGGCGCTCACCCTGCTGCTCGGGCAGTCCAGCGACTTCGCGTGGTGGCATCCCGGCATCGTGCTCGGCGTGATGTCGGTGCTGACGGCGGTCGCCGCCGTCGTCGCCGCCCGCCGGGTGCACCCGATCGACGAGGTCTAGCCCCGTCCACCGGCCGTCGCGGCGCGTTCCGCGACGGCACCCAGCAGTGCCGCGGCCGTGCCCGCGTCGTCCACCGTGACGACGAGGGCACGGCCGTCGCGGCGTCGCAGCTGGAGCGCCGACCCGCGGCGGGTGATGACACCGGTGCGTCCACCCCGCCCGATGCGCACCCCCCACCCGCCGAAGTCGGCGAGCGGGGCGACCTCGGCCACCCCGGCCGACGCGACCCGGGCCGCGGGAATGTTCCAGACCGGAACGCCGAGGGCGGCACGCACGTGGAGTCCGTCGTCGTCGACGCGAACCGCATAGCTGGAGAGGCCGAGGAGGAAGATCCCGAGCGCCGCGGGGACGAGGAGCACCGGCCACGACGCGAGGTCGGAGGCGATGACCGCCCCGGCGACGAGCGCGAGCACCGCGAGCGTCGCCAGGCCGATCGCCGCCACCGCCGGGCGCGGCATCCGAGCCGTCCCGATCCACACGGCACGCTCCGTGGACGACAGGGGGACCGGCGGTTCCGACGCGGGGTCCGCCAGGAAGGTGCGGTCGGCGCGCGGAGTGATGAGCCAGGCCGTCAGGCCGACGGCGCCCGCAATGCCGAAGCCGACGACGAGACCGGGCCAGACGTCGACCCGGGCGCCGTCGGTGCGTTGCGCGGCCAGCATCCAGACACCGATCGCCGCGGTGAGGGCGGTGACGAAGGATGCCGCGGTCACGAGGATCTTCTCCGATCGGGTGGGGATGCCCGTTCGCGACCGGCCGAGCAGGAGCAACGCGGCGAACCCGACGGTGACCGCGATCCCGCCGAGGGCGACGGCCGCGACGACCCCCTCCGGCGCAGCGTACCCGTCGGGCTCCCCGAGGGCGTTCCAGTGGACGGCGATCTGGCGCGATGCCCCGGCAGCCAGTGACGCGGTGGCGACGACGCCGGCGACGGTGACGGTCCCGGGAAGGAGGAGGGCTGCGGAGAAGAAGGGCAGGCGGCGATTCATGAGGTGAACTCCTGAGTGATGAGGGCGGTCAAGGTGGAGGGGGAGACCCCGAGGCGTCGGGCGTCGGCGACAAGCGCTCGGATCGCTCCGGCGAGCTCCCCCGAGGCGGTGGCCTGCTCGGTGACGATCGCCCCGCGCCCGCGGCGCAGGTCGATCAGACCTTCGTCGCGCAGCTCCTGGTACGCGTGGAGCACCGTGTGGATGTTGACGTCGAGCGACGCCGCCAGCTCGCGGGCCGCAGGAAGTCGGTCGCCCGGTCGGAGCGCCCCGCGGCCGATCTCGGTGCGGACGGCAGCGGCCAGCTGATCGAAGATCGCGTCGCCGGACGCGGGGTCGATTCGGATCAGCATGGCACCACTATATAGTTCTATTTCCACTAGAACAACTCAAGATGATGCGAAAGGGTGGCGGCGTTGCCCGCCGATCCGCCCTCCCCCTATGCTGTGACCCGTCCGGGGGCCGAGCTCCGGCTGTGACACAGAGGCAGCGGCATGAGCGACGACACCCCCACGCAGCGACTCCCCCACGGCCCGGATGCCGGCGACGAACTCGTCGAGGAGCGCCAGAAGTCGCGCACCCTGATGTTCGTGCTCATCGGCGTCGGAGCGGCCCTGCTGGTCGCGATCCTCGTGCTGCTCATCATCCTGTTCAGCGGCGACCGCGGCACGCCCTCGGCGAGCCCCACCCCGTCTGACACCCCCAGCGCGAGCCCCACGACGAGCGAGAGCGCGACACCGAGCGCGACGCCCACCCCGACCGTCGAGCCCGAGCCGGAACCCGAGCCCACCCAGGCTCCCCCGCCGCCGTCGACGATCCTCAGCTACGGGGTCGACAAGTCCGATGCCGGCTGCACGTCCGACGGAGACTCGCCCTCGATCACCTTCAACTGGAACACGACCGGCACGAGCGTGTCGTTCGGCGTCGGCACCGAATTCGCCGAGATCGGCCCGTACGAGTCGGGCCTGCCGCGGACCGGCGGCATCACCGTCAACTACCAGTGCGGCGAGGACGGCCCCGACCAGATCTACTCGATCGCCGTCATCGGTCCCAATGGCGACGTGATCGGACGCCAGACGATCAAGGTCCGCGACTAGCTACCCGCCTGAGTTCCGCTCAGCCGTAGGGTCGAAGGATGCGGCGTCCCCTCCTCCTCGGCCTGATCGCCGGCGGGCTCGCGTTCGTCATCCTCGTCGTCGTCGGGGTCGTCTTGGCGGTGAGCGTCCTCGCCCGGAACGACGCCCTCGCCGACCTCCGCGCGGCCTCGACCGCGCTGGCGGAAGTCGTCGACGAGTCGGAGTCCGCCGTGGCCGAGGCCGACGACGTGATCGCCATCGCGGCCGACCCGCTGCTGCCCGTCGACGCTGTCGCGGCGGTGACCGCCGAACGGGATGCGGCGGCGGACGCCCTGGAGGGGGCCGGGCCGCTGCTCACGGCCGACCCGGAGCCGCTCGACACCGATCGGATTCGCGCGCTCAGCTCCGACGTCCGTGCCGAAGCGAACGCCCTCCGCGACGACGACGACCTCGTGCGGGCGGCCCTGCTCAACCTCGCCGGCGCGACGCGGGAGACGGCGTCGACGGTCGAGAACGCCAACTTCAGCGCCGAGAACCTGCCGCACCTCGCCTTCCGCGACGCGGTCGCCGACCTCGCGCTCGTCGACGAGAGCTCGGTCGCCGAGTCCCTGCTCGGCTTCCTCGACGCGGCGCACGCGCTGGAGGCGTCGCACGCTGAGGAGATCGCCGAGAAGGCGGGCCCGCTGCTCGATCGCCGACTCACCGTCGAGGAGTTCGCCCGTTCGATCGCCGGCGGCGTGCTGCTCGAATTCGACTGGGCCGTCACCGTCAACGGCTACGGCACCGGGGGAAGCTACGGCGGCACGAGCTACTGGCAGTCGGCCGACGGCGGCTACGCGACGATCACCCTCTCCGACAGTGTCGCGACGATGTGGCCGGGAGCCGGCGTGCAGTCGCTCGTCGTGCACGAGGTCGGCCACGCCATCCTCTCGAAATGCACCGACCTGTTCTTCGGCACCGAGTACGAGTCGGGCGGCGAGGAGCCGTGGGCCACCGCCTGGGCGATCGGCATGGGCTACACCGCCGACGGCAACGGCGAGTCGATCTACGGCCGCCCGTCGGACGCCCTCATCCAGCTCTCCACGCAGTGCCGCTGACGACCCGGTAGCATCACAGGCACACAACCAGGCACCTCACCATCGACTCGGTGCCGCGCATATCGAACCGGAGCACACTGCGATGACCGCTGCAATTCCTGACAAGCCCGCCCTCGAAGGACTCGAGCCCAAGTGGGCGCAAGCCTGGGAGCAGAACGGCACCCACCGGTTCGATCGCGCCGCCGCCCTCGCCGCGGGCACCGTGTACAGCGTCGACACCCCGCCGCCCACGGCATCCGGCAGCCTGCACATCGGCCACGTATTCTCCTACACGCACATGGACCTCGCGGCCCGGTTCCACCGGATGCGCGGCGAGCAGATCTTCTACCCGATGGGCTGGGACGACAACGGTCTGCCCACCGAGCGTCGCGTGCAGAACTACTACGGAGTGCGGTGCGACCCGACCCTCCCCTACGTGCCCGGGTATCAGCCGCCGCTCGAGGGCGGCGACAACGCGTCGAGCAAGGCCGCCGACCAGGTGCCGATCTCGCGCCGCAACTTCATCGAGCTGTGCGAGCGCCTGACGGTCGAAGACGAGAAGCAGTTCGAGGACCTCTGGCGCGCCCTCGGTCTGAGCGTCGACTGGTCGCTCACCTACCGCACGATCGGCCCGGAGGCGCAGACCGTCGCGCAGCGCGCGTTCCTGCGCAACCTCGCTCGCGGCGAGGCCTACCAGGCCGAGGCCCCGACGCTGTGGGACATCACCTTCCGCACCGCCGTCGCGCAGGCCGAGCTGGAGGACAAGGAGCAGCCCGCCGCCTACCACGCGGTGACCTTCCACCAGCCCGACGGCGGGACGATCGAGATCGCCACCACCCGCCCCGAGCTGCTGCCGGCCTGCGTGGCCCTCGTCGCGCATCCCGATGACGAGCGCTACCAGCACCTCTTCGGCACGACCGTGACGACGCCGATCTTCGGCGTCAAGGTGCCGATCGTGGCGCACCGACTCGCCCAGAAGGACAAGGGCACCGGCATCGCGATGATCTGCACCTTCGGCGACGTGACCGACGTGGTGTGGTGGCGTGAACTCGACCTGCCGAACCGCACGGTGCTCGGTCGCGACGGTCGCTTCCTCGAGGAGGCTCCCGCCGCCGACCTGTTCACCGACGCCGGACGCGCCGCCTACGCGGAGCTCGCGGGCAAGACCGTGTTCAGCGCGAAAGCGGCGATCGTCGAGCAGCTGCGGGCGAGCGGCGACCTGATCGGCGACCCGAAGCCGACGACCCACGCGGTGAAGTTCTTCGAGAAGGGCGACAAGCCGCTCGAGATCGTCTCGACCTTGCAGTGGCACATCACCAACGGCGCCCGCGACGACAAGCTCAAGGACGCCCTCCTGGACGCCGGGAAGCAGATCGCCTTCCACCCCGACTTCATGCGGGTGCGCTACGAGAACTGGGTCGGCGGCCTCACCGGCG
>NZ_JBIIAW010000072.1:0-15834 GCF_044239695.1 Pseudolysinimonas sp. | reverse complement strand
CCCGGCCTCGTCGGGGTCGAAGGTGAAGACCACCTCGCCGGTCTGGGTCGTGTCGGAGTTGGCGACGTCGCCGAGCACGCGCCGGATCACCTTGATGTGGTCGACGCCGAACGACGTGCCGCAGGTGGCGACCGCCGTCGTCACGCCCGCGAGATGACAGGCCATCACGTCGGTGTAGCCCTCGACGACGACGACCTGCTTGCCCTTGGCGATGTCGCGACGGGCGAGGTCGAGCCCGTAGAGCACCTGGCTCTTGTGGTAGACCAGCGTCTCGGGGGTGTTGAGGTACTTGGGGCCTTTGTCCTCGTCATCCCCGAGCAGCTTCCGCGCCCCGAAGCCGACGGTCTGCCCGGTGACGTCGCGGATCGGCCAGATCAGCCGCCCGCGGAACCTGTCGTACGCATTGCCGCGATCGTTGGTCGAGAGCAGACCGGATGCCGTCAGCTCGTCCGGCGTGAATCCCAGCGCCTTCAACGCATCCCCGAGCGCGTTGAAGGACTTCGGCGCGAAGCCGATGCCGAAGTGCTGGGCTGCGGCGGCGTCGAACCCGCGGGCGCCGAGGAAATCGCGACCGATCTGCGCCGCGGGAGTGCCCAGTTGCGCCTGGAACCACTTCTCGGCGGCGCCGTTCGCGGCCAGCAGCCGGGCGCGGTTGGAGTGGTCGCTCGCCTGGCCGCCGTCCTCGTAGTGCAACTCGTAGCCGAGCCGCCCGGCGAGCCGTTCGACGGCTTCGGCGAAGGTGACGTGATCCATCTTCTGCAGGAACGAGAAGACGTCGCCGCCCTCGTTGCAGCCGAAGCAGTGGTAGAGCCCCACCTGCGGGCGCACGTGGAAGCTCGGGCTGCGCTCCTCGTGGAACGGGCACAGCCCCTTCATCGATCCGACCCCTGCGCTCTTCAGCGTCACGAAGTCGCCCACGATGTCGGCGATGTTGGTGCGCGACCTGACTTCGTCGATGTCGCTTCGACGAATCAGACCGGCCATGGCACTGAGTCTAGGATTCGGCGGTCCCGGCTGCCGGGCCGGTCGCTCAGCGGTGGAGGGCGGCGCCCTTGAACGTGCGATCCACGGCGTTCCGGGGGCCGATCACCGCGATGCCCACCAGGTCGAGGCTGTCGCGCGCGACGGCACGCACCGCGGCCCGGTTGGCGGTGTCGTGGCCCGTGGCGAACATCTCCGAGATGTAGACCGCCGTCTCGAGCTTCCGGGACAGCGCGCGGGAGTGGGCCGTCGCCAGCATCGCCGCGTCGCCGGCGAGCACGACGACCGGCTGCCGTAGCATCGCGAGATACCGGGTGCCGTCGGCATCCTCGTAGGGCTCGCCGATCAGCTCAGCGTCGGTGGCGACCACCCCGCTCACCAGGAACGACGTGACGTTGAGCTCCTGCCAGGGCGCGAGGTCATCGCGCAGCAGGACGGCGATCTTGGTGTCGAAGCGCACGGGTTCGGCGGTCATGACCCCATGGTCTCCGGCGGCCGCGGTCGGAGTCTTGTACGTTCCTGACATGGGTGCGGATCCGGCGCGGGAGTTCGTGCGCGCCTGGCGGCCGTCGGTCGCCGGGGTGGGCGAAGTGCTTCACGCCCACTTCACCGCGCACGCCTACCCGGCCCATACCCACGACCACTGGACGCTGCTGCTCGTCGACACCGGCGGCGTCGCGTACGACCTCGATCGGCACGCCCACCTCGCCGAGCCGCGGACGCTGACCGTGCTGCCTCCTCACGTGCCCCACGACGGTCGCGCGGCCCGGGCCGAGGGATTCGACAAGCGCGTGCTCTACGTCGACGAGCGCTGGCTTCCCGCCGACCTGATCGGTGCGGCCGTCGGTGAGCCGAGGATCCGCGACGCGGCGGTCGTGGCTCGGATCGGGCGCCTGCACGGGGTGCTCTCGCGACCGGGTGACGAACTCGAAGCCGAGTCGCTGCTCGCCCTGGCGACCGACCGTATCGCCGCGCAGCTCGCGCGCCGCGAACCCCGTCGCGACGGCCGTGCTCCCGGGCTCGCCCGCCTCGTGCGCGACCGGCTCGACGTCGTCGACGAGCCACCGACCCTCGAGGCGCTCGCCGCCGAGCACGGCGTGCACCCCAGCCAGCTCGTGCGCGCGTTTCATCAGGCGTACGGCCTTCCGCCGCACCGCTACCTCACCGGACGCCGGGTCGACCGGGCGCGGCGACTGCTGCTCGACGGGATGCCCGCCGCCGACGTCGCCGCGAACGTCGGCTTCCACGACCAGTCCCACCTGATCCGGCACTTCCGCCGCGTGCTCGGCGTGACGCCCGGCGCGTTCGCCGGTCGCGCGGCCTAGCTCTCGGCGGCGAGGATCTCGCGGATGCGCGCGGCGTCGGCGGTGAGCGCCGCGATGAGCGCGTCGAGACCGTCGAACTTCACCATCGGCCGGAGGTAGTCGACGAATTCGAGCTCGATCGACTTGCCGTAGGCGTCGAGCGACACGTCGAGGAGGTGGGCCTCCGTCCGCCGGGCCGGCACCCCGTCGAAGGTCGGGTTGTTGCCGATCGACACCGCGGCGCCGTAGCGCACGCCGTCGATCCACGCCCACGCCGCGTACACCCCGTCGGCGGGCAGGAACCCCTCCATCGCGGGATCGAGGTTCGCGGTCGGGAAGCCGATCTCGCGCCCGATGGCGTCGCCGTGCACGACGGTCGACCGCACACGCGGGAGCCGCCCCAGCAGGGCCGCCGCGTCGCGCACCTCGCCGGCGGCCAGGTGGTCGCGGATCTGCGTCGACGAGACCCGGGCGCCGTCGACCCGCACGTCCTCGAGCAGCACGACGTCGAAGCCTCGCGCGGCGCCCAGGTCCCGCAGGGTGTCGATCGTGCCGGCGCCGCGGTGACCGAACCGGAAGTCGGCACCGGCGAGCACCAGTCTCGCGTCGAGGGCGTCGACGAGCACCTGCTGCACGAACTCGGTCGGCTCGAGGGCGGCGAGCTCGCGGGTGAACTCCAGCACGAGCGTCGCGGCCACATCGGTCTCGGCGAGAAGCGCGGCCCGCTGCTCATTCGACACGATCGCTTCGGGGCAGACCTCGGGGCGCAGCAGCGACAGCGGATGCCGGTCGAACGTCACCACGACCGGAGCGAGTCCGCGGTCGGCAGCCAGCGCGATGAGCTGGGCGAGTACGCCGCGATGCCCGAGGTGCACCCCGTCGAACTTGCCGATCGTGACCGCGCTCGGACCGAATCCCGGCGGCACCGACCGGACGCCGTCGAGGAGCCGCATCAGACGACGCCCGCGGCGGCCGCCCGCCGGGCACGCCAGAGGTAGCCGAGACCGATCGCCGGCAGCACGAGCGGGATGCACAGGTAGCCCGCCCCGTAGGCGCTCCAGACGGTGGCCTCGCGCCCGAACGGGTCGACGCTGTCCAGGCCGAGCACGGCCGGCGCGACGATGCTCAGCGTGCCGATCACGAGCACGCCGAGCAGCTCGAAGCCGATCGTGACCCAGGCGACGACATCCCAGCGGAAGGCGAGC
The DNA here is from genome assembly GCF_044239695.1 of Pseudolysinimonas sp. Lineage (GTDB taxonomy): Bacteria > Actinomycetota > Actinomycetes > Actinomycetales > Microbacteriaceae > Pseudolysinimonas_A. The sequence goes on along the minus strand of NZ_JBIIAW010000072.1, from coordinate 12,344 downwards.
GCCAGGGTCGCCAGGACGTAGACGACGGCGGCGACGGCCGAGAGCGAGAAGGCGATCGGCGCCTCGTCGAAGCGGTCGACGATCTGGAAGACGCTGCGACCGGTGGCCGCGACCGCGAGCACCGCGTAGACGGCGACGAGGATGCGGCCGGGGCCGGCCAGCCTGGGGGAATCGGGGCGAGGCGTGGACATCGCTCCCAGACTAGGGCTCCGCGCGGGGAGGAGCTGGGCGGCTAGGCGATCTGGACGTTCCAGATCTGGTTCATCCGGTACGCCATCACGGCGATCGCCAGCGCGCCGACGCCGAGCACGACCGTGCTCCAGCGGGTGCGGTCGGTCAGCGCCCAGGCGATCGCGGCGGGGGGCATGAGGCACCCGGTCGCGAGGTACACCCAGAACTCCCCGAGGTTGCCGGTCGGGTGGTTGCCGGTCAGCGGCGCGACGATCGCGATCACGACCTGCGCGAGCAGCAGCAGCTCCACGACGACGAGCGCGAGGATGGTCAGGTCGGAGGGCTTGCGGCCGACGAGGCCGAGCACGACGGCGAGCACCCCGGCGAGCGTCGAGACGGCGATCAGGACGATCGTGAAGACGTCGATCATGAGACCTCCGAGGTCGGGAAATTGACGAGCACGCGGGAGACCCCGTCGCGCACGGACACGAGGCCGAGCAGCCGGCCGTCCGGCCCGAGCGCGGCCACCACCGGTGCGTCGGCGGTCGGCACCGGGATGCGCTTGCCCTGGGCGAGCGCGAGGGCCTCGTCGGCATCCAATCGCGCCGACGGGAACAGCCGCCCCGCGACGTCGGCGGGGGCGAGCAGCCGGTCGGTGAGCGCATCGTCGTCGACCGCGGCGGCGTCGGTCACCGCGAACGGGCCGACGGCGGTGCGGCGCAGGGCGGTGAGGTGGCCGCCGACGCCGAGGGCGACGCCGAGATCACGGGCGAGGGCGCGGACGTAGGTGCCGGACGACACCGCGACGCGCACGTCGAGGTCGACGAGGCCGTCACTGCGGCGCGCATCCGACACCTCGAAGGCCGAGACGGTGACGGTGCGGGGTTTCAGCGCGACCTCTTCGCCGGACCGGGCGAGATCGTAGGAGCGGCGGCCGTCGACCTTGATCGCGCTGAAGGTGCTGGGCACTTGAGCGATCTCGCCGGTGAGGCCCGCGACGGCCGTGGCGAGGGCGGCGTCCGTGACCGCTCCCGCGTCGCCACTCGTGGTGACCTCCCCTTCGGCGTCGTCTGTCGTCGTCGCCTGGCCGAGCCGGATCGTCGCCGTGTATTCCTTGCCGAGCCCGACGAGGTAGGTGAGCAGACGCGTCGAACTGCCGATACCGAGGATCATCAGCCCGGTCGCCATCGGGTCGAGCGTGCCGGCGTGTCCGACCTTGCGGGTGCCGAGCGCCCGCCGGGTGCGCGCGACGAGGTCGTGACTCGTCGGCCCCTGCGGCTTGTCGAGCAGCAGGATGCCGGACGGGGCCGTCGCGACGGGGTCGCCCGTCGAGGCGGTCGGGACGGTCACACCTGCCACGGTATCAACCGGCCTAGGCTCGGAACATGCGCGTGGCCGTCATCGGAGCGGGAGCGGTGGGTGGCCTGCTCGCCGCGCTGCTCGACCGCGCGGGACACGACGTGTCGGTGACGGCCCGGGGTGAGCACCTCGCCGCGATCCGCGCCGACGGTCTCGCGCTCGACGGCGGGTACGGGTCGCACGTGGCCCGTGTCGCCGCGCACGAGACACTCACCGCGACTCCCGAGATCGTCGTGCTCGCGACGAAGGCCCAGGATGCCGCCACCGCCCTGGCCGCGAACGCCCGCTTCATCGAGGGACTCCCGCTGCTCGTCGTGCAGAACGGCCTCGGCGGCCTCCGGGTCGCGCGCGCGGCGCAGCCGTCGTCCCCGTTGCTCGGCGGGCTCGCCCTGTTCGCCAGCTCGTACCTCTCCCCCGGCCGCATCACCGTCACCGCCGCCCTGCCGCTCGTCATCGGAGCGGCCGACGGCACGCCCACCGACGTGCGCGACCACGTCGTCGGGCTGATGCGGGAGGCACTCCCGGTCGAGGTCGTGGAGAGCCTCGAAGGGGCGCAGTGGACGAAGCTGCTCGTCAACCACGTCAACGCGCTGCCGGCGATCACCGGGCTGAGCGTGCAGCAGACCGTCGCGGATCCGGCCCTGCTGCGGGTGCTGGCCGGGTCGCTGCGGGAGACCATCCGCATCGCCAACCGCATCGGCATCCGGTTCACCGGGCTGCAGGGCATCCCGGGCTGGATCCTGCCCTGGCTCGGCCGCGGCCCGCTCGCCCTGACCGCGAGTCTGCCGCGCCTGCTCGCGGGGAGGATGGGCGACGTGCCGAATCCGGGATCGACGCTGCAGAGCATCCGCCGCGGTCAGCTGACCGAGATCGACTTCCTGAACGGCGCCGTCGTGCGCGTCGCGGGCGAGCACGGACTCGCCGCGCCGATCAACGCCGGCCTGGTCGATCTGGTGCACGAGGTCGAGCGCACCAGCGCCTTCTTGACGCCGGCCGACGTCGCCGCCCGCGTGCCCGTCTGATCGCGGTCAGAGCGGCGCGGGCGCGATCGAGCAGTAGTCGGCGAACCGGCGCTTCGGAGCATCCGGGTCGGTGTTGTCGACGATCGCGTTCGCCGACGTATTCGGATGCACGTCGCGCACGTAGAGGCGGTGCGCGTCGAGGTAGCGGAGGTTCGACGGCGCCTCGGGGTCGGGATCGGCGCCGTCGCGCGCGACCGTGCGGGCGAGCCGCACCTCGCGCTCGGCGTCGAGCCAGAGCACGTAGTTCCAGAGCCCCCGCAGTTCGGGACCCTGGAGGAAGTGCCCGTCGACGATCAGCACCGCGTCGGCGGGACCTGTCGACCAGTCGGCCTCGAACGGCACGTCGCGGGCGAGGTCGAACCCGCGCAACTGATAGCCCGTGCTGCCGCCCGCCTTGAACGGGTCGGCCAGCACGCGCCGGAACAACGAGAAGTCGTACGCGTCCCGGTAGTAGCCCTCACCCGAGTGGCGACCGGCGCGATAGCGGTCCTCGCGCGGACGGTGGAAGTCGTCCATCGACGCCCGCACGGCCGTGAACCCGGCGCGCTCGAACGCGAGGGCGAGTTCGTCGCCGAAGGTCGTCTTGCCGGAGGCGTCGGGACCGTCGATCCCGAACATCGTGCGCCCGTAGCGGTAGTTGTGCGCGAACTCCTGCACGAGCGACTCGAGCAGCTCGCGGCGCGCGGGAGCGATCTTCGTCCATGGCGTGGTCACGAGCGCAGCCTAGCTAGCCTTCGTGAGTGGACATCGCCCCCGCCGTGATCGCGAACCGGATCGCGGACTGGTACGCGTCGACGCACCGCGACCTCCCCTGGCGGCGCCCGGGGTTCCCCGCCTGGGGCACCCTGGTCAGCGAGTTCATGCTGCAGCAGACCCCGGTGGCGCGGGTCATCCCGGCGCTCGAGCGGTGGCTGCTGCGCTGGCCGACGCCCGCCGACCTCGCCGGGGAACCGCCCGGCGAAGCCGTGCGCGCCTGGGAGCGTCTCGGCTACCCGCGTCGCGCCCTCAATCTGCACGGGGCCGCGACGGCGATCGCCGAACGGCACGGCAACGTCGTGCCCGACGACGTCGACGAGCTGCTGGCGCTGCCGGGCGTCGGCCCGTACACGGCGCGCGCGGTCGCGGCGTTCGCCTACGGCATCCGCACCCCGGTCGTCGACACCAACGTGCGCCGGGTGCTCGCCCGGGCGCTGCGCGGGGTCGGGGAGGCGGGACCGCCGCGCACCGCCGCAGAACTCGGCGAGATGGAGGCGCTCCTGCCCGCCGACGCGGAGCGGGCACGGCTGGTCAACGCCGGCACGATGGAGCTCGGGCAGACCGTGTGCACCGCCCGATCACCGCGGTGCGACGCGTGTCCGCTGGCGGACGTGTGCGCCTGGCGCGCGGCCGGGTACCCGGCGTACGACGGGCCCCGCGCGGCGGTGCAGAAGAAGTACGAGGGATCCGACCGTCAGGTTCGCGGTCTCGTGCTGCGCGAACTGCGCGGCAGCGACACCCCGGTTCCCGCCGCGGTGATCGCCGGCGTCTGGCCGGACGCCGGGCAGCTCGCACGTGCGATCGACGGGTTGCTGCGCGACGGCCTCGTCGTGCGCGACGACGACGACGACTACGCCCTGCCCTGAGGCGACGGAGCGCCCGGGTTCGTCCAGCCGCCACGGCGACCCCAGTCGCCCCCGTACGCGAACGAATCACGATCGGCCGTCCATCGGCCCGCGACGACCGCGTCGACGAGCTGCTCCATCTGCTCGGCGAGACCCTCGACGTCCTCGTCGCACGCGTCGCAGCCGCAGACCGGGAACGGAAAACGGCGTCCGCCGACCCACACGAACGCGCCGGGCAGCTCGGTGAGCTCGACCTCGATCGGGATGCCGTCCCCACCCGGCCGGTTCGCCGCCGGCAGGGCGGCTCCGAGGGCCCGTGCGACGTCCTGAAGCGGCGCGAACCGCTCGGGGTGGGTGGTGACGCTGTACGGCAGCTCGTCGGAGGGAGTGTCCCGCCAGCGATCGCCGTACGGGATGACGTCGCCCGTGTCATCGCGGAACTCACCGCGCACGATCGGCGGTCGCCGGTATCCCTCCACGTGCCGAGCCTAGGCTGGAGCGGTGCCCCACCTCCCGCTGACGCTCACGCGGGAGGCGGCGACCGCCGAACTCACCGCGGCCCTGGCCGCGCTGCGGATCGAACTGGAGTTGCCCGACGGCTTCCCGGCGGAGGTGCTCGCCGACGCCGAGCGCGCGGTGGCCGAGCATGTGCTCCCCGACCTCGACCTCACGGCCCTGCCCTTCGTGACGATCGACCCGGCCGGAGCCACCGACCTCGACCAGGCGCTCGCCATCGAAGCCCTCGGCGACGGGTGGCGGGTGTTCTACGCGATCGCCGATCTGCCGTCGTTCGTCGAGCCCGGCGGCGCGATCGACGCCGAGGCGCGGCGGCGCGGCCAGACGCTCTACGCGGCGGATGGCCGCATCCCGTTGCATCCGCCCGTGATCAGCGAGGCCGCCGGGTCGCTGCTGCCCGGCGAGGTGCGGGCCGCGTTCGTCTGGGAGTTCACCCTCGACGCGTCCGGTGCGACGACCTCGGGCCGCGTGCGGCGAGCCCGCGTGCGCAGCCGTCGTCAGTGGTCGTACGAAGACGCCCAGGCGGCCGTCGACGACGAGCCGGCAGACGATGCCGCGAGTGTGCTCGGGATGCTGCGCGCCGTCGGCGAAGCCCGGCTCGCGCTCGAGAGCGCCCGGGGCGGCGCCAGCCTCGCCATCCCGGAGATCCTGGTCGAACGCGAGGCGGAGGGCTATCTGCTCGAGCGGCGCGTGCTGCGACCGGTCGAATCCTGGAACGCCCAGATCTCCCTGATGACCGGGATGGCGGCCGCACGGATGATGCTCGACGCGGGGGTCGGCATCCTGCGCACCATGCCGCCCGCGGAGCCCGACGCGATCGACCGGTTCCGCCGACAGACCATCGCGCTCGGCACTCCCTGGCCCGCCGAAGAGGCCTACGGCGACTACCTCGCGCGTCTCGCGAACGACGATCCCCGGCAGCTCGCCATCCGACACGCGGCGGCCACGCTGTTCCGCGGCGCCGCCTACCGCGCGTTCGACGGGGAACCGCCGGCGGAGACGCTGCAGGCGGCCATCGGCGCGCCCTACACGCACGTCACCGCGCCGTTGCGGCGCCTGGTCGACCGGTTCGCGCTCGAGGTCTGCGTTGCCCTCTCCGCGGGCACCGAAGTGCCCCGCTGGGTCCGCGACGCGCTGCCCGAGCTGCCGTCGCTGATGAGTCGCTCCGCGAACACCTCCGGGCGTCTCGAGCGCCGCACCCTCGACACCGTCGAAGCGGCGGTGCTCGCTCCGCACCTCGGCGCGGAGTTCGACGCCATCGCGATCACCGATTCCGCCGTGCAGCTCGTCGAGCCCGCCGTCGAGATCTCTTGCGACGGGACGCTGCGCCCGGGAGCGGAACTGCGGGTGCGACTCGTGGCCGCCGACATCCCGACCGGAGTCGTGCGGTTCGAGGCCGCCTAGGAGTCGTCGCGGATGCGCACCGAGAGGCAGGTCACGCAGCCCTCGAGCTTCTCGAACTCGGTGACCGGGGTCGTCAGCACCTCGAGCCCGCGCGCCCGGAGGAGCGCCGCCGTCTGCGGGGCCGACGCCGAGAGCAGCACCGTCTCGGGGCCGAGCACGACGACCGCGACGCCCTCGGGCTCGGGCACCGGCTGGAACACCGGGAACACCCCGGAGTCGTCGACGAGCGGCGGGTAGCCGAGCACGGTGCCGTCGGGCAGCGCGGTGACACCCGACTTCAGATGCAGCACCTTCGACACCGGGACCGCCACCACCTCCCAGCCGCGGGGGGCGAGCAGCTCGCGCAGCGCGGCGACACCGGCGTCGTTCGTGCGGGAACTCCGGCCCACGTAGACCGTGCGGCCGACGTGGGCCGTGGGCGCCACTTTCAGCACGTCGCCGCCGTCGAGATGTGCCGGCGGCTCGAGCCGCACGACCTCCAGTCCGGTCGCCGCGATGGCGCGTGCGGCCGAGTCGACCTCGCCGCGCCGCGACTCCGCTCCGGGCGAGGTGAGCACCGCGAGGTCGTCGAAGACGACGACGGCATCCTCGATGAACACCCCGTCGGGGTGCTCGTCGGCGGCGTCGACCTCGGTGACCGTCCAGCCCCGTGAGCGGAACACCTCGACGTAGTCCCACCACTGGGCGAGGGCGAGCGCGGCGTCGACGGGCACGCGGTCGAGGTGCGTGAGTTCCCCCTCGGCGAGGAGCGGCGAGGGACGGCGGACGAGCAGACGGGGCATGGAGTCAGGGTACCGAGGCATACTTTGTGGCATGCCGGAGCTGCCCGAGGTGCATGCCCTCGTCGCCGACCTGCGCTCGCGGCTGATCGGGAAGCGGATCGCCCGGCTCGACGTGCTCGCCTTCGCCGCCCTCAAGACCTACGACCCGCCCGTCACGGCCCTCGAAGGACTGACCGTGAACGGGGTCGAGCGGCACGGCAAGTACCTCGACCTGGTGGTCGGCGAGCTGCACGTGGTCATCCATCTCGCGCGCGCCGGCTGGCTGCGCTGGCGCGCCGCCGCCCCCGCGCCGAGCCTCAAGCGCGGCGGACCGCTCGCGGCGCGGCTCGTGCTCGACGACGGCTCCGGCTTCGACCTCACCGAGGCGGGGACCAAGAAGAGCCTCGCCATCCACGTCGTGCGGGACCCGCGGGACGTGGAACGCGTCGCGACCCTCGGACCCGATCCGCTCGACGCGGCCTTCACCGAGGAGCGGCTCGCCGGGATCCTCACCGCCGCGGGGCGATCACAGGTGAAGGGCGTGCTGCGCGACCAGCGGCAGATCGCCGGGATCGGCAACGCCTACTCCGACGAGATCCTGCACGTCGCGAAGATGTCGCCGTTCAAGCCCGCGAGCATGCCCGCCGAGGACGTGCACGTGCTCTACGAGGCGATCCAGACGACGCTGCGGGATGCCGTGGCGCGTTCCGAAGGGCTCGCCGCGGCGGAGCTCAAGGGCGAGAAGAAGTCGAACCTGCGGGTGCACGCGCGCAACGGCGAGGCCTGCCCGGTGTGCGGCGACACGATCCGCCAGGTCATCTACTCCGACTCGACCTTCCAGTACTGCCCGACCTGTCAGACGGGTGGCAAGCCGCTCGCCGACCGCGTGCTGAGTCGGCTGCTGAAGTGACGGCCGCCGGGCCGAGTGGGCGGCCGTGAAGCCGCCGGAATGCGTCGTCTGCGGGGCGGACGCGGCGGCACCGGGTGAGCTCGTGCGCTTCGTCTCGCGACCGGAGGATCTCGCCTGGCGGCGACGGGTCGAGCGCGACCGACTCGTCGGGCATCCGCCCGACACCGCGTGGCTGTGCGAACGCCATGTCGAGGCCGGGCGCCGGCTCGCCCCCGAGCTCGATCTCGACGACGCCGTCTCGCGGCTCCGAGCATCCGACCCGAGCGCGCCCCCGTCGCCGGAACCACGTGTGACGACGATCCGCGGCATGCCCATCGCCGAGTTCGTCGACCGCCTCCAGCTGCTGGTGACGCGCATCGCCGCACAGCTCGGTGTGCCGGCCCCAGACCTGGTTCCGCGCACGACGCGCACCTGGCATCCGATGGACGGCGCGGTCGCCCCAGACTGCCCGTTCGTCGACGACACCACCTGGACGTCTCCCGAGTCGCCCCTGACCCTCGTCGGCAGCCGGGCCTGGTGGTCGGACGGCGTGCTCGCCCGCGCGCACGAGACCCTGCTCATCCGGGTCGCCGGCGTGAGCGCGAGCGTGTCGGGTCACATCCCGGCCGACAGGTCGACCGATCGGGTGGGCGAATTGCTGATCACCGGCGATCTGCCCTCGGCCGTCGCCGCTCTCGTCGCCGACTCCTTCCCCGCGGCCTGAGCGCGCGGCGGCGAGGATCAGAGCAACCGGGCCGCGAGCAGTTCGAGCGTGCGCTCCCGACCGGGGCTCCGGTCCCGGGGTTCGGACTCGCGGGAGGCGGCCGACGGGGACACCATGACCTCATCGACGTCGAAGGTCTGAGCGAGCTCGGTCAGGCGGCGCGCGGCGGCCTCGGGCGCATCCACGATCCACCGCTCGAGCATCTGGTCGATGACGAGGCGCGAGGCGGCGTCGACCTCGGCGACCGCGGCCGCCTCGACGGTGTCGATCGCCCGCAGCGGTGTGCCCGTGCGCAGGCGGGAGAAGTTCTGCAGCGACGGCAGCGCCCGGGCGAGCGCCTCCTCCGCGGTGTCGGCGACGACCGCGTTGACCGTGAGGAAGGTGCGGGGCGTCTCGAGCCGCTCGGACGGCCGGAACTCCGAGCGGTAGATCTCGAGCGCGCGACCGGTGCCCTCCCCCGAGAAATGGTGGGCGAAGACGTACGGCAGCCCGAGTTTCGCCGCGAGGTGCGCGGAGTAGTCGCTCGATCCGAGCAGCCACATCTCCGGGATGCCGGCCGCAGCCGGGGTGGCTCGCACGTCGTAGTCGCGGAGCCCGTCGGCGGTGTTGATCGTGATCGTCGCGCCGTCCCCGGCGAGGGCGCGGATGTCGAGGAGGTTCTGCTCGAAACGGTCGACGTCGCTCGTCGGACCGCTGCTGCGCAGCAACGCCGTGATGACGGGGTCGGATCCGGGCGCACGGCCGATCCCGAGGTCGATGCGCCCGGGCGCGATCGCCTCGAGGGCCGCGAACTGCTCGGCGACCGTCAGCGGTGCATGGTTGGGCAGCATCACGCCGCCCGAACCGACCCGGAGCCGCGATGTGCGCGCGGCGACCGCCGCGATCAGCACCGGGGGTGCGGTCGACGCGACGGCCGGCATGTTGTGGTGCTCGGCGAACCAGTACCGCGTGTAGCCGAGGTCGTCGGCGCGCTGCGCGAGGGCGAGGGATGCCGCCACGGCATCGGCGGAGGTCTGCGCGGTCGAAACCGGCACCAGATCCAGAACGGAGAGTGCGAGAGCCATTTCTCAGCTCAACCCGCGAGCACGGCCGAGGATTCCGCCCGGTCTCGACACGCGGCTACGCCGCTACTCGACCACCGATTTCTCGTCGTCGTCGTCGAGGTCGTCATCGTCGTCGTCGACGTCGTAGTCGCGCGGCTTGACGTAGGGGTCTTCGTCGCCGGCGTAGGTTGCGGTCGCAGCCGCGGCGCGCGCCGCCTCATCCCGCTGCTGCGCCTCCTGCAGGAGCGCCTCGATCGACGCCGCGTTCTCGGGGATCGCGTCCGCGATGAACTCGAGCGACGGCGTCAGTCGGGTGTTGAGGTTCTTGCCGACCTCGGTGCGCAGCAGCCCGGTCGCCGCCTTGAGCGCGAGCGCCGAGTCGGCCCGCTCCTCGTCGGTGCCGTACACGGTGAAGAACACGCTCGCGTGCTGCAGATCGCCCGTGACGCGGACATCCGTGATCGTCACGAACCCCAGCCGCGGATCCCGCAGCCCCTTCTCGAGCCGCTTCGCGATCACTTCCTTGATGCGGTCGGCGACCTTCGCCGCACGATCTCCCTGACCAGCCATGACCTTTACCTCCATTGAACGTCGAGAGGAGGAACAGATCCGGACGAACCCGGAGGGGTCTCCGCCCGCTCGCGAAAGTGAATCGGGGTAGGGGTCCCCGCTCTTCACTTTCGCGAGCGGGCGGGGACCCCGACCAACGGGCTACGCCCGGATCTTTTCCTTCAACTCGATGGTCTCGATCTCATCGCCGATCTGGATGTCGTTGAACTTGCCGAGCCCGATACCGCACTCGAAGTCGGTGCGGACTTCGGTGACGTCATCCTTGAAGCGACGCAGCGAGTCGATGGCGAGGTTGTCGCCGACGACGACGCCGTCGCGGATGACCCGCGCCTTGGCGTTGCGGGTGATCGTGCCGGAGCGGACGATGACACCGGCGATGTTGCCGGCCTTCGACGAGCGGAACACCTCGCGGATCTCGGCGACGCCCGACTGGACCTCTTCGAACTCGGGCTTGAGCATGCCCTTGAGCGAGTTCTCGATGTCTTCGAGCGCCGCGTAGATGACCGAGTAGAACCGCACGTCGATGCCTTCGCGCTGGGCGCGTTCACGCGCCTTCACGTCGGGACGGACGTTGAACCCGATCACGATCGCGTTGTCGATCGTCGCCAGGTCGATGTCCGACTCGGTGACGGCACCCACACCGCGGTGCAGGATGCGCAGCTGGACGCTGTCGTCGATCTCGATCTTGAGCAGCGACTCCTCGAGCGCCTCGACGGCACCGGAGACGTCACCCTTGATGATGAGGTTGAGCGACTCGACCTTGCCCTCTTCGAGCGCGCGGGTGAAGTCTTCGAGCGAGATGCGCTTGCGGGCCTTCGCCAGCTGGGCGTTGCGCTCGACGGCTTCGCGCTTCTCGGCGATCTGCCGGGCCGTGCGGTCGTCTTCGGTCACGATGAAGGTGTCACCCGCGCGCGGAACCCGCGAGAGACCCTGCACGAGCACCGGACGCGACGGGTAGGCCTCCTCGACCGACTCGCCGTTCTCGTCGTGCATCGCGCGGACGCGACCGTAGGCCGTTCCGGCGACGATCGGGTCGCCGACGCGCAGCGTTCCGTTCTGGATGAGCACGGTCGCGACGGCGCCGCGGCCCTTGTCGAGCTTCGCTTCGATCGCGACACCGCGGGCATCCCGGGTGGGGTTCGCGACGAGGTCGAGGCCGGCGTCGGCGGTCAGGAGGACGGCATCCAGAAGTTCCGTGATGCCCTTCTTCTGCAGAGCCGAGACGTCGACGAACATCGTGTCGCCACCGAATTCCTCGGCGACGAGCCCGTACTCGGTGAGCTGCTGACGCACCTTCGACGGGTTGGCGCCGTCCTTGTCGACCTTGTTGACGGCGACGACGATCGGCACCCCGGCGGCCTGGGCGTGGTTCAACGCCTCGACCGTCTGGGGCATGATGCCGTCGTCGGCGGCGACCACGAGGATCGCGATGTCGGTCACCTGCGCACCACGGGCGCGCATGGCGGTGAACGCCTCGTGGCCCGGGGTGTCGATGAAGGTGATGGCGCGCTCGATGCCCTCGTGCTCGGTCCAGACCTGGTACGCACCGATGTGCTGCGTGATGCCGCCGGCTTCGCCCGCGACGACGTTCGCCTCGCGGATGGCATCCAGCAGTTTGGTCTTTCCGTGGTCGACGTGACCCATGACGGTGACGACCGGCGGACGGATCTCGAGGTCGTCGGGGTCGTCTTCGTCGTCGAGGTCGATGTCGAAGCCCTCGAGGAGCTCCTTGTCTTCGTCTTCCGGCGAGACGACCTGCACCCGGTAGCCGAGTTCGGCACCGAGCACCTCGAAGGTGGATTCGTCGAGCGACTCGGTGGCCGTGGCCATCTCGCCGAGCGCGAACAGCACGGTGACGAGCGTGCCGGGCAGCACGGTGAAGCCCGTCATCTGCTCGATCTTCTCGGCGAAGTCGGCGATCGACGCTCCGCGGCGCATCCGGATGATGGTCGTGCCATCACCGCGGGGAACGCTCACGCCACCGATCGTCGGGGCCTCCCGCATCTCGAATTCGGCGCGCTTCGTGCGACGCGACTTGCGGGCCTTGCTCTTGCCGCCACCGCGACCGAAGGCACCCGCGGTGCCACCGCCGGGGCCGCGGCCGCGGCCGCCACCGCCGCCGGGACGACCGGCGTAGCCGCCCGTCGTGCCGGGAGCACCGCCGCCGGGACGCTGGAAGCCTCCCGGAGCACCGCCGGGACGGCCGGGGCCGCCGGGGCGCTGCTGGAATCCGGGACGACCGCCGGCGCCGGGGGCCGGGCGCTGGCCCGGGGCGAGCGGACGC
>NZ_JBIIAW010000071.1:0-15965 GCF_044239695.1 Pseudolysinimonas sp. | reverse complement strand
CGCCGGGCGAGCACGACCAGCATGAGCAGCACGACGAGCAGGATCGACCCGCTCACCGCCCGGTTGGCGACGATCGGCAGCAGCCCGGAGTCGGCGGGGGCGCGGTCGACGAGGATGAAGAACGCGCCGATCAGCAGTCCCGAGAACGTCGCGTAGAGGATGCCGCGCAGCCGCGGCCGCACGGCGCCCTTCTCGGGCACGAACCCGACGAGCACGATCGCGAGCAGCACACCGGCGAGTGCGAGGTAGCCCCACCACGGCAGTCGCTCCCCGCTGATCAGTCCCCACGTCATCGGCACGAGGGCGGAGAGGACGGCGGTGAGCGGCGACAGGATGCTCATCGGCCCGATCGCGAGCGCCGCGTAGAGCAGGAAGATCGCGGCCGCGCCGGTGACGCCGGAGAGCCCGCCCCAGAGGAACGCCTCCCAGGACGCGCGCGCGGGCACGAGGAACGCGAACGGCAGCATGACGGCGAGCCCGACGAGGGCGGCGAAGGCGGTGACGACGACGGATGCCGTGCGCTTCGCGGCCAAGCCCCCGAAGAAGTCGGCGACGCCGTAGGTGAGGGCGCTCGCCAGTCCCACGACGATCGCCAGCATCCGTTCACCGTAGCGGGGTTGTCATCCGGCACCGGTCGACGTAGCGTCGGAGGTGGCCCCCGAACGGGGGTAACCCGACGCCCGATCCCACCCCGTCAGCCACAAGCATCCGGAGAACCGATCCATGTCGACATCCCCCCGTTCCGCGCGCGTCAGCGCCGCCCTCCTCGCGGCGGCGGCTCTCGTCGTCGCCCCGATCAGCGTCCTCCCGGCCGCGGCGGCCGACCCGGTTGTCGAAGGCGCCGTCGAGGTCGACCTGCTGACGATCAACGACTTCCACGGGCGGCTCGAGGCCGCGCCGCCCGTGGCGGGTGCCGCGACGCTGGGCGGGATGGTGGATTCCTACGAGGCCGCCAACCCGAACACGATCTTCGCGGCGGCGGGCGACCTCATCGGCGCCTCCACCTTCACCTCGTTCATCCAGGATGACCAGCCGACGATCGACGCGCTCAACGCGATCGGCCTCGACGTCTCGGCGTTCGGCAACCACGAGTTCGACCAGGGCCGCGGCGACATCGCGCGCATCGAGGACGAGGCCGACTGGCCGTACCTCGCCGCGAACCTCTACGACCGCGCGGCGGGCGTGCCGGCGTTCGAGGAGTACTCGGTCGTCGAGACCGGCGGGGTGTCGATCGGCTTCGTCGGTGCCGTCACGGAAGAGCTGCCGTCGCTGGTCAGCCCCGACGGCATCGCGACCCTCGAGGTGCGCCCGATCGTGCCGGAGGTGAACCGGGTGGCCGCGGCGCTCTCCGACGGCGACCCCGCGAACGGCGAAGCGGATGTCGTCATCCTGCTCGTGCACGAGGGCCCGGCCACGGCGGCCTACGAGAGCGCGACCGATCCGGGCTCGGCTTTCGGTGAGATCGTGCTCGGGGCCAGCGCCGACATCGACGCGATCGTCGGCGGTCACACGCACCTCCAGTTCGATCACGACGTGCCGATCCCGGGCACCGACCGCACCCGCCCGGTGCTCATGTCCGGCGAGTACGGGGTCGCCTACGGCCACACGACGATCAGCGTCGACCCCGACACCGGCGAACTGCTGTCGATCTCGGCGGAAGTCCTGCCGCTCGTGACCACCCCGGCGTTCACGCCCGACCCGGCGGTCGCGGCGATCGTCGCGGAGGCCGTCGCCGTCGCGAACCAGTTGGGCAGCGTCTCGCTCGGCGAGGTGTCGACCGACATCACACGCGGCGTGCAGTCGAACGGCACCTCGGAGAACCGGGGGGCCGAGTCGACGATCGGCAACCTCATCGCCGATGCGCAGCTCGCCGCGACGCAGGATCTCGGAACGCAACTCGCGATCATGAATCCGGGCGGCATCCGGGCCGATCTGGTCTACGCCGCGTCGGGTGCGAACGACCCGGCCGGCAACGTGACCTACCGCGAGGCGGCGCTCGTGCAGCCGTTCGCGAACACCCTCGTCACGTTCGAGCTGACCGGCGCCCAGTTGCGCCAGGTGCTCGAGGAGCAGTGGCAGCCCGCGGGGTCGAGCCGGCCGTTCCTGAAGCTCGGGATGTCGGCCGGCTTCGAGTACACCTACGACCCCGCGGCCGCCGCCGGGTCGCGCATCTCCACGATGACGCTCGACGGGGCCCCGGTCGCGGACGCCGCCGTCATCAAGGTGGTGGCGAACTCGTTCCTCGCGGCGGGCGGCGACAACTTCGTCACCCTCGCCCAGGGCGCGAACAAGGCGGATTCCGGCCGCATCGACCTCACCGCTTTCGTGGACTACCTCGGGGCGAACACCCCGGTGACGCCCGACCTGGCACAGCGCTCCGTCGGCGTCCAGGTGACCGCGCCGGCGTCGGCCGAGGGCTACCTGCCGGGCGAGGAGGTGACGGCGACGCTGTCGTCCCTGCTCTTCAGCCGCGGCGGGCCGACGGCGGGTGACGCCGCCGTGCTGCTCGGCGGCGAGACCCTCGGCAGCGCGCCGGTGGCGTTCGCGATCACCGACGCGTTCGACGAGCAGGGCTCGGCCACCGTGACCTTCGAGATCCCGGAGGGTGTCAGCGGACCGCAGTCGCTCACGATCACCGGTCCCGGCGGAACGGCGGTCGACGTCCCGATCACCGTCGCTGAGCCGGCCGTCGAGGCGGTCGGCACCTGGGCGCTCGCCTGGCCCGACAGATTCCTCGTGCGGCGCGGATCGTCGGTGGACGTCAACGTGTACGTGCGGGCGTCCGACGGCTCGGCTCCGGTCGGTACGGTCGAGCTGTACGACGGGCGCACGCTCGTCGGCACGGTCGAGGTGACCACGGCGGACGGGGGACGCATCGAGGTGCCGTCCGGTGCGCTGGGCCGCGGCATCCACGTGCTCAACCTGCGGTTCACCGGAACCGCCGCGTACGAGGATGCGCGCACGGCGACGCTCGTCCTCGTGTACTGAGTCGCGTGTACTGAGCCGCGTCGACTGAACCCACCCCACCTCCGAACGGCCGGCCCGCATCCCCAGGGCCGGCCGTTCGATCGGTGGCGCGACATAAGGTGGGCGCGTGACGACCTCCACCGCGCCCGCGCCCGAGGCCGCCGTCGACATCCTGCGCCGGGTGTTCGGCTACGCCGACTTCCGCGGCGAGCAGGCGGCGATCATCGACCGCGTCGTCTCCGGCGGCGATGCCCTCGTGCTCATGCCCACCGGCGGCGGCAAGTCGCTGTGCTACCAGATCCCCGCGCTCGTTCGGTCGGGCACCGGCGTCGTCGTCTCGCCGCTCATCGCCCTCATGCAGGACCAGGTGGATGCTCTCTCCGCCGTCGGCGTGCGTGCGGCGTTCCTCAACTCGACGCAGGACGCGGCCGAGCGGCACCGCGTCGAGACCGCGCTGCTCGACGGCGAGATCGACCTGCTCTACCTCGCGCCCGAGCGGCTCAAGCTGCAGCAGACCCTCGCCCTGCTCGACCGGGTGGATGTCGCCCTCTTCGCGATCGACGAAGCGCACTGCGTCTCGCAGTGGGGCCACGACTTCCGGCCCGACTATCTGCTGCTCTCGGTGCTGCACGAGCGCTGGCCTTCGGTGCCCCGCATCGCCCTCACCGCGACGGCGACCGAGGCCACGCGCCGGGAGATCGCCGAGCGCCTCGATCTGCGCGACGCCAAGTGGTTCGTGTCGTCGTTCGACCGGCCCAACATCCAGTACCGCATCGACCCGAAGAACCAGCCGTTCGGGCAACTGCTGTCGTTGCTGAAGAGCGAGCACCCCGGCGACGCGGGCATCGTCTACTGCCTCTCGCGGGCGAGCGTCGAGAAGACCGCCGACGCACTCGTCGCGGAGGGCATCCCGGCCCTGCCCTATCACGCGGGTCTCGACGCCGGAGTGCGGTCGCGCAACCAGTCGCGGTTCCTGCGCGAAGACGGCATCGTCATGGTCGCGACGATCGCGTTCGGCATGGGCATCGACAAGCCCGACGTGCGCTTCGTCGCGCACCTCGACCTGCCGAAGAGCGTCGAGGGCTACTACCAGGAGACCGGGCGCGCCGGACGTGACGGTCTGCCGTCGACCGCCTGGCTCGCCTATGGGCTGCAAGACGTCGTGCAGCAGCGCCGCATGATCGACGAGGGCGAGGGCGACCGCGCGCACAAGCAGCGCATGGGCCAGCACCTCGACGCGATGCTCGCGCTCTGCGAGACGGTGTCGTGCCGACGGGTGCAGCTGCTGGGCTACTTCGGGCAGCAGAGCGAGGCGTGCGGCAACTGCGACACCTGCCTCTCGCCGCCCGAGGCGTTCGACGGCACGATCCCGGCGCAGAAGCTGCTGTCGACCGTCGTGCGGCTGCAGCGTGAGCGCAACCAGCGTTTCGGGGCCGGTCAGCTGATCGACATCCTGCTCGGCAAGGAGACCGAGCGGGTGCGCTCGAACCGGCACGACGAATTGAAGACGTTCGGCATCGGCACCGAGCTCGGCGAGCAGGAGTGGCGCGGCGTCGTGCGGCAGTTGCTCGCGCAGGGACTGCTCACGGTGAGCGCCGACGGCTACGGCACCCTGGTGATCTCGCCGACCGCCGCCGACGTGCTCGACGGGTCGCGCCAGGTGATGCTGCGCCGGGAGCCGGAGCGCAAGGCGCGTGCCGCGAAGCGCACCGGGGGAGCGGAACTGCCGGATGCCGCCCGCGGCCTGTTCGAGAAGCTGCGCGAGTGGCGGGCGGGGGTCGCGCGTGAGCAGGGCGTTCCGGCCTACATCGTGTTCGGCGACGCCACGCTGCGTGGCATCGCGGTGACGAAGCCCGGGTCGCTCGAGGAGCTCGGCACGATCAGCGGCGTCGGCGAGAAGAAGCTCGACGCCTACGGGCCGGGCGTGCTCGAGGTGGTGGCCGCGGCCGAAGGCGAAGGCGCCTGAGCCGGTAGCGTTCATCCATGACCTTCAACGACGACGCCGACATCCGGGGCGGTCGCGTCTCGAAGCGCGGACGTAACGCCGCGATCGGCGCCGGCGGCGGTGGCCTGATCGTCATCGCACTGCTCGTCGTCTCTCAGCTCACCGGCGTCGACCTGACCGGGCTGGCCCCGATTCTTGGCGGCGGGTCCGGCACCGAGCAGGGCACCGACCAGACCGGCGACCTTGCTGCCTGCGAGACCGGCGAGGACGCGAACGAGAACGTCGAGTGCCGGATGGTCGGCGCGGCGACGTCGCTCGACCTCTACTGGGAGACCCAGGTCGACGGCTACGCACCCCCGGAGCTGGTGCTGTTCAGCGGTTCGGTGAGCACTGGCTGCGGCAACGCGACGAGCGCCGTCGGGCCGTTCTACTGCCCGCCCGACCAGAAGGTCTACATCGACACCACGTTCTTCGAGCAGCTGCGCACGCAGTTCGGCGCGAGCGGCGGCAACCTCGCGCAGATGTACATCGTCGCGCACGAGTGGGGTCACCACATCCAGAACATCGTCGGCACCATGGACGGCCTCGACCTCCAGGATGCGGGTCCGACGTCCGACGGCGTACGCCTCGAGCTGCAGGCGGACTGCTACGCCGGCGCCTGGGTTGCGGCGTCGAGCGACACCGAGGATACGAGCGGCATCGCGCTGCTCCAGGAGCCGACGGCGGCCGAGATCACCGACGCCCTCAACGCCGCGAACGTCGTCGGCGACGACTACATCCAGGAGAACCTCGGCGACGGCAACGTGAACCCCGAGACCTGGACGCACGGCTCGAGCGAGTCGCGGCAGAAGTGGTTCAACGCCGGCTTCACGGAGGGCGTCGGCTCGTGCGACACCTTCGCGGCCTCGGGCTCGGAGCTGTGACGGTCGGACGCGTCTGGCCGCGACCGTCGGCAATCGTTCGGCGCTGGGCCCTCGTCTCGGTCGTGCTGCTGTTCGTCGCGATCGGGCTCGCGGGACTGGGGATCGCCGTCAGCTCGGCGGCGAGCGCCGCGTTCGACCTCGCGCTCGAGCAGGATTCGGCGCAGCTCGAGGCCGCGTCACGAGACCTTGAGCGCGCGGGAGGAGCCTTCGACGTGCTGCTCACCGAGGCGCTGGTCGTCGGTGGGCTCGCGATCGTCGCCTCCGTCGTCGGTCTCGTCGTGGCGGTACGGGCCCGAAAGCGTGCGCGAGGCACGGGCGAACCCCTGTAGGACTGCTCCCAAGGGCGGCATCCCGAGTTGTCGAGTATCCACAACGCTTCGTGACCCCTCCCCGGGCGGTTTCGTAGCCCTCGACGACGATTCCCCACCCCCGGGGAACCCGGACGTACCGTGTCGTCATGACGGATCTCGTGGACCGCACCACCGACTCGGCGCCCGCCGACCTGAACATCGACGTCGCCGCTCTCGGCGAGACGCTGCTCGGCCGGTGGAAGGACGTGCGCCTCGCCTCGCGCGAGCTGATGAAGCGCGAGGAGTTCCACCGCATCCCGGGTCAGTCGATGGACGACCATCGGGTGCGCGTGCTCGGCCAACTGAAGCGCCTCGTCGAGGAGAAGAGCGTGCTGCGGGCCTTCCCGGCCCGGCTCGGCGGCTTCGACGACCACGGCGGCAACCTCGCCCAGTTCGAGGAGATCGCGATCGCCGACCCGTCGCTGCAGATCAAGTCGGGCGTGCAGTGGGGTCTGTTCGCTGCCGCCATCCTGCACCTCGGCACCGAGCACCACCACGACGCCTTCCTCCCCGGCGCGATGAGCCTCGCCGTGCCCGGCGCGTTCGCGATGACCGAGACCGGGCACGGCTCGGATGTCTCGAGCATCGGCACCACCGCGACCTACGATCCCGCCTCCGACGAGTTCGTGATCGAGACCCCGTTCCGCGCCGCCTGGAAGGACTACCTCGGCAACGCCGCCCTGCACGGGCAGGCCGCGGTCGTCTTCGCCCAGCTGATCGTCGCCGGGGTCAACCACGGCGTGCACGCGCTCTACGTGCCGATCCGCGACGGCGAGCAGTTCCTGCCCGGCGTGGGCGGCGACGACGACGGGCTCAAGGGCGGACTCAACGGCATCGACAACGGCCGCCTGCACTTCACCGGTGTGCGGGTGCCGCGCACCAACCTGCTCAACCGCTACGGCAACGTCGACGAGAACGGCGTGTACACCTCGAGCATCGCGAGCCCCGGTCGCCGCTTCTTCACGATGATCGGCACCCTCGTGCAGGGCCGCGTCTCCCTCGACGGCGCCGCGGTGGTCGCCTCGAAGCTGGCGCTGAAGATCGCGATCACCTACGGCTCCGAGCGTCGCCAGTTCGCCGACGGCAAAGACGGGGAGGAGATCGTGCTGCTGGACTACCAGCGCCACCAGCGCCGCCTGCTCAGCCGCCTCGCCACGACCTATGCGATGTCGTTCGCGCACGAGCGGCTGCTCGAGAAGTTCCACGCCGTCTTCAGCGGCGAGAAGGCGACGGATGACGACCGCCAGGAGCTCGAGACCCTCGCGGCGGCGCTGAAGTCGTTCTCGACATGGTCCGCGCTCGACATCCTCCAGGAGTCGCGCGAGGCGTGCGGCGGCGCCGGCTTCCTCGCCGAGAACCGCTTCACCCAGCTGCGCCAGGACCTCGACATCTACGTGACCTTCGAGGGCGACAACAACGTGCTGCTCCAGCTCGTCGCGAAGCGCCTGCTCGCCGACTACGCGAAGGGCTTCAAGAACGCGGATGCTGCGGCCATCGCGAATCTCGTCGCGACCCAGGTCGGCGAAGCGGCGGTGAACCGCTCGGGGCTGCGGGCGTTCGGGCAAAGCATCGTCGACTTCGGCTCCCGCGCCCGGTCGATCGGGTTCGTCCGGGGCGCCGATGCTCAGCGTCAGCTGCTCACCGACCGCGTGCACACGATGGTCGCCGAGATCGCCGGGCGCCTCAAGGGGGTCGGCCAGTTGTCGACGGCGGAGGCCGCGGCGCTGTTCAACGCCAACCAGAACGAGCTCATCGAGGCCGCCTACGCGCACGCCGAGCTGCTCGAATGGGAGGCCTTCTCCGACGCCCTCGACGGGATCGCGGATGAAGGTACGAAGAAGGTTCTCACCTGGCTGCGCGACCTCTTCGGGTTCACCCTGATCGAGAAGCACGCCGCCTGGTACCTCATCAACGGCCGGCTCTCGACCGCGCGCGCCACCGCGATCACCGACTACATCGACGACCGGCTGCTGCCGCGCCTGCGCGCGCACGCGCTCGACCTCGTCGACGCGTTCGGTTTCGCGCCCGAGCACCTGCGGGCGCCGATCGCGACCGGTGCCGAGAAGCAGCGCCAGGACGAGGCCCGCGCCTACTACGCCGACCTCCGCGCCAGCGGCAAGGCACCGGTCGAGGAGACCGCGCCCAAGCGGTGACGCTCGCGTCGCGGGTTGAGTAGCGCGCCGCGCAGCGGCACGCGTATCGAAACCAGACCCGATGGTTACCCGGGCAGTGCCCGCACGATCAGGGCGGCGAGTTCGGCGGGCTTGGTGAACATGGGCCAATGCCCCGTCGGCAGTTCGACGATCTCGGCGTGCTTCACGGCGGCGAGTTCCGCGACGTACGGGTGGCCGGCGGCCATCAGCTCGCGCAGCGTCGCCTCCGACATCTCGCTCGTGATGACGGTGACCGGCACGTCGTAACGACGCGGGTCGGAGAGAACCTGCTTCTCGGTCGCGACCTTCTCGGGGACGGGCAGCGCCCGCGCGGCGAACGCCGCCCAGATGGCGTCATCCATGTCGGCGACGGTCTCGTCGTCGAAGACCATCTTGTTCGGCAGCGGCACCATGCCGTCCTCCGCCTCGAACTCGTCGTTGATGACGCCGCCGTCGCGGAGGGGACCCGCGTCAACGTAGATCACCTTCGCGATGCGATCGGGACGGGCATCCACGACGCCGTGCGCGACGGCGCCCCCGCCAGAGTGCCCGACCAGCACGACGGGGCCGGCGACGGCATCCACCTCATCCACGACGAAGTCGATCTGGTCGCGCAGCCCCACCTCCGGGTCGGCGGGCACGAGTCCGGGGAGGGTAAGCGCCTTCGGTTCGTGGCCGGCGGCGCGGAGGGCGGGAACGATGTCGTCCCAGGCGGTCGCGTCGAGCCAGAAGCCGGGGATCAGGATGACATCCATGCCCCCACGGTAGAGACCGCCACCGTCACGGCGAGGCATACTCGCACCATGAGCCGGACTCCCTCCACCGTGCAGGCGGCAGCGAAGCCCGAGCACCGCTGGCCGGTCGCCCTCGCGATCAGCCTCGCGCTGGCCGTCTACCTGTTCCTGCCCGATCTCTTCCCCGGGCTCCCGTCCTGGGTGATCCCCGCCGTGGCACTCGCGGCCTACATCCCGCTCGTCGTGCTCAACCCGCGGCGGCTGGGCCGTGAGACGTCGTGGTCGCGCGGACTCGGCGTGGGCATCGCGATCGGGCTCGTGCTCGTCAACCAGGTCTACATCGTGCAGATCCTCGACCAGCTGCTGAACGGCCGCGGCGTCGGGGTCACCGTCGTGTACGTCGCCGCCGGCGTCTGGGCGACGAACGTCATCGCCTTTGCGATCGTGTTCTGGGAGATCGACCGCGGCGGGCCCTACGCGCGACGCTTCGAAGGCGTGCGCGACGACGCCCCGATGGACTTCCGCTTCCCGCAGGAGGACGGCTCGCCCGGACTCGACCCGCGCTGGCGCCCGGAGTTCTTCGACTACCTCTCCTTCTCGCTGAGCTCGATGATGGCGTTCAGCCCGACCGACGTCATGCCGCTCACCCGCCGGGCGAAGGCGCTCATGGGCTACGAGTCGCTCACCGGGTTCGTGCTGCTCGCGCTGGTGATCGCCCGGGCCGTCAACATCATCGAGTGATCGGCTCGACGTCCGCGCCGATGACGCGGCGGTAGACCGCGAGGTACTCCTCGACCATCCGGGCGACGCCGAACCGGCGCTCCGCCGTCGCCCGCACGACGCGGCGGTCGAGAGCGGCGGCATGGCCGACGGCGGTGATCGCCTCGTCGATCCCGGTGACCGAGAATCCCGTGACTCCGTCGTCGATCACCTCCGCCATCGACCCGCGGCGGTAGGCGATCACCGGGGTGCCGCAGGCCATCGCCTCGACGACCGAGAGCCCGAACGGCTCGTCGAAATGGATCGGATGCAACAGAGCGGAGACCGACCCCAGAGTCCGGTTCCGCTCGAGCCCGCCGATCGACCCCAGGTAGCGCACCCGGTCGCCGTCGACGTGCGGAGCCACCTGCTCGTCGAAGTACCGCTGGTCGTGGATGATGCCGGCGATGAGCAGCGGGCGGCCGACGGCGCGGGCGATCGCGATGGCATCCGCCGTGCCCTTGTCGGGGTGGATGCGGCCGAGGATCATCAGCGCATCGCCCGTCGCCGTGGTGGCGGTGAACTCATCCAGGTCGATGCCATGGTGCACCGTCGCGATGTAGTCGAGCGAGGGATGCCGGTCGGTCTCCGAGATGGCGACGAGGTGGGCGGTGCGCGGGTCCGCGAGTCCGGCGCGGTAGGCCGGCAGGATCCGCGGCCCCGAGAAGCCGTGCACGGTCGTGACGAGCGGGGCCCGCCACGCGCCGCCGAGGGCGAGCGGCAGCCAGTCGAGGTGACTGTGGATGAGGTCGAACTCGGCCGAACGCGACAGCGCGTGGGCGATGTGCAGCGCCTCCTGCACGCGTCCGTCGAGAGAGTCGTCTTCCGCGTAGCCGCGCGGCACCACAGCATCCAGCTCCGCCGTCGTGATCGAATCGCCCGTCGCGAACAGCGTCACCTCGTGGCCGGCGGCGACGAGACCTTCGGTGAGCAGCCCGGCGACACGCTCCCAGGGCCCGTAGTGCTCGGGCGGGGTGCGCCAGGCGACCGGCGCGAGCATCCCGATCTTCACGCGGCCCCCGCTTCGCTGAAATGACGAAACCCCCGTCGTTCTGTCGACCTACGGGGGCTTCCGTGGTGGCTCCGACCGGCGTCGATCCGGTGACCTTCCGATTTTCAGTCGGACGCTCTACCAACTGAGCTACAGAGCCTCAGAGTGCATCCCGTCGAATGCACTCCGATTGTGGAAGAAGCCTTCCCTCGCGGAAAGGCTTCACTCCGCGACCCTGACGGGACTTGAACCCGCGACCTCCGCCGTGACAGGGCGGCACGCTAACCAACTGCGCTACAGGGCCATGCGTATGAAATTGTGGGTGACGCTCCGGTGCTTGGTGACCCCAACGGGATTCGAACCCGTGCTGCCGCCGTGAAAGGGCGGTGTCCTAGGCCACTAAACGATGGGGCCGTGAGGTGCGAGACGACACAGCAACCGAGGGTCAAGCATACGGTCGGCGCGTCGGAAACACCAATCGCGGTCCGCGAACCCGGGATGCCGGACACCCCGCGGATGAGCCGGGCGCCTTCGTCCCCCTGAACTAGGTTCAAGTCGCCGTTGAGACTTGTTGTTAGTGTTGCCGAAGTTGCTCCTGTGACGGCGAGTGATTCGGCCGGCCAGGAAGATGCGGGGAATCATGGGACGAATGTCCGGCCGGGGGGCCACCGGCGTCGCGCCGTCGACGAACGTCGCGCGACGTCTCCGCGTGCTCGCCGCGGCCTTCATCCTGGCGCTCCTTCCCGCCCTGAGCGGGATCGCGCCCACGAACGCCGCCGTCGTCGCCGACTACCCGACCTGGGAAGAGGTCGTCGCCGCGAAGCGCAACGAGGCGCAGGCGAAGGCGCTCAGCGCGAGCCTGCAGAGTCAGCTGCAGGGGTTGCAGGACGAGGCGCAGCGCACCCAGGACGAGGCCGACGCGAAGGGCGCGCTCTACGCCGAGGCGCAGGACGCGTACGACAAGCAGAACATCGAGACCCAGTCGCTCGTCGCCCAGACCGAGCAGGCGCAGACCGACGCGGATGAGGCCTACGCCGTCGCCGCCCAGGTGATCGCCGAGATGAGCAAGTCGGGCCGCGGCGGCGACCTCACCCCGCAGCTGTTCACGACGCCGGGCTCGCCCGACGTGCTGCTCGACCGCCTCGAGATCAGCCGGGTGATCGGCGACCGTTACGCCGACCTCTACGAGAAGGCGATCGAGCTGCGCAACCGTGCGAACGCCCTCGCCGACCAGGCCGAGGTGGCGCAGGGCATCCTCGAGGAGCTGCGGATCAAGGCCGAGGCGGCCTTCCAGGTCGCGCAGGAGGCGGCGCTCGCGGCTGCGGCGAAGCTCGAGCAGACCCAGCGCGACATCGCCGAAGTGCGGCAGCGGATCGACTATCTCGCGGGCATCAGCGCCGAGACGACCGCCCAGTACAGCGCCGGGATCAAGGCGCAGTTTGGCGAGAACGCCGGCGGCCAGATCAGCGCGACCGGATGGGCCCGTCCGCTGAGCGGCGGGTACATCACCAGCAACTACGGATGGCGGATCGACCCGATCAACCACTCCCAGGCCTGGCACACCGGCACCGACCTCGCCGGCGTCGGCTGCGGTGCGACGATCTACGCCGCCCACGGCGGAACGGTCACCTATGCCGGCTGGTACGGCTCGTGGGGCTACTACGTCGCGATCGATCACGGCGACGGCACCGGGACGGGCTACGCCCACATCCAGCCGGGCGGCATCGGCGTCGGCATCGGCCAGGACGTCGACCCGGGTCAGCCGATCGCGAAGGTCGGCACGACCGGCTACTCCACCGGATGCCACCTGCACTTCATGGTGCGGGTCAACGGCAACCGGGACACCACCGACCCCGTGCAGTATCTGCGCGGTCAGGGAATCTCGCTCGGCTGACGCCGGGACGCCACACGAGGAGACGCATTCATGGGGGACCGCAAGCGCACGAAGCGCGCCGTCGCGGCGGGGGTGCCGGCGACCCTGCTGCTCGCCTTCGCGAATCCGATGCCGGCGATGGCGTTGCGCCAGCCCGACTACCCCAGCTGGGACGAGGTCGAGCAGGCCCGGTCGAACGAGGCCGCCGCCGCCGAGAAGATCGAAGAGATCGAGGGCATCCTCATCCGTCTCGAGGCCGAGGCCGCCGAACTCAACCAGGCCGCCCTCAAGCTCGGCGAGGACTACGCGCTCGCGCAGACCGCGCTCGAGGAAGCGACCTCGAAGCTCGACAAGTTGAAGACCCAGTCGGATGCCGCGCAGGACCGCGCCGACGAGTCGGAGCAGCGGGTGGCCGTGATCGTGGCGCAACTGGCCCGCAACGGCGGCGGTGACGTCACCCTCGGGCTGCTGCTCGGTTCCGCGGACGATGCCGACTCCCTGCTCGCCCGCCTCGGCACGGCGGACCGGCTCACGGCATCCTCGGCCGCGCTCCTGGAACGCGCCATCTACGACAAGAAGACGGCCCAGGCGCTCGCGAAAGACGCGAAGGCCGCCGAGACCCAGCGTCAGAAGCTCGCCGACTCCGCGCAGGAGAAGTTCGACGCCGCGGAGCAGGCCGCGGAGGCCGCGCAGGCGAAGGCCGACGACCAGCGGGCCGACATGGATCGGATGTACGCGCAGCTC
Organism: Pseudolysinimonas sp.; assembly: GCF_044239695.1. Classification (GTDB taxonomy): domain Bacteria; phylum Actinomycetota; class Actinomycetes; order Actinomycetales; family Microbacteriaceae; genus Pseudolysinimonas_A. The sequence continues at coordinate 2,526 of NZ_JBIIAW010000071.1, read as the reverse complement.
GCGACCCTCAAAGGCACGAGCGCGGCCGTCGAGCGCGAGTATCAGGAGGGTCTCGCGGCGAACCCGCCCGGATCCCCGGCGCCTCCGGTCGTCACCCCTCCCACGACCCCGACGAACCCCACGACGCCGACGAACCCGACGCCTCCCGCTCCGGTGTCGAGCGCCGTCGAGAGCGCGATCGCCTACGCCACCGCCCAGCTCGGGGAGCCCTACGCGTTCGGTGGCATGGGCCCCGGCTCCTGGGACTGCTCGGGCCTCACCAAGGCGTCCTACGCATCCGTCGGCGTCTACATCGGCACCCACTCCTCGACCGACCAGTACAACTACATGGCCGCGCAGGGGCGGCTGGTGCCGCTCTCGCAGGCGCAGCGCGGCGATCTGCTGTTCTACGCGGACGGCGGGTCGGCCTCCAACCCGCGCAAGTGGCACGTGGCGATCTACCTCGGCGGCGGCAAGATGATCGAAGCGCCCAACCCTTCGGCGCCCGTGCGGATCGTGAACGTTCGGTCGAGCAGCCTGGTTCCCTACGTGGGCAGGCCCACGGGCTGACACAATCGGGGGATGCGCCGCAGGAAGCTTCCCTCCACCCGGTTCGCCGTCGTGACCGCCGCCGTCCTCACCGTGGTCGGCCTCGCCGGGTGCGCCACGGGCGGCCCGGCACCCTCGCCCACCGCGAGCGAGTCGGCGTCACCGTCGGCCACGGCGCCCGTCACCGTCGACCCGACGCAGCAGCCGACGACCGTCGACGCCCTGCCCGGGAGCGCCTTCCTGCGGGTCTCGGCGACCGCCGAGGTCGGCGACGAGGAGGTGCGACTGCAGCTCACGTTCGCGCGGGCGCAGACCGGCGTCGCCGCCCCGGACGACTTCGCCGCCGTGCAGGAGGAGTGCGCCAACGCGATCACCTCGCAGCTCGAGATCTACCCGCTGCTCGAGCCCACCGGCGTCATCAGCTCGCAGCTCGCGATGGTCGGCGACTGGCCTGAAGGGATGACGGTCGCCGTGGTGGCCGGCGGCATCATCGCCTCGTTCGGCGACGGGACCAACGTCGCCCCGACCGAGGACGCCGTCGGCATGTTCGGCTGCACGGTGCCGATCGTCACCGGACCCGGGTCCGCGGAGTTCGTCAGTCTCCTCCTCGGCGACCCCGCGGTGAGCGACCGCACCGACCTCGAGCAGCAGATCGCCCTCGGTTCGTTCGGGTTCGAGAGCGACTCCGGTTCCGCGGTCGAGGTGCGCTGGCGCGACTGCGTCATCCAGCTCTCGTCGGCCGCTCAGCGCATCGCAACGGCGTCCGGCTGGACCCAGCAGACGCAGGGGAACTTCGGCTGCCTGATCGGCGACGAGGGTACCGTCTAGTCCCTCCGCTCCGCGGGTTGAGTGCCGCGGAGCTGGGGCCCCGCCGCCGTTCAGGCGGTGGGGAGATCGAAACCCCTAGTGGTTCGGAACGTACGCCGCGTAGCTCGCGGCGACGATCCCGTCGGCTTCGGCCTTGTCGCCCCAGCCCTCGGTCTTGACCCACTTGCCGGGCTCGAGGTCCTTGTAGTGCTCGAAGAAGTGCTCGATCTCCTTGATCTTGTACTCCGGCACGTCGCCGATGTCCTGGATGTGGTCCCAGCGCGGGTCCTTCGCGGCGACCGCGATGATCTTCGCGTCGCCGCCCCCGTCATCCGTCATCTTGAAGACGCCGACGACGCGCACGTTCATGCCGATGCCGGGGAAGAGCGGGTATTCGCCGAGCACGAGCACATCGAGCGGGTCGCCGTCGTCGGCGAGGGTGTTCTCGAAGAACCCGTAATCGGTGGGGTAGGCCATCGGGGTGTACAGCACGCGGTCGAGCATGACGCGACCAGTGACGTGGTCGATCTCGTACTTGTTGCGGCTGCCCTTGGGGCATTCGATGACGATGGCGTAGCTGTCGGACATGACGCTCCTGAGTTCGGGGCCGAAAGGCGGGTCTAACGTTAGCCGATGGGTTCTTTCCGGCCGTCTCTCTCGCCTGCCGTCGCCGATGTGCGTCGGGCCGTGCGGTCGTCGATCCCGGGAGACGGGCTCGTGCTCGCCGCCCTGTCCGGCGGGCCGGATTCTCTCGCCCTCGCCGCAGCTCTCGCGTTCGAAGCGCCCGGCAGGGCGGGAGCGGTGATCGTCGACCATCAGCTGCAGACCGGATCGGATGCCGTGGCCGAGCGGGCGAGGCAGCAGGCCGAGACCCTGGGGCTCGCCCACGTCCGCGTGGTGCGGGTCACGGTCGGGGCGGACGGCGGCCCGGAGGCGGCGGCCCGCACCGCCCGGTACGACGCCCTGTCGTCGGTCGCGCGCGAACTCGGTGCCAGGGCGGTGCTGCTCGGGCACACGCTCGACGACCAGGCCGAGACGGTGCTGCTCGGGCTCGCCCGCGGGTCTGGGGGCAGCTCACTGCAAGGAATGGCGCGCGAGGCGGGGCTCTACCGGCGGCCGTTGCTCGGCATCCGTCGCGCGGTCACCATCCAGGCCTGTGTCGATGCCGGGCTGGTTCCTTGGAACGATCCG
>NZ_JBIIAW010000070.1:0-15981 GCF_044239695.1 Pseudolysinimonas sp. | reverse complement strand
TGCGCCTGGGAACACCCGGCGGGGCGCCACCCGAAGACGTGGCGTGGGCCGCCGCGCACGCCCGCGCCTCCGGTGACCTGCGGGCGGCGACGGAGCTCGCGGCGCTCGCGCTCGCCGCGGGCGACCTCGAGCCGTCGGTGCGCTTCGACACGTTGCTGACGTCGGGCATCGGCCGGTCGAGTACCGGCGACCTCGACGGCGCCGACCTCGACTTCGACCGGGCGGCGGCGCTCGCGACGGATGCGTCGCAGCGCGTGCTGCTGGCTTCCGTGCGCGGCGAACACCTCGCCTATCGCCGCGGCGACGTCGCCGCCGCCGTCGAGCAGGCGGTCGAGGTGCGGCGTTCCGTGCCCGACGGGGTCGCCGTGACACTCGACGCCGATCTCGGGATCTGGCGGGCGATCCTCGGCCACGCGTCCGCCGCCGAGGGGCCCGACGCCGAGCGAGCCCCGGAATCCCCCGACCTCGCCGTGCGCGCGGCGATGGCCGCCGTGATGACCGAGTCGATGGGCGGTCGGCACGCCGAGGCCCGTGCCTGGGCCGAGGTCCTCGCCTCCGTGCAGGCGAGACACGGCGTGCTCGAGCCGTTCGCCGCGGCGATGCTCGGTCATCAGCGCTACTTCGATCTTCTCGCCCGCGGCGAGGGGGAGGCGGCCGCCGCCTTCGTGGAGGAACGCCGCGCCGCGACCCCCGACGCCGGCGTCGGGGTGTGGACCTACACGCTCGGCATCCATCGGATGTACAACGGGCGACTGGTCGAGGCCGAACGACTCGCCAGCCTCGCCGTCGACCAGCTCTCCGCCCGCGACGGCATCGGTCTGCTCCCGGCGGCCCTCGCACTGCGGGCGTGCGTGGCGGCCTACCGCGGCGAGCACGAGGTGGCTCGCGCCCGCCTCGCCGACCTCGCTCCCGAGCAGCGCGCGGAGCCGAAGGCGGCGATGCTGCTGGCCGAGAGCGCGGCGCTGCTCGCCGCGGTGGAGGGCGACCACGAGACGGCGGTCACGGTTCTCGAGCAGGCGGCGGAGGGCGCCCGGTCGGTCGGATACCACCTCGTGGGCGCGATCACGATCGCGCTCGCGATCCGACTCGGTCAGGCGGACCGGGCTGTGTCGGTGCTCACCCGCATCCGCGCCGAGGTGCCGCCGGGCCTCGGTCTCTACGACGCGTTGCTCGGTGTCGCCGGAGCACTCTCCGCCCGCGACGCCGACGGGGTGGCGCGCGGCGCCTTGCGGGTGGCGGCGGCCGGGATGGCGCCCGTGGCGCTCGACGCCCTCGTGCTCGCGCGGCGGTTCCCGGCCGGGACGGAGGCGCGGCGCCGGGTCGAGCTCACGACCGTCGCGATCGGGCGCGGCGTCGACGCGCCGTTGCTGCAGACCCGTGAGCCTCCGCTGCTCACCGAACGCGAACGCTCGGTCGCGGTGGCCGCCGCCTCCCGGGAGCGCAGCCGCGAGATCGCCGAGCGGCTCGGGGTCTCGGTGCGCACGGTCGAGAATCAGCTCGCGTCGGTGTACCGCAAGCTCGGGGTCTCGTCGCGCGACGAGCTCCGTGACGCGCTCGAGGAGACCGGGCTCACTCCTTGATCGTCACGCTCTCGACGAGCTGGATCGTCTCCCCGTCGGTCAGGAGGCTGAGCGCCACGTTGTACCGATCGTTCTCGTAGATCCAGGTCTTCAGTTCGCCCAAATCGGACGTCGCGATCTCGGTGTACCCGCCGGCGACGAGCTCCGCCACCACGGCCTCGGCGACCGCCGCATCGTCGATCGCGTAGGTCAGCTGGAAGATGTTGTCGACGGCGAGGCTCGTCACCGGCAGTCCCGGCGGAATCGGCACGTCAGCCGGGAAGCCGTCCGGGATGCTCGCCGAGCCGTCGCTGTCGACATCGACATCCACTCCGGTCGCCTCCTCGACGATCCCCTCGATGCCGCTCTCGGTCAGCTCCTCGAGCGGGTTGGCGAAGCATCCGGCGAGGGTCAGGGTGAGCAGGCCCGCCGTGAGCAGGGCGGCCGGGGTGGTGAGGCGCATGGGGTCTCCAGAGAACGGCTGTCAGGTCTGCCGACAGTCGACCGGACGAGGGGTGCGCGGGCAATGAGTAGAGAATGCCTAACCGAGCGCCGGGTAGCGTGAGGCCATGGCCGCCACCTACGACTTCGCACTCAACGGCGACCCTGCCACCGCGCACCAGGTCGTGCTCGGCGCCCTGTCGAGCATCGGGCACCGGGTGTCGCCCCTCGCCGACGGCACGTTCGCGGTCGCCCGGGGCAGCGAGAAGGCGACGTTCTGGCTCGGCGCCCTGAGTGGGAAGAACTTCCACACCAGGTTCAGCCTGCAGTTCTTCGACGGCGCGGCCGGCACGGTCGCGCGCTTCACCCGGGTCGGCGCCCTGGGCGGGCTCAAGGGCGGGGTCATCGGCGCCTCGAAGACGACCGACGTGTTCCACGAGGCGGCCAGGACCATCGACGCGGTAACCCGTCAGTCCGGGATCCTCGGCAGCGTCACCGAGCACGCCTGACCCATCGGGCGAGCGCCCGCCGGTGCTCTCTCACCCCAGCTCGATCGGCTTCTCCGGCGTTCGGGCCGGGGCGACCGTCATCCCCGAGGCGAGGTGGGCGAGCCCGCGCCGGTCCCGGTTCGCGATGAGCACGACGAGGGACACGGCGACGAACACGGCGGCCGCCGGGGGAGGCACGAGGGTGAGCAGGACGTACCCGCCGATCCCGGCCACGAGGCGCACGAGACGCCAGAGCAGGCGTGGATGGCGGGTCTCGATGCCGCGCAGCAGCACGACGTGCTCGCCGATGCTCGATCCGGTGCCGAGAATCACGACGGCGTGGATCAGGAAGGCGGCCACCGACCCGGGCCAGGTCGCATCGACCCACGCGGGAAGGTCGTACTCGACTCGCGCGAGACCCAGGACGGCGGTCGTGGTCACCAGGACGCCGACGACGACCGCGAGATCACAGACCATGCCGAGGAAGCGGTGCCAGAAGGTGACGCGACGCGGCGGAGGCAGCACCCGGCCGTCCGGGCGCCAGCGGGCGAAGAGTGGCAGAGCGATGAGCGATCCGATGGTGGCGCCCAAGGTGTTGGCCACGAGGTCGCCCGTGTCGAAGAGCCGGTAGGCGCACGGGAAAACCCCCCACACCCCGGTCACCTGGGTGGTCTCGATCAGCAGGGAGCCGCCGAGGCCGACGAGAGTGGCGACGACGACCCCGCGCCCGGCGAGACCGCGCAGCAGCGCGCCGAGCGGCACGAAGAGTGCGATGTTGAGGACGACCTGCTCGAGGGCGGGATTCTGCAGGCCGAGCGCGAGAAAGCGGGGTTCGAGGATGGCGACGAACGCCGCGAGCGGGTCGAGCTCCACGCCGACGCAGCGGTACGGCCCATCCGGCAGCGGGAGGAGGGTGTAGGCCCAGAGAGCGAGCACATAGATCAACAACGCCAGCCACGCGAGGGTGCGCGCCCAGGTCAGCCCCCCGCGTCGACGGAAGCTGAAGGGGACGAAGAGGGCGATCGCGGCGACGCCGCCGACGATCAGCGCCAGAATTCCGGGCAGCAGGCGATCCATGCGGTCATCTAAGCGCATCGTGCGAGGCGCCCGATGCGGCGAGGTAGGCTGTCGCTGCGCCGAAAGTATCTCGACATCGAGTTATCTCGACATCGAGAGAAGACCCGGCCCGCCACCGAGCATCCCAACTCCCCGAGAAGACGGAAGAAGAAACTTCAGCGTGGATCTGTACGAGTACCAGGCCCGTGAGATGTTCGAGAAGCACGGCGTTCCCGTGCTCGCCGGCATCGTCGCCGAGACGCCCGCGGAGGTGCGTGCCGCAGCCGAGAAGCTCGGCGGCGTGACCGTCGTCAAGGCGCAGGTCAAGACCGGAGGTCGCGGCAAGGCCGGCGGCGTCAAGGTCGCCAAGACCCCCGAGGATGCCGAAGAGGCCGCGAAGGCGATCCTCGGCCTCGACATCAAGGGCCACATCGTCAAGAAGGTCATGGTCGCCGCGGGCGCCGACATCAAGGAGGAGTACTACTTCTCCGTGCTGCTCGACCGGGCCAACCGCTCCTACCTCTCGCTCGCCTCGTACGAAGGCGGCATGGAGATCGAGCAGCTCGCCGAAGAGCGCCCTGAGGCGCTCGCCCGCATCGAGGTCGACCCGATCGCCGGCATCGACCTCGCGAAGGCGACGGAGATCGCGGTCGCCGCGAAGTTCCCCGCCGAGATCGTCGACAAGGTCTCCGAGGTCATCGTGAAGCTCTACGGCGTCTACGCCGACGAGGACGCGACGCTCGTCGAGGTCAACCCGCTCGTGCTCACCGGCGCCGGCGACATCGTCGCCCTCGACGGCAAGGTCACGCTCGACGAGAACGCCGGCTTCCGTCACCCCGAGCACGAGGCGCTCGTCGACCAGGATGCGGCCGACCCGCTCGAGGCGAAGGCCAAGGCGCACGACCTCAACTACGTGAAGCTCGACGGCGAGGTCGGCATCATCGGCAACGGCGCGGGGCTCGTGATGAGCACCCTCGACGTGGTCGCCTACGCGGGCGAGAAGCACGGCGGCGTGAAGCCCGCCAACTTCCTCGACATCGGCGGCGGGGCCTCGGCGACGACGATGGCCGCGGGCCTCGACGTCATCCTCGGCGACCCGCAGGTGAAGAGCGTGTTCGTCAACGTCTTCGGCGGCATCACCTCGTGCGTCGCCGTCGCGGACGGCATCGTGAAGGCGCTCGAGATCCTCGGCGACTCGGCCACCAAGCCGCTCGTCGTGCGCCTCGACGGCAACCAGGTCGAGGAGGGCCGGGCGATCCTCGCCGCGGCGAACAACCCCCTCGTGACCCTCGCCACCACCATGGACGACGGCGCCGACAAGGCCGCCGCTCTCGCTTCGACCGCTGGTTGAGCAGCGCCGCAGGCGCGTGTCGAAACCCACACTTCTAAGGATTAGAGAATGTCGATCTTCCTGACCAAGGACTCCAAGGTCATCGTCCAGGGCATCACCGGCGGCGAAGGCACCAAGCACACGGCGCTCATGCTCAAGGCCGGCACGCAGGTCGTCGGCGGCGTCAACGCCCGCAAGGCCGGCACGACGGTCGAGCACACCGACAAGGACGGCAACCCGGTCTCGCTGCCGGTCTTCGCGACCGTCGCCGAGGCCATCGCCGCGACCGGCGCCGACGTGTCGATCGCGTTCGTGCCCCCGGCGTTCTCGAAGGACGCGATGATCGAGGCCATCGACGCCGAGATCCCGCTGCTCGTCGTCATCACCGAGGGCATCCCCGTGCAGGACACCGCCGAGGCCTGGGCCTACGCGGCGAGCAAGGGCACGACGCGCGTCATCGGCCCGAACTGCCCCGGCATCATCACCCCCGGCGAGTCGCTCGTCGGCATCACGCCGAACAACATCACCGGCAAGGGACCGATCGGCCTCGTGTCGAAGTCGGGCACCCTGACCTACCAGATGATGTACGAGCTGCGCGATCTCGGCTTCTCGACCGCGATCGGCATCGGCGGCGACCCGATCGTCGGCACGACCCACATCGACGCGCTCCGGGCGTTCCAGGACGACCCCGAGACGAAGGCGATCGTCATGATCGGCGAGATCGGCGGCGACGCCGAAGAGCGCGCGGCCGACTTCATCAAGGCCAATGTGACGAAGCCGGTCGTCGGCTACGTCGCCGGCTTCACGGCCCCCGAAGGCAAGACGATGGGCCACGCCGGCGCGATCGTCTCGGCCGGGGCGGGCAACGCCGAGGGCAAGAAGACCGCCCTCGAGGCTGCGGGTGTCAAGGTCGGCAAGACGCCGAGCGAGACCGCCGCGCTCATGCGGGAGATCGTCGCAGCTCTGTAACACGCGCGGGCACGTTTCCGGGGAACCCCCTCGCTAGGCTGGCGACAGTCTTTCGAGGGGGTTCTTCCATGTCCGTCCGCCGCATCCTTCCGCTCGCCGCACTGCTCACCGTGTCGGCCGTCGTGCTGACCGGCTGTTTCCCGTTCCCGTTCCTGAACGGCGGCGGCGGCAGCGAGACCACGAACACCTCGACCGGCGAAGCCGTGGATGCCGACCTCGAGCGCTTCTACGACCAGGATCTCACCTGGAACGACCTCGGTGGTGGTGTCGACGAGACGATGATCACCGTCCCGCTCGACTGGGACGACCCCGCCGGCGACACGATCGAACTCGCGATCGCCCGCCACAACGCGACCCGCGATTCGATGGGCTCGATGCTCATGAACCCGGGCGGCCCCGGTGGTTCCGGCTACGAGTTCGTCTCGCTCTACGCGCAGTACATCGTGACTCCCGACGTGCTCGCGAACTACGACATCATCGGCTTCGACCCGCGCGGGGTGGGCCTGTCGTCGCCGATCGTCTGCACCGACGGCGACGAGAAGGACGACCTCCTTTACGGCACGTTCGACAACGCCTACGGCACGGATGCCTGGATCGACGAGCTCACCGTCGCCGAGACGGCCTGGATCGATGCCTGCGTCGAGAACACCGGCGACCTTCTCGGCAACCTCGATGCGGCCTCCGTCGCGCGCGACATGGATGTCATCCGTGCCGTGCTCGGTGACGAGAAGATGACCTTCCTCGGCTACTCCTACGGCACCTACCTCGGTGCCGTCTACGCGGAGCTGTTCCCCGAGAAGGTCGGGCGCATGGTGCTCGATGGAGCCGTCGACCCGCTCGTCGGCGACCTCGACGCGCTCGCAACCCAGATGGCCGGATTCGAGAGCGCCTACCGCGCCTTCCTGCAGTTCTGCTTCGACAGCGGCGACTGCCCGTTCAGCGGCAGCATCGACGCCGCGATGCAGCAGACGGAAGACCTCATCCTCTCCGCCGGCGACCAGGGGCTGGCGGCTTCGGATGATCGCGTGCTCGACACCGCGACGATCGGCACCGGCCTCATCAACAACCTGTACTCCGAGTCGCTCTGGTCGAGCCTCGTGCAGATGCTCGCCGATCTGAAGGCGGCTGACCCCGAGTCGACGTTCGCCAGCGCGGACGAGTACAACAGCCGCGTCGCCCCGGGCGTCTACGAGGGCAACGGCTACGAGATCTACACGGCGGTCACCTGCAACGAGGGCACCCTCGGCACCGATGGCGTCAGCCCGCTCGAGGGTCTCGCGATCATCGAGCAGAAGGCGCCGTACCTCGGCTTCGCGACGGCGCTCGACGACTACGTCGCGCTCGACGTGACCTGCTCGAACTGGCCGTTCGACGTCGCCGACATGCCGACCTCGTACGAGGCGCAGGGTGCTCCGCCGATCCTCGTCGTCGGCACCACGAACGACCCGGCGACGCCGTATGCGCAGGCCGTGTCGCTCTCGCAGCAGCTCTCGAGCGGCGTGCTCGTCACCTACGACGGCGAGGGTCACACGATCTACGCCCAGGGTGTCGCGTGCGTCGACGACACGGTGGATGCCTACTTCCTCCGTGGCGAGGTGCCGAGCGCCGACCCGATGTGCTGACGAACCCGGGATAGGGTCGGCCCGTGACCCGGCGACTGACGGCCCTGTTCTCGGGGCTCGAGGCGCTGCTCGTGCTCGCGATCGGCGTCGCCGTGCCGCTCGTGCCGCTGACGATCGTCTGGGCCGCGCACTTCGGTTTCGCACCGGAGTGGCCGGTGTTCTGGCGGGCGGCGGTGGATGTCTGGCTCCTCGGTCACGGGGTCGACGTCGTCTTCACTCTCGACCCGCTGCTCGCCGCGGGGCTGGGGCTGCCCGCCGCGGGCGACCCGGTGAAGGTCACGATCGCTCTGCTCGGGTTCGCGTTGCTCACCCTGCTCCTCGGTGCCCGCGCCGGCGGCCGGATCGCGGAGACCGGCCATCGGCTGCTCGGCTCGGCGGTGGCCGTCGGGCTGTTCGCCGGTGGTTCGCTCGGGGTCACGTGGACCGCACTGCACGCCGCCGCGCGTCCCTCGCTCGCGCAGGGCGCCATCCTGCCTGCCGCCGTCTTCGGCGCGGGGGTGCTGATCGGCGTGCTGCGCGCGCGGCGAGGGGACGGGACGGGTCGCCTGGCACGCTGGCTCGACGACCGGCCGCCGCTGCTGCGGGCCGGTGCCGGCGCCGCCCTGCGCGCGGGGATCGGCGCTGTCGCGATCACCGTCGCCGTGGCCTCGGTGCTCGTCGCTCTGCTCTTCGTCGTGCGCTTCGCCGACATGATCGGACTGTATGAGACCCTGCACACCGAGGTCGTCGGCGGGATCGCGCTGACCGCCGGGCAGTTGGCCCTGTTGCCGAATCTCATCCTCTGGGCGGCCGCCTGGCTCGTCGGACCGGGCTTCGCGCTCGGCGTCGGGTCGCACGTGTCACCGGTCGGCACCGCCCTCGGCCCGATCCCGGCGCTCCCGGTCTTCGGCGCGCTGCCGACGGGTGACTCGGCGTTCGGATTCGCCGGAGTGCTCGTGCCCGTCGTGGCGGCGTTCTTCGTCGGGGTCGCGGTGCGACCGGCCCTCGCGCGGGCGCTCGGCCCGGTCGGGCCGCTCGCGGTCCTCGGGGTGGCCGCCGCCGGCGGGGCCGTCGGCGGCCTGCTGCTGGGCGTCCTCGCGGCGGCGTCGGGCGGTGCCGCGGGCCCCGGACGGCTGGCCGAGGTCGGCCCGGATCCGGTGGCCGTGGGTCTTGTCGCCGCGCTCGAGTTCGCACTCGGGATCGGCATCGGTCTCGCCGCCGCGTCCCGGCTGCCGTCCCGGGGCCGGGAGTCGCGCCGATAGGGTGGGCTACGTGCTCCGGCTCGTCGTCCTCATCTCCGGGGGCGGGAGCAACCTCCGCGCCCTCCTCGAGGCGAGCGAGGACGCGCAGTTCCCGGCCCGGGTCGTCGCGATCGGGGCCGACCTCGCGGCTGACGGTCTCGCGCACGGCGAGGAGTACGGCATCCCGACTTTCGTCGTGCCGTTCTCGGCGTTCCCGACCCGCGAGGCGTGGGGGGAGGAGCTGCTGGCCCAGGTGCGGCAGTGGGACGCCGATCTGGTGATCCTCTCCGGCTTCATGCGGCTGCTGCCGCCGGCCGTGGTCGATGCCCTGACCCCGAACCTGCTGAACACGCATCCGGCGTATCTGCCCGAGTTCCCCGGCGCGCACGGCGTGCGCGACGCGCTCGCGGCCGGGGTGTCGCAGACCGGGGCGAGCGTCATCGTCGTCGACGCCGGCGTCGACACCGGTCCGATCGTCGCGCAGGAGCGCATCCCGGTGCTGCCCGGCGACACGGAGGCGCGCCTGCACGACCGCATCAAGCTCGTCGAACGGGACCTGCTCGTGCAGGTCGTGCTCGACATCGCCAATGGCCACATCGATCTAAAGGAGCTCCGTTGAGCGGCGCCACCATCGACCCGTCCCTGTACCGCGAGCGCGACCTCGTGCCGATCAAGCGCGCGATCGTCGCGGTGAGCGACAAGACGGGACTCGTCGACCTCGCCCGGGCGCTCGCCGACGCGGGCGTCGAGATCGTCTCGACCGGCGGCACGTCGGCGGCGATCGCGGCGGCCGGCATCCCGGTCACCCAGATCGGCGACCTGACCGGATTCCCGGAGCACCTCGACGGCCGCGTGCGCACCCTGCACCCGAAGGTGCACTCGGGCCTCCTCGCCGACCTGCGCCTGGAGTCGCACGAGGCCGAGCTGGCGCACTTCGACATCGCGCCGTTCGAACTCGCGGTGATCAACCTCTACCCCTTCGCCGCGACGGTCGCCTCCGGGGCCGAGCCGGATGCCGTGGTCGAGCAGATCGACATCGGCGGCCCGGCGATGGTGCGGGCGTCGGCGAAGAACCACGCGAACGTCGCCGTCGTCGTGAACCCCGCGCGGTACGGCGACATCGTGGATGCCCTCGCCGCCGGCGGCACCTCGCTGCTGCAGCGCCGCGAGCTCGCGCGCGAGGCCTTCCGGCACACCGCGACGTACGACATCGGCGTCGCCTCCTGGATCGGCAACGTGCTCGCCCCCGACGACGAGGGCAGCGGCTTCCCGCAGTGGATGGGGGCGTCGTGGGAGCGCGCCGACGTGCTGCGCTACGGCGAGAACTCGCACCAGCGCGCCGCCCTCTACACGTCGCCGAACGGCGCCGGCATCGCGCAGGCCCGGCAGCTGCAGGGCAAGGAGATGTCGTACAACAACTACGTCGACGGGGATGCGGCGGTGCGCGCCGCGTACGATCACGCGACCCCGACGGTGGCGATCATCAAGCACGCGAACCCCTGCGGCATCGCGACGGCCGGCACGATCGCGGAGGCCCACGCCCGCGCGCACGCGTGCGACCCGGTGTCGGCGTTCGGTGGCGTGATCGCGTCGAACCGGCCGATCACCCGCGAGGCGGCGGAATCGATCGCCCCGATCTTCACCGAGGTGATCATCGCGCCCGGATTCGAACCCGGGGCGCTCGAGGTTCTCGCCGGCAAGACGAACCTCCGGCTGCTCGAGCTGCCGGACGGCTTCGGCGACGGCGGCACCGAGTTCCGCCGCATCTCCGGCGGGCTGCTCGTGCAGACCGTCGACGCGCAGTTCGCGCCGGCTCTGCAGTGGAAGCTCGCCGCCGGCCCCGCCGTCGACGAGGCCACGCTCGCCGACCTCGACTTCGCCTGGCGGGCCTGCCGCGCGGTGAAGTCGAACGCGATCCTGCTCGCGTCCGGCGGCGCGTCGGTCGGCGTCGGCATGGGGCAGGTCAACCGCGTCGACTCGTGCAGGCTCGCGGTCGAGCGCGCGGGCGACCGGGCGCGGGGGAGCGTGGCGGCATCCGATGCCTTCTTCCCGTTCGAGGACGGGCCGCAGATCCTCATCGATGCGGGCGTGCGCGCGATCGTGCAACCCGGCGGATCGGTGCGCGACGCCGAGACCATCGCGGCGGTCGAAGCGGCCGGCATCACGATGTACTTCACCGGCGAGCGGCACTTCTTCCACTGACCGTCGATCGCGCGGCGGTTAGGCTGGCAGACCGAGTGTGAATTCTCCTCAACTGAAGGTGCCGATCGTGAACCCACCCTCCGCCGAGCGACTCCAGGCGGCGCGCGACGTCGTCGACCGCATCTCGAGCGCGTACTCGGAGCGCATCGTCGGACAGGATCGCCTGCGCACGAGCCTGCTCATCGCGCTCATGGCGGGCGGCCACGTGCTGCTGGAGAGTGTGCCGGGGCTGGCCAAGACGACCGCGGCGAGCACGCTCGCCGACACGATCGACGGCAGGTTCAAGCGCATCCAGTGCACCCCCGACCTGATGCCGAGCGACATCACCGGCAGCCAGATCTACGACGCGCAGACGGGCGCCTTCCGCACCGTCCTCGGCCCGGTGCACGCCAACGTCGTACTGCTCGATGAGATCAACCGGTCCAGCGCGAAGGCCCAGAGCGCGATGCTCGAAGCGATGCAGGAGCGCCAGACCACCATCGGCGGCGAACTGCACGAGCTGCCCGACCCGTTCCTGGTGATCGCGACCCAGAACCCGATCGAGCAGGAGGGCACCTACGAGCTGCCCGAGGCGCAGATGGACCGCTTTCTGCTCAAGGAGATCCTGCAGTACCCGAGCCCGGCCGAAGAGCTGGAGGTGCTCGAGCGCCTCGACTCGGGAGTGCTCGCCGTCGGCAGCCACGCCGAGAAGGTCGCCACCCTCGCCGACGTGAAGCTCCTGCAGGAGGTGACGGAGGGCATCCACGTCTCCCCGGAGGTGCGGAACTACATCGTCGGGCTCGCCTATGTGACGCGGAACCCCGAACAGTACCTCGGGGCGGAGCGGGCTCGGCTGATCAAGTACGGCGCGAGCCCGCGAGCCTCCATCGCCTTCGTGCGCGCCACCCGTGCGCTCGCCCTGCTGAGCGGGCGCGACCACGTCATCCCCGAGGATGTCTCCAGCCTGCGTCACGTCGTGCTGCGGCACCGCGTGCTGCTGAGCTACGAGGCCGAGGCGGAGGGCGTGCGCAGCGAAGACATCATCGACGCCGTCTTCGGTGCCGTGCCGGTGCCCTGACCTCGCCATGGCCGGCCTCCTCGCCCGGGTGAAGAGCAAGCTCTTCATCTCCTCGACGCTCCGCTCCGCGCATCCGCTCGACGGCGGATACGCGTCGCTCGTGCGCGGGCGGAGCCTCGACTTCGAAGACCTGCGCCCCTACGAGGCGGCCGACGAGGTGCGCGACATCGACTGGCGGGCGACGGCGCGCGCGGGGGAGCCGATGGTGCGCCGCTCCAACGCGGAGCGACGGCACACCGTGCTGTTCGTCGTCGACAGCGGCAGCGGGATGCGCGCGCTCGCCCGGGACGAGCACGCCAAGAAGGATCTCGCGCTGCTCGTCGTCGGTGCGCTCGCCACGCTCGCGGTGCGTCACGGCGACGACGTCGTGCTGCTGCACTCCGACGGCGGGCGCGCCCGGCGCTTCGAATCGCGCCGCTCGGAGGGTGGGATCGAGCTGATGCTGCGGGCGCTCGACGCCGCGATCGACGCGGCCGAGGTGCCCGCGCCGCGCGACGAGCTGCTGCGGGCCGTCGCCCGCACCTTCGCCCGGCGGATGATCGTCGTGCTCGTCACCGATGAGGCGCCGATCAGCGCCGAGGGGGAGCGCGAACTGCGCCGCCTCCGCGTGCAGCACGACCTGGTGTGGCTGACGCTGCGCGACGCCGACCCCGTGCTCGCCGTGCGGTCGCCCGGGGTACGCCGCGACGCGTCGACGGGATGGGCCGTGCCCGAGTTCCTGCACGGCAGCGCAGAGGTGGTCGCCGAACTGCAGGCTCAACGTGCGGAGGCCGACCTGCGCCGCGCCGGCCTGCTCGACCCGCTGGCGATCACCCACGCGACGCTCGACGGCCAGGACACGGCGGTCGCCGCCCTGTTGCGGATGCTGCACCGGAGGGCCGCCCATGCCCGATGACGACCTGCTGTATCCGCCGACCCAGTACGGCGCCGGGTGGCTGCTGCTCCTGCTGGCGATCATCGTCGCGCTCCTCCTCGTCGCGGTGCTCGTCGCCGTGCTCACCCGACCGAAGCGCGCGGTGACGCCGCTCGCCGCCGATCCGGCCGTGCTCCTGCAGCAGCTGCGGGGCGAGTACCTCGCCCGGATCGACGACATCGATCGGCGCGCGCGGTCGGGCGAGATCGACCCCCGGCGCGCACACGCCGAACTGAGTCGCCTCATGCGCGCGTTCGTCGGGGAGTACAGCGGGATCGAGGCGCCGGTCATGACGCTCCGGGACCTCGTCGCCCGCGGGGTGCACCCGTCGCTCATCGACGCGATCGGCCGGTTCTCGTACCCGAGTCTCTTCCCGCGGAAGCCCCCCGTCGATCCGGCACTCGGCGCCGACGCCGCACGGCAGGTGGTGCACACGTGGCACTAGAGCTGCCCTGGCTGGCCCTCGGCGTCGCCGTGCTCGGCGTCGCGGCCGTCGTCGTCGGCGTGCTGCGGGCCGGGCGCTCGCGCGCGACCCCGGGTTCGGCGCAGACCGTCGTCGCGGCCGAGCGGGTGCGGGCGCTGCAGAGCGTCGCCCGTGTCGTGCGCCGCCGGGTCGTCGCCGCCGTCGGTCTCGTCGTGCTGGCGACCTGCGCCCTCGGGGCGGCCGCCGTCGTCGCGGCGCGGCCGATGGCCGAGCAGATCATCGAACCCGAGACCCGCAGCCGCGACGTCATGCTCTGCCTCGACGTCTCCGGGTCGATGACGGATGTCGACGCCGAGGTCGTCGCGCTCTTCGACCGTCTCGCCCGGGACTTCGAGGGCGAACGCATCGGGCTGACGATCTTCAACGGCTCCCCGGTGCGGATCTTCCCGCTCACCGACGACTACGCCTTCGTGCGAGACCAGCTGGCGAGCATCCGGGCCAGCTTCGAGAGCTACGACGAGGTGCCCGAGTACTGGATCGGCACCCTCAACGGCCCGGGCGCCTCACTCGTCGGCGACGGGCTCGCCGCGTGCGCACTCGGCTTCGACAGCCCCGACACCGAGCGCTCCCGGTCGATCATCCTCGCGACCGACAACGAGGTGAACGGGGCCGAGTCGGTCAGCCTCGAGGATGCCGCCGGGTACGCGCGCTCGCTCGACGTGCGGGTCTACGTGATCGATCCCGCCGACTCCGAATCCGCCACGAGCGCCGAACTGCGGGCGGCGAGCGACCTCACCGGCGGGGGCTACTTCGGGCTGCACGACGCGACGACCGTCGAGAGCGTCGTCGCCGAGGTGCAGAGTCAGGAGGCCACGCTCCTGCAGGGTCAGCCGACGATCGTCCGGGTGGATGCGCCCGGGCCCTGGCCAGTTGTCGTCGCGGCGTTCGCTCTGGCGTTCGTCGTCGTCGCCGGGAGGGTCCGCGCATGATCGTCCAGCCCGTGCTGCCCGCGGCCCTCGTCGTCATCGTCGCGCTCGCGGTCGCCGGCCTCGCCGTCTGGCGCGCGGTCGCCAGTCGGGGCTCGTCCCGCCTGGTCTGGATCGGCCGCGTCGCCCTGGTGCTCGCCTGCGGCCTCCTCCTGCTGCGTCCCGGGATCTCCGGGGGCGCGGCCGAGACCCTCGCGGCGGAGGTCGACGTCGTGATCGTGGTCGACGCGACGGCGAGCATCGTCGCGGAGGACTGGGACGGCGACGAGCCGCGACTCGACGGGGTGCGGGCCGACGTCGAGCAGATCGTCGCCCGGTACCCCGGTGCCCGGTTCGCCCTCCTCACCTTCGACTCCGACGCGGTCGTGCGCGTTCCGCTGACGACGGATGCCGCCGCGGTCGTCTCGTCGATCTCGGTACTGCGCCCCGAGGTCACGTCGCGCTCGCAGGGCAGCTCCGTCGGGGTCGCCGCCGGGCTGCTCGAACAGACCCTCGGCGCCGCGGCCGACCTCGCGCCCGAGCGGTCGCGGCTCGTCTTCTACCTCGGGGACGGCGAGCAGACGTCGTCGGGGTTCGTCGAATCGTTCGAGGGCAGCGCCGATCTGGTCGGGGGCGGGGCCGTGCTCGGCTACGGGACCGAGGCCGGGGGGCCGATGCGCCAGACGGATGCCGGCCTCGGCGGTCCCGGCGGCTACATCCTCTACGAGGGCGACGAGGCCCTCTCCGTGATCGACCCGGCGAATCTGCAGCAGATCGCCGCCGACCTCGGCGTCGACTACCAGCAGCGGGCGGCGGGCGACGCCCTCGGACTGCCGGGGGTGCCCGCGACGGCCACCGCACCGGCGGATGGCACGACCGGCACGGTCACGGAACTGACCTGGGTCGTCGCGCTCGTGATCGCCGCCCTGCTCGCCCTCGAGCTGGCGCGCGCGACGACGGCGCTCGTCGAAGCGGCCCGGGTGGCTCCGCGAGCGGCGCGGAAGGACGCGTCGTGACCGCCCCGACCCCGACCCCCGGCGTTCCGCCGCGCGGAGATCGCCGACGTGCCGTGCGCCGCATCGCGCTCATCGCCGGGGTCGTGCTGGCGCTGCCGACCGTCGCCTTCGGCGCGAAGGTGCTGAGCATGTACGCGTTCGCCTACTCCGCGACGGCGTCCTACGTCGAGGGCGACTACCCCGGCACCGTGCAGTCGGCCCGGGGCCAAGAGCCGGTCAACGTCTTCGAGCCCTACAAAGCGCCCTACAACCTGGGGGTGGGGCTCGCCGCGTCGGGCGATCTCGCGGGCGCGCGTGCCGCCTTCGAGTCGGCGCTGCAGCTCGCACCCGGACTCGAGCAGTGCGCCGTGCGGGTGAATCTGGCGATCGTGATCGAGCGCACCGGGGATGCCGAGCTCGCGGATGGCGATCGGACCGCCGCCGTCGCGGCGTGGGAGGAGGCGCTGCAGGTGATGGAGGGGGCGCCGGAGGGGTGCCGCTCGCCTGCGGCGGATGACGTGTCGCCTGACCCGACCCAGAACATGGAGGACACGGTCGACGAGGAGATCCGACGCCTCCTGGAGAAGCTCCAGGATCCGACCGGCGGCACCCCGCCGCCCCAGGACCCGGAGGCCACGGAGACGCCGGAACCCTCGGAGCTGGAGGACCTGCAGGACCAGTTGGATCAGGGTGCCGAGGAGCGCGAGGAGTACGAGTCCGGCGGCGACGACCCCGGCGGC
>NZ_JBIIAW010000165.1:0-4236 GCF_044239695.1 Pseudolysinimonas sp. | reverse complement strand
ACTTCGCGTCGACCTCGTCGAGCGTGCCGATCCACAGGGCTCGACGCTGGCGCTCCTTCTCCAGGCCGAACAGGCGCCCCTCGGCGCCGACCGACTGCACCAGTCCGACGAGGGAGTCCAGGTCGAGAGACGAGCCGAGCGGCAGGATCGGCCACCCGGGCAGCAGACGGAGCGCCGTGACCGCGAACGACCTGTCTTTCTTGACCGCAGTGATGTCGCGAATCCTGAGGGCGCTGAAGCCGTCGAGGTAGCCGCCATCGACGACGGAACGCACCAGAGCCCACTTGGCGCCGATCGCGACGACGATGCAGGTCTCTGTGTCGGCGTACATCAGGTCTCTGCTGATGCGCACGAGCGCCTGCTCGGCGAGTGCCTTCTCCAGCTTGTGGCGGGTGCTGCCCATGCGCCCACTATTGCAGCGGCACACCCGACGTCGCCACCCTTGAGTTTTCCTCTACGATCAAGCCATGGCTATGCAGATGACATTCGAGGTCGGCGTCGAGGAGAAGCACACCGTCTTCTTCAGCTTTGACAAGTTCTGGGGCGGCCTGACCATCGCGGTCGACGGCAACAGCGTCGTGAGCACGACCCAGATGTTCGGCGTCAACCTCGTCTCGAGCTGGCAGTTTCCGGTCGGCACGACCGAGGTGCACCACGTGCAGATCGACAAGCACCGCGAGGTCTTCTTCGCCGGGTTTCGCCCGCAGCCGGTCTACGCCTACGTCGACGGAGTGCTCGTCGCGCAGGGTGTCGCGTAGCGATTTAGACTCGGCCTCATGTCCGTGTTGATCGACCAGCCGATCTGGCCGGCGCACAACACCCTCTGGGGCCACCTCGTCAGTGACGAGTCGCTCGACGAGCTGCACGCCTTCGCCGAGGCCGCCGGCATGCCGCGCCGCGGCTTCGACCGCGACCACTACGACTACCCGGCGCACAAGCGCGACGAGCTCATAGCCCTCGGCGCGCAGCCGGTCGGTGTGCGCGAGCTGGTGGAGCGCCTGCAGCGCAGCGGACTCCGGGTGACACAGAAGGAAAAGCGCGGTCTCTGACGCGTAGCCTTGACGGGTGAGCACAGTCCCCCGCCTCGAGCAGTCCGAGCCCTTCCGCTGGCAGGGCGTCGACGTTCTTGACTACAAGGAGAACGACGGCAGCTTCAAGGGCGTCAACCGCCAGGTGCTCGCCGACGCCGAGCACGGCCAGGGTGTGTCCCTTCGCTACTTCGAGGTGGCACCGGGCGGCCACACGACCCTCGAGCACCACGAGCACACGCACGTCGTCATCCCGATCCGCGGCGCGGGCAGTGCGCTCATCGGCGATCAGGTCGTCGAGCTCGCCCTCAACGATGTGATCTTCGTGCCCAGCTGGGGCTGGCACCAGTTCCGCTCGACCGAGACGGAGCCCCTCGGCTTTCTCTGCAGCGTCACGGTCGACCGCGACCGCCCGGTGAAACCGGATGCCGCCCAGATCGCCCTGTTCAACGAGACCCCGGCGATCCGCGACTTCATTCGCTACTAGGCGCTCTCGGCCGCCTCGCGGAACCGCTCGGCGGCCGCCCGCAGGTTGCCCCCGCGGTGCAGGTCGGCGCCGATCAGCAGCAGCACGTCGGAGCCGTAGTGCGCCACGAGCTCCGGCACCCGGTCGATCGACATGCCACCGCCCGGAGACGGCAGGATCGGCGTGAGGCCCGCGAAGTCGCGGGCGGCATTCGCAGCCACGCCGGCGCACTGCTCGGGGGTGAGACTGAAGCGGCCACCGTAGCTGGGAAAGATGACGGCATCCGCGCCCGCAAGGCGGGTGATGAGGCCGAAGAGCACCTCGGGCGAGATGCCGTGCTCGTCGGAGGCGGTGAAGCCGCCGAGGAACGACGGGTGCGAGTAGATGATGCGGTCGTCGCCGAGGATTCGGCCCGCCTCGGCGATGCGGTCGAAGCCGGAGATGCCCGGCATGAGCAGTGCACCGTCTGCTCCAAGGTCGACCGCTTGCTGAACCCGCTCGACGAAGACGTCGCCCGGTCCGGCGATCGCCGGAAGGTAGACGGCTGACGTGCCGTGGTCGGCGTTCGCCTTCGCGACAGCCTCAGCGACCGCAGAGACCCGCTCGGCGAACGGCGACCAGATCTGGTTGCCGAGGCCCTGGTCGTCCTTGATGAGGTCGATGCCGCCGGCGGCAAGGTCGTAGGCCATCGTGGCGAGAGCCGCGGTGGGCAGCCCCACGGGCTTGAGCGCCGTGGCCAGCAGCGGGCGGCCGTGTGCCGCGACGCGACGGCGGATTCCCGCGGTGCCGAGCCGGGGTCCGCCCCCGATTGCCTGGGCGAGCCCGCCATCGATGGCGAAGTCGATGAGTCGCACTCCGTTCTGCAGCGACACGTTGCCGATGAGCAGAATCAGCAGCTGCGTCAGCTCGCCGCCCGCCAGCTCGGTGGGAAACTCGATCGTCGCAACCGCAACCCCGTCCTCACGGGTGACAACGGAGGCGACATGGGCGAGCGAGTGCAGCGACTCCTGCGGCGCGACGGCGGTTGGCAGCTCGTGGCTCTGCTCGACGGCGATCTCGAGCGCGCGGCGCTCGGGCTCGGCGTCGCGGATCTCGAAGACGGCGGTGATGACGGTCATGCGGTGAGTGCCTCTGTGATTGCTGGTGCGAAGGGCGGGCGAAGGATGCCCGCCTCGGTGATGATCCCGGTGATGAACTTCGCCGGGGTGACGTCGAAAGCGGGGTTCCAGACACGGATGTCGTCGGCGACGCCCTCGCGCACCTCGTCCCCGCTGCGCAGCTCGATCTCGATCGCGGAGCCGTCGGGGGTGCCCGCGTCGATCGCGTTGAGCGTCGCCGCGACGTAGAAGGGCACGCCCTCGTGGAAAGCCGCGATGGCGAGGGCGCGCGTGCCGATCTTGTTGGCGGTGTCGCCGTTGGCGGCGATGCGGTCCGCACCGACGATGACGGCATCGATGGTGCCGGTCGCGAGAGCGGCGGCCGCAGCGGCGTCGACGATGAGCTCGACGTCGACACCGGATCGCGAGAGCTCCCAGGCGGTGAGGCGCGCTCCCTGCCGCAGCGGGCGCGTCTCCGTCGCGATGACGGTGACCGGCTCCCCCGCCTCGTGCTTGGCGTAGATGATGCCGAGGCCGGTGCCCCAGCCGGTGGTCGCGAGCTTGCCGGTGTTGCAGTGGGTCAGGATGCGGCGGGCGTCCCGCAGCTCTGCTCGCCCGAACTCGCCGATGCGGTGCGTCTCGTCGCGATCCGCCTCGATGAGCCGCAGCGCCTCGACGAGCGGATCGGATGCGGCCAGCGCGCGTTCGACCGCGACCCGCAGGTTCACGGCGGTCGGCCGCGCGGCGATGAGCCGGTCTGCCGTCTCGCGGGGGTCGAGCCCCGCACGCACTCCGAGTGCGAGCCCGAGCGCGCCCGCGCTGCCGATGACGTTCGCGCCGCGCACGGCGAGGGTCGAGATCGCGTCGATCACCTCGTCAACCGTGGTGAGCGATCGCAGCTCGAGGGCCGCGGGAATGCGGCGCTGGTCGATGATGCGCACGGCATCCCCGGTCCACTCGATCGAGGGGGGCAGGTCGCTCATCGCAGGGGCCGCGGAAGGTCGGCGGCAGAGCCGAAGCCGGTGCGCCCCTCCACCCAGGCACGCGCGGTCTTCAGCACGGCGGTAGCGGCAACCGTGTAGTCCGCGCGGTCGAGGGTCTCGATGTCGGAGGCCTTGGCGAGGCCGACGATACGGCGGATCGCCTTGGCGCCGCCGTATCCGATCGCGTCCTCGAAGGTGTAGCGCAGGTAGCGGTCGCGCACGATGTCGCTGTAGAGCGTGTCGGTGCGGGTCGGCCAGAGGCGGCGGAACTCCGCGTCGAAGGCGTCCCAGGCCTCGCCGACGAGCCCGTCGAGCCAGTCGCGAAACTCGGCCGGGCGGTCGAGCACGGCGGCGCGAGCCTGCGCGATGATCACGTTGCCGAAGAAGGCGCCGAGGTCGAAGGCGACGGGGCCGTAGAACGAGAACTCGATGTCGAAGATCTTCGCGGCGACGTCGGACTCGCCGGAGGGCACGAACACCGAGCCGGTGTGCAGGTCGCCGTGGATGAGCGCCTCGGCGTGCGTCGTGAAGTGGTACTTGAGCACGCCGATCTCGTCGATCAGCCCACCTTCGCGAAGCGACAGCACCTCGGCGTCGATCTCGGGGTGCCAGCCGTTGTCGGGGTGGTCGATGTAGGGCTGGGTGAAGACGAGGTCCTCGGT
>NZ_JBIIAW010000164.1:0-4294 GCF_044239695.1 Pseudolysinimonas sp. | reverse complement strand
GCCTCCGACGCGGTCGCGGGCAGCTCGACCGGGATCGAGGTGATGCCGACCTCGGCACAGTCGCGGTGCTTGCTCGACACGTAGGAGATCGAGCCGGGGTCCTCGCCGACGAGGAGGGTGCCGAGTCCGGGCACGATCCCCTTCGCCGCGAGGGCCTCGATGCGCACGCGCAGTTCGTTCTTGATGGTCGTCGCGGTCGCGACGCCGTCGAGTGTGATGGCGGTCATTGCCAGCTCCCGGGGCTCGTCAGGCCGGGGTAGAGCGGGAAGGCCGAGGCGAGGGCTTCGACACGCGCGCGCAGAGCCGGCAGGTCAGGGTCGGCCTTCAGGGTAGCCGCGATGATCTCGGCGACCTCGGTGAATTCCGCATCATGAAAACCCCGGGTGGCCAGGGCCGGGGTGCCGATGCGCACGCCCGACGTCACCATCGGGGGCCGGGGGTCGTTCGGCACCGAGTTCTTGTTGACCGTGATCCCGACCTCGTGCAGCAGGTTCTCGGCGTCCTGCCCGGTGATCGCCGAGTCGCGCAGGTCGACGAGCACGAGGTGCACGTCGGTGCCGCCGGAGAGCACCGCGATGCCCTCGGCCGCGACATCCGGCTGGGTGAGTCGCTCGGCGAGGATCCGCGCGCCGCTCAGCGTCGCCTTCTGCCGTTCGACGAACTCCGGTTCCATCGCCAGTTTGAACGCCGTCGCCTTCGCGGCGATGACGTGCATGAGCGGGCCGCCCTGCTGGCCGGGGAAGACGTTGGAGTTCATCTTCTTCGCGATGTCGGGGTCGTTGGTGAGGATGAAACCCGAGCGCGGGCCGCCGATCGTCTTGTGCACGGTCGACGACACGATGTGCGCGTGCGGAACCGGGCTCGGGTGCAGGCCGGCCGCGACGAGTCCGGCGAAGTGCGCCATGTCGACCCAGAGCTTCGCACCGACCTCGTCGGCGATGGCCCGGAACGCGGCGAAGTCGAGCTGACGCGGGTAGGCCGACCAACCGGCGATGATCACCTTCGGCTTCACGTCGAGGGCGCGTTCGCGCACCGTCGCCATGTCGATCGTCATCGTCGCCGGATCGAGCCCATAAGCGTGGGCGTCATAGAGCTTGCCGGAGAAGTTGAGCTTCATGCCGTGCGTCAGGTGGCCGCCCTGGGCCAGTTCGAGGCCGAGGATGCGGTCGCCCGGCTCGGCGATCGCCGACAGCACGGCGACGTTGGCCGACGCACCCGAGTGAGGCTGCACGTTCGCGAATTCGGCGCCGAACAGTTTCTTCGCGCGCTCGATCGCGAGGGTTTCGACGACGTCGACGAACTCGCAGCCACCGTAGTAGCGCTTGCCCGGGTAACCCTCCGCGTACTTGTTGGTCAGCACCGAGCCCTGGGCCTCGAGCACGGCCCGCGGCACGAAGTTCTCGCTCGCGATCATCTCCAGAGTCGAGCGCTGGCGGTTCAGCTCGGCCTCCAGCGCGGCGGCGACCTCCGGGTCGACTTCGCTCAGCGGGGCATTGAAAAGGGACGACATCCTGGCTCCTCACGACGCAGCGGATTCACGGCGGCCCAGGCGTACGGCCGCGTCTCAGAAGCTGCGTCGCTCCCCGATGGTGGCCCATCCGAACGCCAGTTGCGACGGCGTCAGTCTAGCTCGCGCAGCACCGCGTCGACGGTCGTGAGTTCGATGAGCGGCGCGTACATCCCCATCGTCAGGATCGCGCGTTCGTGGTCGGTCGCGGTCGGTGCGGCGCACGCGTCGACGACGACGCGCACGTGGATGCCGGCGTCGGCCGCCGCGAGGGCGGTGGACAGCACGCAGCAATCGGTCGAGACCCCGGCCAGCACGATCTCGTTCGTGCCGCCGACCGCGGCGTGGAGCCCCGCATCCCACTTGCCGAACGTCTCGCGGGTTTCGACGCGCGGGGCGTCGCGGAACCGCTCGTCGAGGTCGTAGAGCGGATCGTCGTGCGGCACGAGGGCGAACGGCCAGACCGCGAAGTAGGGCCGCCAGGCGCCCTGCGGGTTCGCCGGGGCGACGTAGCGGGTGAACAGCGTGCGGTCGCCGAACGCGGGCGCCAGCCGGGCCACCCCGGCGGCCGCCGTCTCGAAGGTCGGCGACGCCCAGGGGCTGCGCGAGGCCCCGAACACCTGTTGCAGGTCGATCGCGACGAGCCAGGGATGCATGACTCGAAAGTACCGCGCCGTCGCTAGCCCTTGTGCGCTTCCGCGGGATGGGAGCGGATGCGGAGCGGGTCGGTCAGCAGCACCCAGGCGAAGCCGACGGCGACGATGAGGGCGGCGACCCACGGAACGGCCGCGACCCCGAGCTCGTCGAAGACGATGCCGCCGATGAGAGCACCGCCGCCGATCGCGGCGTTGAACGCCGTCGTGATCGCCGCGCCCGCGAGGTCACGGATGCGCCCCGACGTCGCGTGCAGCGAGCGGGTGTGGAAGAGCGACGGGAGCCCGCCGAACGCCATGCTCCAGAGCGCGAGCAGCAGGATAGCGACGACGACGCCGCGACCGGCGACCGCGGTGAGGACGATCGTCGCAATGACGGCCGTGGTCATGACGTTGACCGTCAAGCGCGGGAACCGGTCGCCGTAGACCGCGGAGACGAGCAGTCCGAGGGCCCCCGCGACGCCGAAGATGAGCAGCGCCAGGCTCACGAGGTCGTCCGGGATGCCGCCGACGGCGATCGCCCAGGGCGCGATGTAGGTGTAGAAGGTGTTGTGCCCGATGGCGACGAGCAGCACGGTGACCGCCACGATGCCGAGGGCCGCCCAGGACTTGTCACGGACCGGTTCCGCCCCGGCTTCGGGCTGGGGCCGACGGTGCTCCTTCGCGGGCAGCAGCACGGCGGCGAGCACGGTGAAGACCACGACGAGACCCGCCATCACCCCGAAGGCCGCGCGCCAGTCGAGCGCGTGGCCGATCGCGGCCGTCAACGGGACCCCGAGGATGAAGGCGAACGATCCGCCCGCCGTCGTCACCGCCACGGCGCGGGCGAGCTGCCGCCCCGGCACGAGCAGCGCCGTGTACGGGGTCGTGACCGCCCAGAAGAGACCGTGCGCGAGGCCACCGATGACCCGGGCCACCGCCAGCACCTCGTAGGTCGGCGCGAACGCGGCGAGCACGTTGGACAGTGCGAACACGCCGAGCATCGCGACGATGACCCACTTGCGGGAGAGGCGACGGGTGAGCAGGGTCAGCGGCGCCGTGCTGACCACGACCGTGAGGGCGAACAGCGTGACGAGCAGGCCGACCCGGGACTCGGAGACGTCGAGGTCGGCGGCGATATCGGGCAGCAGGCCGGTGGGCAGGAACTCGCTCGAGACGGAGACGAAGATCGCCCCGGCGAGGACGAGCAGGCGGAACAGGGGAAACCGTTCGCCGGAAGTGGCAGACATGAGGCGGAGGCCTTCGGACTTCGGTGGGCACGTGACGCCGGCCGCGAGAGCACGGGGGATGCCGCACTCGTCGTCCACGATACCGGGAGGCCGGCGAGGCTGGCCGGTAGCCTGGAGGGGTGACGACGCTGCTCCACTCGGCCACCTCCGTGGATGCCCGGGGCGAGACCCCGGACGCCTGGCTGCTGCTCGACGGGGCCACGATCGCGGCGGTCGGGTCGGGCCGCGACCGCCCCGCCGCCGATGAGACCGTCGATCTGACGGGGCTCTGGCTCGCCCCCGGCTTCGTCGATCTGCACGGCCACGGCGGAGGCGGCGAGGACTACGGGTCGGGCGATCTGCCCGCCGCCCTCGCGGCGCATCGCGCCCACGGCACGACCCGGTCGGTGGTCAGTCTCGTGGCCGAACCCGTCGACGTGCTCGAGCGGCAGCTCGCCCGGGTCGCGCAGCTCGCGGCCACCGATCCGACGCTGCTCGGCAGCCATCTGGAGGGTCCGTTCCTGGCCCCGAGCCGTCGCGGCGCGCACGCGGAGGCGATGCTGCGCACCCCCGACGCCGCGACGATCGACCGGCTCCTCGCCGCCGCCGACGGCACCCTGCGCCAGGTCACCCTCGCACCCGAGCTGCCCGGGGGGCTCGACGCGGTGCGCCGGTTCGTCGCCGCCGGCGTCGTCGTCGCGATCGGCCACACCGAAGCGGACGCCGACACCGCCCGAGCCGCCTTCGACGCGGGTGCGACGCTGCTCACCCACGCGTTCAACGCGATGCCGGGCATCCACCACCGCTCCCCCGGACCGGTCGTCGCCGCCTTCGAGGACGAGCGAGTGAGCCTGGAACTCGTGCTCGACGGCCTGCACCTCGAGCCCGCCGTCGCCGCGATCGCCTTCGCCAGCGCCCCGGGACGC
>NZ_JBIIAW010000129.1:0-7033 GCF_044239695.1 Pseudolysinimonas sp. | reverse complement strand
TGGATCGTCATCGGCTACGGCTTCACCGGTGACACCGCGGAGGATGCCCGCGCGCGCTTCCTCGCCGAGCCCGGTGCGGAAGCTCTCGACGCCGTGCAGGCGGGGCGCCTCATCCTGATCCCCTCCGCCGTCACCGGGGCCGGGCCGACCGCGGTGACGGGTGTCGAGCTGCTCACCGCCGGGCTCGATGGCTGACGACCACTCCGATCGCGATGACGGGGGCGTGGCCGCCCCCGTCATCGCGGGCCACGCGATCGAGGTCCGCCACGGGTCGCGCATCGCGCTCGGTCCGGTGGATGTCGTGATCGGCGCCGGCGAGACGGTGGCCTTGCTCGGCCCTAACGGTTCGGGCAAGACGAGTCTGCTGCGGGTGCTCGCCGGCATCTCCGCGCCCGACGCGGGCTCGGTCTCTCTGCACGGTCGACCGCTCGCCGGCATCCGGGCTCGCGAGCGGGCGCGGCTCATCGCGTCGGTCGCCCAGGACGAGTACACCGAGCTTCCCTTCACGGCACGCGACGTGCTGCTCCTCGGGCGCGGGGTCGCGACTCCGGAGTGGCGGCCCTACCGCCGTGCCGACCACGACTTCATCGAGACCCTTGCCGCGCGCTGGGAGATCGGCAGCCTCCTCGATCGCAGCCTCCGGGAGATGTCGGGCGGCGAGCGTCGCCGCGTGCTCATCGCCCGGGCGTTCGCGCAGGCCGCCGACGTGCTGCTCTTCGACGAGCCGACCAACCACCTCGATCTGCGGCACCAGCACGACCTGCTCGCCCACCTCGCAGATGGATCGGCGACGAGCGTCGTCGCCCTTCACGACATCGACCTCGCCCGTGCGTACTGCACCCGGATCGTACTGCTCGATCACGGCCGGGTGGTCGCCGACGGACACCCGGACGACATCCTCACCGCCGCGTTGGTGGAAGAGACCTATCGCGTGGCGGCACGCGACGTGGATGTCGAGGGCCGGGGGCGGGTCATCGTCGGGCGGTGACCCCCGCCGCACCGCGCACCGCGCACCTGCGCACCTCCGTGTCGATGTGCGCATACAGAAAGGGAACGCCATGACCGCGTCCGATAACCACCACCCGAGCCACAGCCACTACGAGAACTGGGAGGAGCAGCTCGTCGCCTTGGACGTCGAGGGCTCGCTCGCGCGACCGTGGCTGGCGTCGGCCGCGCACTGGGTCGTCGAAGGTCTCGACGTGCAGCGTGTCATCGACGCCGGGAGCGGCCCCGCGTACGCGTCCGTCGAGTTTGCCCTGAGGCAGCCGAACGCCATCGTCATCGCCGTAGACCCGACGCAGCCGTTCCTCGATCGCGGGTCGGTGGTCGCGGCCGAGGCGGGAGTCGCAGATCGGGTGGAACTCGTGCGCGGGCGTATCGACGACCTCGGGACACTCCCGGCGGCCGACATCGTGTGGGCCAGCCACGTCGTGCACCACACTCCGGATCCGGGCGCCGCCATCGCGGCCCTCGCCGCGAGCACGACCCCCGGTGGACGAGTCGCGATCGCCGAGGGGGGTCTCCCGATGCGCAACCTGCCGGGAGGCTACGGGGTCTCCGATCCCGGCCTCATGGCACGGCTCGAGGCTGAGCTTTCGCGGTACTACCGCGAGCGTTGGAACATGACCGATGCCGCGTTGTCGGGTGAGCGGGACTGGCCCGACCGGATGAGGGATGCGGGTCTCATCGATGTCGAGAGCCGCACTTTCGTGCTGGATCTGACGGCACCGGTCTCGCGGGTCGCTCGGCAGCACATCGTGCGGCATTTCGAACATGTACGGGATGCCGTTGGCACACGACTGCCCGAAGCCGATCGAGTCGCGCTCGATGTCCTGCTCGACCGCGAAGACCCACGCAGCCTCATCCGGCGGGCCGACCTGTTCCTGCTGTCCGCCAATACCGTGCACCGCGGGACCAGGGTGTGAGAGCGTGACAGACGAAGGCCCCCTCCGGAATCCGGAGGGGGCCTTCGCGTTGGACGACGAGGTCAGTGCTCGTCGTAGTGGTCGCCGTGCAGAGCGTGCCGGTGGTCATCGTGCACGAAGTCGATGTGACCGTCGTGCTCCACGGTCTCGTGGCCGCAGCCGTCGGTGTGTTCGTGGTCGGCGAGCGAATGCTCGGCGTGGGTCTCGTTCTCGGCCATGGGTATCCCTTCGTCGATACCGAGTCCACCACACATATAAAGATATTGCAATACGTTTATTTATTGAGAGTCGTTCTCGCCTGCGGTTTCGGACGCATGCGTCATGGCGTCTTCGACGATGTGCTGCACGTGCCGATCCGCTACTGAGTAGTGGGATTCGCGGCCCAGGCGCTCGACGCTGACGAGGCCGACCTCACGGAGTGACCGCAGATGCTGTGACACCAACGGCTGTGACATCCCCGTGGATCCCACGAGGGTCGTCACGGTCGCCCGCCCGTCGCGCAACGCGAGAAGGATGCTGAGACGCGACACCGAACCGAGCGCGCGGAACAGCTCCGCTACGGAGTCGAGTTCGCGCGTCATGGGTACATATAAGCAGGAGTGCATCCGATCTGACGCTCGCGGCGTCGCGCGACGCTGGGCGGGACGGATTTGACGCTTCGCCCTCACGTCACGCAGTATGGGGATACTGAGAATCAATATCAATAGCTGGAGACCATCCGGCCGACTGGAAAGTCCCCCATGCGCCGCTCCTTCGCCTCCGTCTTCGCACTTGCCCTCGCGGCGATGCTCTCTCTCCCCGGTACCCTGCCCGCTCTCGCGCAGACGAGCGCCTCGACGCTCACCGCCACCGTGTCCGACGGCGGGATGACGTTGACCGGCGCATCATCGGCGATCACCCTCGGCGAAGACGGATCGTTCGGCGGCGAACTCGTAATCGACCAGTCGCTGAGCGACGGCATCTCCGTCGAATCGCTTTCGCTCACGGTGCGGGACGTGGAGGGCCCCGGCGACGTCGACGTGACGGTAGGCGTCGCCGCCGCGCGGGTCGGCACCGCTGTCGCCGTCGGGCCGGGCGCGACTCAGCTCGGAGCCCGCTTCGACGCTCCGGGGCAGTACGCGGTCACGTTCGGGATGCACGGACAGCTCGCGACCATGACGGCCGAAGGCGTCTCGTCCACCCCCATCGACTCGAATGCGGTCGTGCTGTCGTTCGTCGTGCCGGCTCCGGTCGTACCGGACCCACTGCCGGAGGCCGACCAGGGTGCCGACGCGGAGGGCGACGAGGTAAGTCGTGCGGTCGGCGCTACCATCGGTCCGGCACCCGCCATTCCATCGCCCAGCTCCGAAGGGGCGGGCTCCGCTCCCGCCTCGCGTGAGTTGCGCATCCTCGCCGACGTGCACACTGACGCCGTGTCGACGTTCTCCGACGCGGGCGACTTCGCGCTCGGCACCAAGGCCGACGTCGATGGGGTGAACGGCACGCGCTTCGACCCGGAGACGGTGCGCTTCCATGTCGACGCAGACGCCGTCACCACGCTGCCCGCCGGCTTCGATTTCGTCGGGCCGGAGGGCTCGTCGGTCTGGATCGCGCCGGAGAGCAATCCGGGCGGCGACCTCCTCTGGCCGGGCTTCTCGACGGAGTCGGTGGCGGCAGGAGCTGTCGACGGCAACCAGACGACCTTCACCCTGACCGGGTTCAGCGGACCGGGCGATCTCGAGGTGTACACGGGTGGCGGGAGCTCCTCGGTGACCCGGCTCTGGTCGACGGATGAGGGCATCGCCGCGTTCACCGTTGGTCGGACCCACATGCACGCCAACTGGGCGTTCACCGCAGCCGGCAGCTATCGCCTGGCCGTCGAGGCGACCGCCACGATCTCGGGTTCGCCGGTCAGCGCCACCGCGGTGTACACCTTCGTCGTCGGTTCGTTGCCGGCGCCGATCGACACCACGACGACGCTGTCTGTGTCCGACGCTGAGATCACGACCGACGAGCAGGTCACACTGACCGCCACCGTGCAGCCGGCCGGCGTCGCCGGTCATGTCGAGTTCCGGGACGGAGCCACTGCGCTCTGGCACGCACCGGCCGTGGCGGGCGACATCACGTACACGACGACCCTGCCGGTCGGCGCGCGAGCGCTGACCGCCGCCTTCGTTCCCAGTGTGGTGCTCGACGCGGCCGCGTCGACCTCGACCGCGACCCCGGTCGCCGTCACGGCCCCGGGGGGCGAGGTCTTCGCGATTTCCGGGGTTCAGTCGTCTTACCAGCCCGGCGACCGGCTTGACGCCTCCATCGTGGGCCACACTCTCGGCGAAGGGCAGACTTACCGGTGGCTGATCCGCGCCATCGGACAAACGGGCTCCGACTACGTCTTCTACGGCGACGGCGATCGCACCGCCGCCGCGAACGGGCAGCTCACCCAGCTGCTCGGAGCCGACCGGGACGGCTACGAGATCAGCGCGCGATTGCGGCAGGGCACCACGAACGTCTCGCAGACCGCGTGGGTGGCCCTCGTCGTCGAGGATGCCGTCACTCCGGTCACCACCGCGTGGCCGGTCGGCGACCACTATGTCGGCGATGCTCTTCGACTCGTCCTCTCGGGAAGTGCCGACGACGGCGACTCCCTCCGGCTCGCAAACCGATACGGGAAGTCGACATGGGCAGCCTACGGGGCAGCGGCAGTGGAGGACTCCGAGCTGGTGCTCCGGCCCACCTCCAGTGTGACCGGTGCCACGTGGTCGGTGCAGACGGTGCGGGACGGGCTCGTCGTGGCGCAGTCCGCACCGTTCGTCGGCGACATCATTTCCCAGGAGGTCATCCTCGAGGGCATCCGAAGCGTGTACCGCGCCGGGCAGACGCTCGAAGCGACGGCCGGGCTGCACCCCGAGTTCCCTGGTGCACGGTATCGCTGGTCGTTGTTCGACGGCGCGACCTGGACCTTCACCGAGCTCGGGTCCGGGTCGACAGAGGCAGATCGCTCCATCGTGCTGCCGCTGACCGTGGAGGAGAACGGCGACACCCTGCTGTTCGAGGTGACCCGCACCTACGACGACGGCACCATCGGCACCTCGGCGTACGTGCAGCAGGTGCTCACGATCTCCGACGCGACGCCGGATGAGCAGTTGCTCTTTCCGGATGCGCTCGGGGGCCATTACCACCAGGGTTACGACATCAACCTTCGGCTGATCGCCGATCCCGAGATCGCCGATGACGATTCGGTGCGCTGGCAGTGGAAGTGGCCCGGGTCCGACGTCTGGTCCGACATTCCCGACGCCGCCAGCCGCAACGCGCAGTTGATCGCCGAGCAGGCGCTCGCCGAGGTCGAGGTGCGCGCGATCGTCACGCCCGCGGACGGCGGTGACCCGCTGATCAGCGACATCGCGACGATCCACCACGACGACCATGGCGGCGCAGCTCGTCAGGTGATCTCGGTCAGCGGCGAGACCGATGTCGACACGGGCGATCCCGTCAGCTTGACCGCGTCGAGCGCGGCGGCGACCGTCCTTACCGACGTGCGCTGGGAGCGCCGCGCTGCCGGCGCCGACGACTTCGAGATCGTCGAGGGCGAGACCGGCATGGTGCTGGCGTTCGACGCCGCAGAAGGGGACGACGGTGCCGAGTATCGCGCCTCGTTCGTCACCCCCGCGGGCGCCGTCGGCTACGGACCGTCGGCCGCCGTTGCGCTCGAGGTCGCCGCGCCGCGTGAGATGCCGCTGCGAGAGGTCGTGCTCGACAACGGCCACATCGACCTCTTCGAACTCACCTATGACGACGGACGTCTCGTGCTGCAGGTCAAGGACGACTCGAGGCTCTACGACCTCGACCATGCGTTCTGGGACCCGTCGCAAGTCACGATCGCCGTCGATCAGGCGCAGTCCGCGCTCGCCCTCGAGGAGCAGCTGGAGGGCTACGAGTTCCTCCCGGTGGGCGAGGAGTTCTACATCCTCGACTGGGTCCAGCAAGACGGCCTGCCATGGCCGGGCTGGAGCACCGAACGCCTGGCCGCCACTCTTCCGGCAGGCGTCGAGATCCCGCGGGAGCTGGGCGCCGTGCAGCTCGCCGTCGAGGTGACCGGACCCGGCGATGTGTTCATCTTCCAGTCCGACCTGACGGCGACCGACCGCTGGATCGACACGACCGACGGCCAGCCGGAGCTGATCCTCACCCAGCCCGATGTGCATTACCACACGACCTGGGTGTTCACGGAGCCCGGTGACTACGAGCTGGTGGTGACGCCGTCGGCGACCACCACCGCGGTCGGCACCCTCACGGGACCCGCCGAGAGCTACCACTTCCACGTCGGCCCCCGCCCCGTCGCGGGCCCGGTGGACGCTTCCGAGTTCGGCGCCTCGATCGGCGGGGTGCCGGCGGCTGTCGACGACGGGACCGATGTCGAACTCGCCCTGGTGCTCGCCGAACCGCGACCGGAGATCGCCGGCTACCAGTGGTACGGACCCGACGGCCGAAAGATCCCGGGAGCGACGGAGGCGACGCTCTCGACGACGGTCGACGTCTGGGACATGGTGACGCTTGCGCTCCTCGATTCCCGCGGGCGCATCCTCAGCGAGGTCTACGCCAACTTCCTGCCGGCGCCGAACGTGCCGCACGCTCCGTGGCCGCCTCTCCTCTCGCTGGACGAGGAGGGCGGAAACGACGTGACGACGTCATGGTATGCGCCCTTCGACGGGCTCTCCCCGATCACGGCTCACGATGTGAGGCTCACCTCGTCGACCGGTCAGACGGTGACGCAGCAGATCCCGCGACCCGATCCGGACGTCTACAGCTTCACCACGACGTTCGCCGACGTCCCGAACGGCAGCTGGACCGCCGCGGTGCGTGCGGTCAACGCCCTCGGGGCCGGACCCTGGTCGGAGCCGTCCCAAGCGGTCTCGATCGCGGTTCCACCGCCGCCGGGCTCTGCTGGTGATCGCCCGATCGCGCTCACGGAAGGGCACATCGACCTCTTCGAAGTGACCTATTCGGCGGATGCCGGCGGGCTGAAGCTGTCAGTGAAGGACGACTCGACCCGCTACGGCACGGGGTCGGAGTTCCACGAGCCCGAAGACGTCACCATCTGGGTCGACAGCGCACGCTCGGCGACCGTGGTG